>NZ_JAZGLV010000018.1:0-104256 GCF_036409085.1 Mycobacterium sp. 050134
GACCCGCTGCGCCCGGCTTCGCCGCGCTTGCGATCGCCGCCGCTGTCCGATGGCGGCGACCCGCTGCGCCCGGCTTCGCCGCGCTTGCGATCGCCGCCGCTGTCCGATGGCGGCGACCCGCTGCGCCCGGCTTCGCCGCGCTTGCGATCGCCGCTAGCTACGGTTGCCGTACTCGACCCGGTTGAGCACTGACGACTGCGGATCGCCCCCGGGGAGTGGCGGCTTCGTGTCTTGCTGGACCATCAGGGTGATCCCGAAGATCGCGGCCGCGCCCAGCAACAGGCCGACCACCACGCTCGCGGCGGCGGGCGCAACGATCCGGTTCATCGATGCTCCTTGGGGTTTTCGCGGTCTTGAGGCCCTTGAGGCCCTTGAACGACCTAAGCGCCAACCTAGCAGAAGCTCGGGTCGCGACCCGCGCCGCAGGTCGGCGCTAGGGGCGCAGTCCCGGGGGCAGCTTGCTGAGGCAACTTTCCTTGCTATCGCACGGCAGGCAGTGCCCGTGGAAGCAGCGGTCGCCGTAGTCCACCATGTTTGGCCCGGCCGGGGCCGGCGGCTGCCGCGCGGGCGCCGTGCGGTGGTCCTCGCGCGAATCGCAGGCGAGTGTCACCCCGACGGTCGCCGCGGCACCGAGCGACAACCCCACCGCGATGCTCGCCGCAGCGGCCAGCGTCACCCCGCTCATCCTGGCTCCTCCCTGCCAGTCAAAGGGTTCGCTGGCCAACGTAACAGGGGATCTGGGGGGGATTGCGCAGGCAGCGGCGGGCGGCGCGCCCCAAATTGGGCGCCCGCGACGCCGCCTGAAAGCATGGCCCGATGGCCTTCCCGCGCACCCCTGCCGTGCTTGCCTTGCTCGCTGCCGCGGCGGTGCTGGCGGCGGGCTGCGGCCACACCGCCCGGCCGCCGGCCGCGTCGTCGTCCAAAGTCACCACGCCGACGGCCGCGCCGCCGCCGCCCGTCTGCGGGGACGTCAGCGCGCTACCGCCCCGCGACAAGCTCGCCCAGCTGTTGATGGTGGGGGTGAAGAACGCCGACGACGCCCGCACCGTCGTCGCCAACTATCACGTCGGCGGCATCTTCATCGGCAGCTGGACCGATCTGTCGATCTTCGACGGCCCGCTGGCCGGGATCGCGGCCAATCCCGGGCCGCTTCCGCTGGCGGTCAGCGTCGACGAGGAGGGCGGCCGGGTATCGCGGCTGAAGAAGCTGCTCGGGCCTTCGCCGTCGGCGCGGGAACTGGCGCGGACCCAGACTCCTGAGCAGGTCCACGACCTGGCGCTGAGCCGCGGCCAGGCGATGAAGAAACTCGGCATCACGGTGGACTTCGCGCCGGTGGCCGATGTCTCGGACGCCCCCGACGACTCCGTGATCGGGGACCGGTCGTTCAGCTCCGACCCGGCGACGGTGACGGCCTACGCCGGGGCGTACGCCGACGGCCTGCGCGAGGCGGGCCTGCTCCCGGTGCTCAAGCACTTCCCCGGCCACGGGCACGGATCGGGGGACTCGCACACCGGCGGGGTCACCACGCCGCCGTTGGCCGACCTGCAGGGCAATGACCTGGTGCCGTACCGCACGCTGACCAAGGCCAGGCCGGTCGCCGTGATGGTCGGCCACCTCGAGGTCCCCGACCTGACCGGCAGCGACCCGGCCAGCCTGAACCGGGCGGCGGTGCAGCTGCTGCGCACGGGAACGGGGTACGGCGCCGATCCCTTCGACGGCCCCATCTTCAGCGACGACCTGTCCAGCATGGCCGCCATCTCGGACCGGTTCGGCGTGGCGGAGGCGGTCCTGCGGACCCTGCAGGCCGGCACCGACGTCGCGCTGTGGGTGACCACGGACGAGGTGCCCGCGGTGCTGGACCGGCTGGAGAAGGCGCTGGCCGGCGGCGATTTGAAGATGCCCGACGTCGACGCCTCGCTGGCCCGCGTGGCCGCCGTCAAGGGCCACAGCCCCAAGTGTGGGCCCTGACACGGTCTGACAACCCCTGATAGCGGGTGCCGCGGCGCCGCATTGCTTACCCTTGAGTTAGATGGCCGGGGTGAGAAAGGTACGTGAATGGCGGGTGGTACCAAGCGGCTACCGCGTGCCGTCCGCGAGCAGCAAATGCTCGACGCCGCCGTGCAGATGTTCTCGGTCAACGGCTACCACGAGACCTCGATGGACGCCATCGCCGCCGAGGCGCAGATCTCCAAGCCGATGCTCTATCTGTATTACGGCTCGAAGGAGGACCTGTTCGGCGCCTGCCTGAACCGCGAGATGAGCCGGTTCATCGATGTGGTGCGCGCCGACATCGACTTCACCCAGGGCCCGAAGGACCTGCTGCGCAACGCGATCGGGTCCTTCCTGCGCTACATCGACACCAACCGGGCGTCGTGGATCGTGATGTACACCCAGGCGATCAACTCCCAGGCGTTCGCCCATATGGTGCGCGACGGCCGCGAGCAGATCATCGAGTTGGTCGCCGGGCTGATGCGGGCGGGCAGCCGCACCCCCCGGCCGGAGCGCGAGTACGAGGTGATGGCGGTCGCGCTGGTTGGCGCGGGTGAGGCGATGGCGAACCGGCTCAGCGCCGGCGACATCGAGGTCGACGAGGCGGCCGAGCTGATGATCAACCTGTTCTGGCACGGCCTGCGGGGCGGCCCCGAGGACCTGGAGGCCGCCGGGACGCAGCCCGAGCCGGGCGGTTCCAGCGCCGCCGCCCGCTAGCCCTAGATTCGAAGGGTGGCCGCTTCGGCTCGATTGCCCGTCTGCAGCCGGAACCTCGACTTCTTCTGCGCGGTGATCATCGTCGGATTGCTCGCCGGGGTCGCCGGGTTGGCGACGACGGCGGTGCTGCGCTTCGTCGAGCACGCCACGTACAACTACAGTTTCGGCACGCTGCTGACCGGCATCGCCGGCAGCGGCCCGGTCCGCCGCGTCGTTGGGCCGGTGGTCGGCGGCGGGCTCGCCGGACTCGGGTGGTGGGCGCTGCGGCACCGCAGCGAGGTGCCGCCGCTCGGGGAGACGATCGCTCGCCGTGCGCGGGTCCCGCGGCTCGCGTGGAGCGTCGACGCGCTGCTGCAGGTGCTGTTGGTCGGTTCGGGGGCGTCCCTCGGGCGGGAGGGTGCCCCGCGCCAATTCGCCGCCGCCCTCGGCGATTTCGGCACCGGATGGCTTAAGCGGCTGTCGGTCCACGACCGGCAGATCCTGCTGGCGTGCGCGGCCGGGGCCGGGCTGGGCGCGGTGTACGCGGTTCCGCTGGCCGGCGCGCTGTTCGCCGTGCGGATCATGCTGAAGACCTGGCAGCCGCGGGCGGCGGGGGCCGCGCTGCTCACCTCCAGCGTGGCCGTGGCGATCTGCTCGGCCGCCACGCACGACCAGCCCACCCTGAGCTGGCCCACCGCGGAATCGTCGTACGTGCTGACGGCGCACGCGGTGATCCTGGCGCCGATGACCCTCGTCGTGGGGCTGGCGTTCAACCGGTTGATGGCGGCGGCGCGGCCGGCCGCCCTAATGCGGTCCTGGGTGCTCGTCCCGGCGCTCGCCGGGGCGGGCCTGGCGATGGGCGCCTGCTCGCATTGGTGGCCGGAGCTGCCGGGCAACGGCCGCAGCATTCTGACCGTCAGCCTCGCCAGCGGCATGACGCTGGCGGGGGCCGCCTCCATCTTGCTGCTGAAGCCGCTGCTGACGGCGCTGTTCCTGCGGGCGGGCGGCGCGGGTGGAATGCTGACGCCCTCCCTGGCCACCGGCGCCGCGGCGGGATCGGCGCTGGTGCTGGCGATCAATGCCGTAGCGGGCACACACCTGCACACGCCGGCGGTGTCGCTGGCCGGAGCCGCCGGCGTGCTCGCGGTCACCCAAGGCTCACCGATCTGGGCGGCCATCTTCGTCTGGGAACTGGCCCATCCGCCGCTGTGGCTGTTCCTGGTGTTCCTGCTGACCGCCTGCCTCGCCTACGGGCTGAAAGTCCAGCTACTGGGGCGCAGGCCGGCGTAGCAAACGGCCGCTTAGAGCCCGCGCACGGTGCCCGTCAGGTACGGGTAGTTCTTGGCGACGTTGCGCAACGAGATGTCCCAGCCCCCGTCGTCGCCCTGGTCGATATAGAGACCCGCGGTCGCGGGGAGCACCAGCGGCTTGCCGAACCGCACCGAGTACCGCACGGCATCCGGGAACCGGGCCTCGATGTTCGGCAACACCGCCGCGGCGCTGAACATCCCGTGCGCGATGACCGTCGGGAACCCGAACAGCTTGGCGGCGACGGGGTTGGTGTGGATCGGGTTGTGGTCGCCGCCGACGGCGGCGTAGCGCCGGATCTGTCCGGGGGTGACGCGCAGGACGGCGCCGGGCGGGGGCAGCTTCGGTTGCTTCTCCGGCGGCGGCTTCGGCTCGTCGGACAGGCTCGTGCGTTGCTGGTGCAGGAACGTCGTCACCTGGTGCCAGGCCGTCTCATTGCCGACGCCGACGTCGGTTACCAGGTCGACCAGCAGCCCCTTGCGGTGCTCGCGCAGGTTCTCGGCGTGCACGCGGACGCTGACCGTGTCGGTGACCGCGATGGGGCGGTATTGGGTGATGTGGTTTTCCGTGTGCACCGAACCCATTGCGGCGAAAGGGAAGTCGAACCCGGTGACCAGCGACATCAGGGCGGGGAACGTCAGCGCGAACGGGTAGGTGAGCGGCACGTGGTTGCCGTAACGCAGGCCGGTGACCGCCGCGTACTCGGCTACGTGCGCCTGGTCGATCGGCAATTCGTCGATGCTGACGGTACGGCTGGGCACGCCGCCCCCGCGCGAGACCACCGGCAGCGCGCCGGCCACCGCGCGCAGCATGTTCTTCAGGCCACTTGGCTGGTTCATTGCATCCCCCCGCAGCTCACGCGCCCAGCATGGCCTGGCCGCAGACCCGGATCACGTTGCCGGTCACGGCATTCGAGGCGGGGCTGGCGAAGTAGGCGATGGTCTCCGCGACGTCGACCGGCTGGCCGCCCTGGAACAGCGAGTTCAGCCGGCGACCGACCTCCCGGGTGGCCAGCGGGATGGCGGCCGTCATCTGGGTCTCGATGAAGCCCGGAGCGACGGCGTTGATCGTGATGCCCTTCTCGAACAGGCCGGGCGCCAGCGCCTGGGTGAGCCCGATCATCCCGGCCTTGGTGGTGGCGTAGTTGGTCTGACCGCGGTTGCCCGCGATGCCGGCCATCGACGACAGCCCGACCACCCGGCCGCCCTCGCCAATGCTGCCGTTGCCCACCAGCCCTTCGGTGAGGCGAAGCGGCGCAAGGAGATTGACCGCCACGACGGCGTCCCAGCGGGCGTCGTCCATGTTCGCCAGCAGCTTGTCGCGGGTGATGCCGGCGTTGTTGACCAGGATGTCGGCGTGGCCCGCGTAGTGATCGCGCAGGTGCTCGGTGATCTTGTCGACCGCATCGTCGGCGGTGACGTCCAGCCACAGCGCCGTGCCGCCCACCCGGCTGGCGGTCTCGGCGAGCGTCTCGGCGGCGGATTCCACATCGATCGCGACGACGCGGGCGCCGTCGCGGGCGAAGACCTCGGCGATGGTCGCGCCGATGCCGCGGGCGGCGCCGGTCACGATCGCCACCTTGCCGTCCAGCGGCCGGTCCCAGTCGGCCGGCGGCGTGGAGTCCGCCTCGCCGACATAGAAGACCTGGCCGTCGACGTAGGCCGACTTGCCGGACAGGATGAACCGCATCGTCGACTCGAGGCCCGTGGCGGCGGGTTTGGCGTGCGGCGACAGGTACACCAGTTGCGCCGTCGACCCGTTGCGCAGCTCCTTGCCCAGCGAGCGCGTGAAGCCCTCCAGCGCCCGCTGCGCGATCCGCTCGTCGGTGCCGGCGGCGGCGTCGGGGGTGCTGCCGACCACCACGACCCGCGCGGAGTGGCCCAGGTTGCGCAGCACCGGCGTGAAGAACTCGTACAGCCCCTTGAGCCCCGCCGGCGCCGTGATCCCGGTGGCGTCGAACACGAGGCCGCCGAACTTGTCGGCCCAGCGGCCGCCCAGGTTGTTGCCCACCAGGTCGTAATCCGCGGCGAGCGCGGCGCGCAGCGGCTCGACGACGCGGCCCGGCTGGTCCTGTGGGGCGCCGATCAACAACGACCCCGAGAGCGGTGGTTCGCCGGGCCGGTACCGGCGCAGTGTCTCGGGCTGGGGGACGCCGAGTTGCTTGGCCAGAAACGCTCCGGGGCCGGAGTTGACCACCTGCGAGAACAGATCGGACGAGACTTTGGGAGCCACTGAGCTGCCTTCCCTTTCTTTCCAGGTCGTCTTGGGTCGTGGTCTTGCCGTTACATGGCAACCGTATCGGGGACGAACTTACTGCAGAGTAAGGACAGTAGGTATTATGGCCCTCGACGGGCGATTCAAAACCGAGGTACCCAGAGAATCACGGAGAAATACAGTGCCATCTGCCAGTACTGAGACCAGCGCATCCCGACGGAGAGTCGCCGTGCTCGGCGGCAACCGCATCCCGTTCGCGCGATCGGACGGTGCCTACGCCGAGGCGTCCAACCAGGACATGTTCACCGCGGCCCTGGGAGGCCTGGTGGACCGGTTCGGGTTGGCGGGCCAGCAACTGGGCGTCGTGGTCGGGGGCGCGGTGCTCAAGCACAGCCGCGACTTCAACCTGGTGCGCGAATGCGTCCTGGGCTCCGAGCTGTCGTCCTACACGCCGGCGTTTGACATTCAGCAGGCCTGCGGGACCGGCCTGCAGGCGGCCATCGCCGCCGCCGACGGCATCGCGGCCGGCCGCTACGAGGTGGCCGCGGCCGGTGGTGTCGACACCACCTCCGACCCGCCGATCGGCCTGGGCGACAACCTGCGCCGCACGCTGCTGAAGCTGCGCCGGTCCAAGTCCAACCTGCAGCGGCTGAGGCTGGTGGGCGCGCTGCCCGCCACGCTGGGCATCGAGATCCCGGCCAACAGCGAGCCCCGCACCGGCCTGTCGATGGGGGAGCACGCCGCCCTGACCGCCAAGGAGATGGGGATCAAACGCGTCGACCAGGACGAGCTGGCCGTCGCGAGCCACCGCAACATGGCCGCCGCCTATGACCGCGGCTTCTTCGACGACCTCGTCACGCCGTTCCTGGGCGTGTACCGCGACGACAACCTGCGGCCGAACGCGAGCGTGGAGAAGCTGGCCACGCTGCGCCCGGTGTTCGGGGTGAAGGCCGGCGACGCGACGATGACGGCGGGCAACTCCACCCCGCTGACCGACGGCGCCTCGGTGGCGCTGCTGGCCGGCGAGGACTGGGCGGCCAGCCACTCGCTGACCCCGCTGGCCTACCTGGTGGACGCGGAGACGGCCGCCGTCGACTACGTGAACGGCCGGGACGGCCTGCTCATGGCGCCCACGTACGCCGTGCCGCGCCTGCTGGCCCGCAACGGGCTCAGCCTGCAGGACTTCGACTTCTACGAGATCCACGAGGCCTTCGCGTCGGTGGTGCTGGCGCACCTGCAGGCCTGGGAGTCCGAGGATTACTGCAAGGAGCGGCTCGGCCTGGACGCCGCCCTCGGGTCGATCGACAGGTCCAAGCTCAACGTCAACGGTTCGTCATTGGCGGCCGGGCACCCGTTCGCGGCCACGGGTGGGCGGATTCTCGCCCAGCTCGCCAAGCAACTCGCGGAGAAGAAGGCCGCCAACGGGGGCTCGCCGGTGCGCGGACTGATCTCGATCTGTGCCGCCGGCGGTCAGGGCGTCGCCGCCATCCTGGAGGCCTGATCCGCAGTGCGGATGTTTTTCGTCACAACGCGTTAGTGACGTCGGGAGGCCGGGTACTCGCCTGACTGGATGGCTCCGTGTTGTGGTCCGACCCCCCGACCCCGACGGCAATACGGGGCCTCCCTTAATACGACCGCTCGTCGGCACGCTGTCGACGGGCGGGTGAAAAGAGCCGCCGCTGGAGTGAGGGGATCCAGCGGCGGCTCCTTTCGTATGCCGGATCGTTGACATGCCACATCTGTGGCGACCAGATATAAACCACGCACAGCCGTGGCGGCGTGTCGTGTACGTGGGTTATGTGTCGCGGCGCGCGACCAAAACGCAAGAATCCCCCGCCCGAAGGGGCGGGGGATTCTTGCGTCTGCGGCCTAGAAGGCGGCCTCGTCGAGCTCCATGATGTCGTTGTCCAGCGTCTCGATGACCTCGCGGGTGCTGGCCAGCAGCGGCAGGAAGTTCTTCGCGAAGAACCCCGCCACCGCGAGCTTGCCCTCGTAGAACGAGCGCTCGGCGCCGCTGGCGCCTGCGTCCAGCGCCTGCACGGCGACCGCCGCGTGACGCTGCAGCAGCCAGCCGATGATCAGGTCGCCGACGCTCATCAGGAAGCGCACCGACCCCAGGCCCACCTTGTACAGGCTGGTCACGTCCTCCTGCGCGGCCATGAGGTAGCCGGTCAGCGTGGCCGCCATCGACTGGACGTCGGCCAGGGCCTTGCCGAGCAGCTCGCGCTCGGTCTTCAGCCGGCCGTTGCCCGACTCGCTATTCACGAACTGCTGGATCTGCTCCGACACGTGGGCCAGCGCCACGCCCTTGTCGCGGACGATCTTGCGGAAGAAGAAGTCCTGCGCCTGGATGGCCGTGGTGCCCTCGTAGAGGGAGTCGATCTTGGCGTCCCGGATGTACTGCTCGACCGGGTAGTCCTGCAGGAAGCCGGACCCACCGAACGTCTGCAGGCTCTCGGTGAGCTTGGCGTACGCCTGCTCGGACCCCACGCCCTTGACGACCGGCAGCAGCAGGTCGTTGACCTTGACGGCCAGGTCGGCGTCCACGCCGTGCACCGCCTCGGCGACCGCCGCGTCCTGGTAGGTCGCGGTGAAGAGGTACAGGGCGCGCAGGCCCTCGGCGTAGGCCTTCTGGGTCATCAGCGACCGGCGCACATCCGGGTGGTGCGTGATGGTCACGCGCGGCGCCGTCTTGTCGGTCATTTGGGTCATGTCGGCGCCCTGCACGCGGGACTTGGCGTACTCCAGCGCGTTGAGGTAGCCCGTGGACAGCGTGGCGATCGCCTTGGTGCCCACCATCATGCGGGCCTGCTCGATGACCTCGAACATCTGCGCGATGCCGTTGTGCACGTCGCCGACCAGCCAGCCCTTGGCGGGCACGCCGTGCTGGCCGAAGGACAGCTCACAGGTCGCCGAGACCTTGAGACCCATCTTGTGCTCGACGTTGGTCACGAAGACGCCGTTGCGCTCGCCCAGCTCGCCGGTTTCGAAGTCGAACAGGAACTTCGGCACGAAGAACAGCGACAGGCCCTTGGTGCCCGGGCCCGCGCCCTCGGGGCGAGCCAGCACAAGGTGGAAGATGTTCTCGAACAGGTCGCCCGAGTCGGCGGAGGTGATGAACCGCTTGACGCCGTCGATGTGCCAGGAGCCGTCGGCCTGCTGAACGGCCTTGGTACGCCCGGCCCCGACGTCCGAGCCGGCGTCCGGCTCGGTCAGCACCATGGTGGAGCCCCAGCCGCGCTCGGCGGCGATGACGGCCCACTTCTTCTGCTCCTCGGTGCCGAGGTGGTAGAGGATGTTCGCGAATCCCGCGCCCCCGCCGTACATCCACACGGCGGGGTTGGCGCCCAGGATGTGCTCGTGCAGGGCCCATACCAGCGCCTTGGGCATCGCCACGCCACCGAGTGCCTCGTCGATGCCGACCTTGTCCCAGCCGGCGTCCGTGACGGCCCGGACCGACTTTTTGAAAGCCTCGGGCAGGGTGACGGAGTGGGTCTCCGGGTCGAAGACCGGCGGGTTGCGGTCGCCCTCGACGAACGACTCGGCGACCGGGCCCTCAGCCAGGCGGCTGATCTCGGCCAGCATCTCCTTGGCGGTGTCGGGGTCCATGTCGCTGTACTCGCCGGCCCCCAAAGCCTTTTCAACGCCCAGCACCTCGAACAGGTTGAACACCTGGTCGCGGACGTTGCTCTTGTAGTGGCTCACGCCGTTCCTCCTCGTTGAGAATGCCACTTGTGGTTGGGTACTAGGTCTAAGTTACCCACCAGTAACTCAGCTAAAATATCGCTGCCGGACAGTTCAACGCAAGTCGAAGCGACCGAAATTTCACGGTCTAACTAACCAACCGGTTGGGCAGGCCGTGATCGTGTCCCTGACCTGCAGAGATGAAGACTCTATGACGAACGTGAGCAGCGTCACTGCGCTGCCGGTGGTGGACCTGGCAGCCGATCCCGGTCGGCTGCGGGAGGGTCTGCGCCGGGCCGCCCACGAGGTGGGTTTCTTCTATCTGACCGGTCACGGGGTCCCCGACGACCTGCGGGAACGGGTGCTGCGGGCGGCTCGCCGGCTGTTCGCTCTGCCGGACGCTGACAAGGACGCCGTGGCGATGGTGCGCAGCCCCCACTTTCGGGGCTACACCCGATTGGGCGGGGAGCTGACCCGGGGCGAGGTCGACTGGCGCGAGCAGATCGACATCGGTCCCGAGCGCCCCCCGATCGGCGGGCCCGGCCGGCCCGACTATCTGTGGCTGCAGGGCCCCAACCAGTGGCCGGCGGCGCTGCCCGAACTGCCCGGCATCGTCGCCGAGTGGGACGCCGCGTTGGCCGGGGTGGCGCGCCGCCTGCTGGGGCACTGGGCCGCCGCCCTCGGGAGCCCGGACGGCGCCTTCGACGAGGCCTTCGCCGAAACCCCCGCCACGTTGATCAAGATCATCCGATATCCCGCGGGCGCGGCGAGCTCGCAGGGCGTGGGCGCCCACCGGGACGCCGGCGTCCTCACCCTGTTGCTGGCCGAGCCGGGCAGCCGCGGGTTGCAGGTGCGGCCAGCCGGCCGGCCGGACTGGGTGGAAGTGCCGCCGCCGCCGGGCGCGTTCATCGTCAACATCGGCGAACTGCTCGAGGTGGCGACGGGCGGCTACCTGCGGGCGACCGAACACCGGGTGGTCCTGGATGGGCCGGCCGCCGAGCGCATCTCCGTCGCCTACTTCTTCAACCCGCGACTGGACGCGCAGATCCCGGTGCTGTCCCTGCCCCGGCAGCTCGCAGGGCACGCCGCCCCGGTCGACGATCCGTCCGATCCCATCTTCTCGGTCTACGGCCGCAACGCCTGGAAGAGCAGGCTTCGGGCCCACCCGGACGTGGCAGCGAGGCACGGGTATTCGGCGGGTAGGGTCGGGCGGGAGAATCCGTCCTCGGCTGCAAGGGGCGATTGAACTCCGGTGAATTCAACTAACAAGCTGACCCCGTCGACCCTTCGCGATGCCTTCGGCCACTTCCCGTCCGGGGTGGTCGCCATCGCCGCCGAAGTCGAGGGCAGCCGGGAAGGCCTGGCGGCCAGCACGTTCGTCCCCGTGTCGCTGGACCCGCCGCTGGTGTCGTTCTGCGTGCAGAACACCTCGACGACGTGGCCCAAGCTCAAACGCGTTCCCATGCTGGGGATCAGCGTTCTTGGGGAGGCGCACGACGCGGCGGCGCGCACCCTGGCGGCCAAGACGGGCGACCGGTTCGCCGGCCTAGAGACGGTATCCCGGGGCAGCGGGGCGGTGTTCATCAAGGGCACGGGCCTGTGGCTGGAGAGCGCCATCGAGCAGCTGATCCCCGCGGGGGACCACACCATCGTGGTCCTGCGGGTCAGTGAGGTGACGGTCGACGCCGAGGTGGCGCCGATCGTGTTCCACCGCAGCGGCTTCCGCCGCCTCGGCGCCTGAGATAGCGCCGCAGCGGCGGAGGCGCCGACCCGTGTCAGGGCCGGTGGCTGAGTTCTTCCCGGTAGCCCTCGATGCGCCGTTCGATCTCGGCGGCGTCGTCGGGCCGGCCTTCCTTCAGCGCGAGCTCGGCGCGCAGGGACAGCTCGCGGATGGCGGTCCGGATTTCGTTGATGCTGATGGTGTGTCGCATAGGCCCATTCCTCACTGACAACCCATCGGGTACCCGATGCGGCTGCGGCCTAACGCACGGTGGCTCAGCGACGGAACAGCTTGTTCCCCAGCCACACCACCGGGTCGTACTTGCGGTCGACGACCCGCTCTTTCATCGGGATCAGCGCGTTGTCGGTGATCTTGATGTTCTCTGGGCACACCTCGGTGCAGCACTTGGTGATGTTGCAGTAGCCCAGGCCGTGGGACTCCTGCGCCTGCTTGCGCCGGTCCATGGTGTCCAGGGGGTGCATCTCCAGCTCGGCGATGCGCATCAGGTAGCGGGGGCCGGCGAACGCCTGCTTGTTCTCCTCGTGGTCGCGGATCACGTGGCAGACGTTCTGGCACATGAAGCACTCGATGCACTTGCGGAACTCCTGCGAGCGCTGGACGTCCTCCTGCGCCATCCGGTACTCGCCGGGCTGCAGGTCCTTGGGCGGCGCGAACGACGGGATCTCGCGGGCCTTCTCGTAGTTGAAAGAGACATCGGTGACCAGGTCGCGGATCACCGGGAACGTTCGCAGCGGCGTCACCGTCACGACCTCGTCCTCGGCGAACGTCGACATCCGGGTCATGCACATCAGCCGGGGATAGCCGTTAATCTCCGCGGAGCACGAACCGCACTTGCCGGCCTTGCAGTTCCACCGCACCGCGAGGTCCGGGGTCTGCGTCTGCTGCAGGCGGTGGATGATGTCGAGCACCACCTCGCCCTCGTTGACCTCTACCGTGAAGTCCTGCAGGGCGCCGCTGGCGTCGTCGCCGCGCCAGACCCGCAGGGTCGCGTTGTAGGTCATCAGCCTCTCCGTCCTGGGTGGTCGGCCAGCTCGTCGTCGGTGTAGTACTTCTCCAGTTCGGAGATCTCGAAGAGCTCAAGCAGATCCGGCCGCATCGGCACCTGGTCCTCGCGGGTGATGGAGATGTCGGGGATCGCGGCGGCTTCCGGGTCGCCGGGCTCGGCGACTGCGCGGCAGACCAGCAGTACCTTGCGCCACGAGGAGTCCATCGCCGGGTGGTCGTCGCGGGTGTGCCCGCCGCGGCTCTCGGTGCGCTCCAGCGCGGCCTTGGCGACGCACTCGCTGACCAGCAGCATGTTGCGCAGGTCGATCGCCAGGTTCCAGGCCGGGTTGTACTCCCGGTGACCGTCGACGTGCAGGTGCTTGAACCGCTCCCTCAGCTTGTCGAGCCGGGTGAGCGCCTCGGTGATCTCCTCCGACTTGCGGATGATCCCCACCAGGTCGTTCATCGACTGCTGCAGCTCCAGCTGCAGGGTGTACGGGTTCTCGGCCTGGGCGCCGTTGGTTGGGGCCTCGAAGGGGGAGAGGGCGCGCTTGGCTGCCGCGTCGACGGACTCCTGCGCGACGGCGGGGCGGCTGCTCAGCGCGCGCACGTAGTCCGCGGCACCGAGGCCGGCGCGCCGGCCGAACACCAGCAGGTCCGACAGGGAGTTGCCGCCCAGCCGGTTGGAGCCGTGCATGCCGCCCGAGCACTCGCCGGCGGCGAACAGGCCGGGGACCTTCGCGGCGCCGGTGTCAGCGTCGACCTCGACGCCGCCCATCACGTAGTGACACGTCGGCCCGACTTCCATCGGCTCCTTGGTGATGTCGACGCCGGCCAGCTCCTTGAACTGGTGGTACATCGAGGGCAGGCGCCGGTTGATCTCGGCCGGCGTCAGCCGGGACGCGATGTCGAGGAAGACACCGCCGTGCGGGCTGCCGCGGCCGGCCTTGACCTCGGAGTTGATGGCACGCGCCACCTCATCGCGGGGCAGCAGATCCGGGGTCCGGCGGGCCGAGTCGTTGTCCTTGAGCCACTGGTCCGCCTCCTGCTCGGACTCGGCGTACTGGCCCTTGAACACCGGCGGGATGTAGTCGAACATGAACCGCTTGTTGTCGGAGTTCTTGAGCACACCGCCGTCGCCGCGCACGCCCTCGGTGACCAGGATGCCCTTCACGCTGGGCGGCCAGACCATGCCGGTCGGGTGGAACTGGACGAACTCCATGTTGATCAGGGTCGCGCCGGCGCGCAGCGCCAGGGCGTGCCCGTCGCCGGTGTACTCCCAGGAGTTCGAGGTCACCTTGAACGACTTGCCGATCCCGCCCGTCGCGAGGACCACGGCCGGCGCGTCGAACACGATGAACTTGCCGCTCACCCGCCAATAGCCGAACGCTCCGGCGATCGCGTCACCGTCCTTGAGCAGCTCGGTGATCGTGCATTCGGCGAAGACCTTGATCCGCGCCTCGTAGTCGCCGAGCTCGGCAAAGTCCTCCTGCTGCAGCGAGACGATCTTCTGCTGCATCGTCCGGATCAGTTCCAGGCCGGTGCGGTCACCGACGTGCGCCAGCCGCGGGTAGGTGTGGCCACCGAAGTTGCGCTGGCTGATCTTGCCGTCCTTGAGGCGGTCGAACAGCGCGCCGTAGGTCTCCAGCTCCCAGACCCGGTCGGGGGCCTCCTTGGCGTGCAGCTCGGCCATCCGCCAGTTGTTGAGGAATTTCCCGCCTCGCATGGTGTCGCCGAAGTGGGTCTTCCAGTTGTCCTTCGGGTTGGTGTTGCCCATCGACGCCGCGCAGCCGCCCTCAGCCATGACCGTGTGGGCCTTGCCGAAGAGCGACTTGCACACCACCGCGACCCTGAGGCCGCGTTCCCGCGCCTCGATGACCGCACGCAGCCCCGCGCCGCCGGCACCGATGACGACCACGTCGTAGGAGTGCCGTTCGACCTCAACCATGAAATCCTCGCTAGCTAAATTCTGGGTAGATTTTCAAATGGCTTTTCAGCCAACAAATCTCAGGTCACTGATGGTGCCGCTGGCGACCAGCGCGATGTAGAAATCGGTAAGCATCAGGGTGCCCAGCGTGATCCAGGCGTACATCTTGTGCCGGGTGTTGATGTGGCTGACCTGGGTCCAGATCCAGTACCGCACAGGGTGCTTTGAGAAGTGCTTGAGCCGCCCGCCGGTCACGTGCCGGCAGGAGTGGCAGGACAGCGTGTAGATCCACAGCATGATGACGTTGCCGACCAGGATGAGATTGCCCAGCCCGAAACCGAAGCCGTGCGGGCCGGAGTCGGAGTGGAAGGCGACGATAGCGTCGTAGGTGTTGATCACCGAGATGATGCCGGCGATGTAGAAGAAGTACCGGTGGCTGTTCTGGATGATCAGCGGCAACCGGGTTTCGCCGGTGTAGTGGGCGCGGGGCTCGGCGACCGCGCAGGCGGTGGGGGACTGCCACACCGTGCGGTAGTAGGCGCCGCGGTAGTAGTAGCAGGTCAGGCGGAAGAGCAGCAGGAACGGCAGCGACAGCGCCGCGTAGGGCAACCACCACACGTCCGGCAGGATCTGCGGCCAGATGTCGCCGGCCTCACCGCATCCCTTGCTGAGGCAGGGCGAGTAGAACGGCGTGAGGTAGTGGTACTTGGGGACGAAGAAGTAATTCTGCTGGAACGCGCGCACCGTCGCGTAGATGACGAACGCCGCGAAACCCAGGTCGATCCGCAGCGGCGACATCCACCAGCGGTCGGTGCGCAGGGTTCGCTGCGGGATGTGGGCGCGCGTCGGTGAAAAGACACCGGACGCAGGACGGTTCGCCGCGGGTGCGCTCATCTAGTGTTCCTCTTCGAACGGGCTGTTGGTCGAAGGGTACACAGGAAGGGGCCCCCCGCTTTCGGGGGGTTTGGTTGTCAGTGCCTGCTGTGACCCCCGACACCCTCGTCGTCGACATCGCGCCAGAAGGCGCTGTCGTACTGGGTGTCGGGAATGACGATCTTCTCGCCGGATTGCTGCACGGTGGCGCGCGCCAGGTCCAACTCGGACACGTCGGTGTCGAGCAGATCGACGTCGGAGAGGATCCGGTCGGCGTCGATGACGATGCGCCGCATTGCCGGGCTGTCGCCGTAGCGCGCGCGCAAGGAGCCGACGCACCGCCGCAGGCCGCCGATCAGGTTGTGCAGCTCGGCGAGTTCAGTCGTGGTGGACAAGGGCGCTCCTCACGAAGACGGTGTCTCGGATCACAGTACGCCCCCGATAATATCCACAGCACAGCCCGCACGCAGGCACGTCCGATTGCGCAACGCCTTGAGCAAACACCGGCTGGCGCTTGCCCGCCGTTCGGGACTCCCGGTCGGCAAACCGGCCGCCCCGCCGGATTCGTGTGCGGCTGCTACTTGGTGATGGCGATGCGCTGCGCCTGCTGCCCGGCCGCATCCTGGTACGCACCAGCGACCCGGACGGTCAAGACCCCCGCGTCGTAAGAGGCCGTGACGGCCTCGCCGGTGACGTGCGCCGGCAACTTGAACGACCGGCGGAACGAACCGTAGCGGATCTCGCGCAGCGTGCGTCCTTCCTGCTCGTCCGCGCGCTCGTCGCGGTGCTCGCCGTGGACTACCAGGTAACTCGCCCCGTTCTTACGGTCCACCTCTACGTTGACGTCCTTGTCGACGTCGACGCCCGGCAGTTCCAGGCGTACCACCGCGTCGTCGCCGTCCTTGACGATCTCGGCGGCGGGCGTGAAGCCCGCGGTGGCGGGCGCGAACCAGTCCGCCGACGTGGCGGGGCCGAAGAAGTCGCGCAGCCACCGGTCGGTGTTCCACGCGGGCCGCGACCACAATGCGAGGTTGCTCATGGATGTCTCCTTATGCTTCCTTGTGAGTTGGCTGTGACCGGCGCCTTACCGGTCGGCTATTTGTACAAACATGAGCCGGTCACGCTTAAGTTCCACTCGGCCGTTCGCCCGCGGCGAACATCTTCACAGGCGCCCGTGTGAGATGTGAGCCCGCCGTCATGCGGCCGTCACATAGGGCGAAACCGCGTTAATTTCCGGCGCCTAACCTTCAATCCCATGACTACAGACGGGATTTCGCGCGCCCACTGTGCGGTCCGTCACATCATCGTAGTCGGTCACGGCATGGTGGGTCACCGGTTGGTCGAGGCGCTGCGCGCCCGCGACACCGGGGGATCATGGCGCATCACGGTTTTCGCCGAGGAGGCCCACGCGGCCTACGACCGCGTGGGGCTTACCTCCTACACCGAGAGCTGGGATCGCCGCCTGCTGGCGCTGCCGGGCAACGACTACGACGGTGACGAACGCGTCCAGTTGGTCTTGAACATGCGTGTGACGGAAATTGACCGCGAGGGGAAGTCGGTGGTCACCGCCGACGGCCAGCGGCATGGTTACGACACCCTGGTGTTGGCCACCGGGTCCTATGCGTTCGTGCCACCGGTGCCCGGCCACGACCTGCCGGCCTGCCACGTCTACCGGACGCTGGACGACCTCGATGCCATCCGCGCCGACGCGCAGCGAACGGTGCAGGCCGGTCGCACCCCCGCCGGCGTGGTCATCGGCGGTGGGCTGCTGGGTCTGGAGGCCGCTAACGCGTTGCGCCAGTTCGGTTTGCAGACGCACGTGGTCGAGATGATGCCCCGGTTGATGGCCCAGCAGATCGACGAGGCCGGCGGCGCGCTGCTTGCCCGGATGGTGTCCGAGCTGGGGATCGCGGTGCACGTGGGGGCGGGCACCGAATCGATCGAAACGGTCGGCGACTCGGACGGCATGGCGTCGGTGCAGGTTCGGCTGACCGACGGCGAGGTCATCGACGCCGGCCTGGTGGTCTTCGCCGCCGGCATCCGGCCGCGCGACGAACTGGCGAAGACCGCCGGACTGGAGCTCGCTCCGAGGGGTGGTGTGCTCACTGATTTAACCTGCCGGACAAGCGATCCCGACATATACGCGGTCGGTGAGGTCGCCGCGATCGGGGGCCGCTGTTATGGCCTCGTCGGGCCGGGCTACACCTCCGCCGAGGTGGTGGCGGACCGGTTGCTGGGCGGCGCCGCCGAATTTGGCGAGGCGGACATGTCGACGAAGCTCAAGCTGCTCGGCGTCGACGTGGCGAGCTTCGGTGACGCGATGGGGGCGACCGAGAACTGCCTCGAGGTCGCCATCAACGACGCGGTGAACCGGACCTACGCCAAGCTGGTGCTCTCCGACGACGCCAAGACACTGCTCGGCGGCGTGCTGGTGGGCGACGCCTCGTCGTACGGGGTGCTGCGACCCATGGTCGGCAGCGAGCTGCCGGGGGATCCGCTCGCGCTGATCGCCCCCGCTTCCGGCGAGGCTCCGGCGCTGGGCGTTGGGGCGCTGCCGGATTCGGCGCAGATCTGCTCGTGCAACAACGTCACCAAGGGCGACCTGAAGTGCGCGATCGCCGACGGTTGCGCCGACGTGCCCTCGCTCAAGTCGTGCACCGCGGCGGGCACGTCCTGCGGCTCCTGCGTTCCGCTGCTCAAGCAGCTGCTGGAGGCGGAGGGCGTCGAGCAATCCAAGGCGCTCTGCGAGCACTTCAGCCAGTCGCGGGCGGAGCTCTTCGAGATCATCTCGGCCACCGAGATCCGCACCTTCTCCGGCCTGCTGGAGCGTTTCGGGCGCGGAAAGGGTTGCGATATATGCAAACCCGTCGTGGCGTCCATCCTGGCCTCCACCGGCTCGGACCACATCCTGGAAGGTGAGCAAGCCTCGCTGCAGGATTCCAACGACCACTTCCTGGCGAACATCCAGAAGAACGGCAGCTACTCGGTGGTGCCGCGGGTGCCCGGTGGTGACATCAAGCCCGAGCACCTGATCCTGATCGGTCAGATCGCGCAGGACTTCGGGTTGTACACGAAGATCACCGGGGGCCAGCGGATCGACATGTTCGGCGCGCGGGTGGACCAGCTGCCGGAGATCTGGCGACGGCTGGTCGACGGCGGCATGGAGTCCGGGCACGCTTACGGCAAGGCGCTGCGGACCGTGAAGAGCTGCGTCGGCACCGACTGGTGCCGCTACGGCCAACAGGATTCGGTGCAGCTGGCCATCGACCTGGAGCTGCGCTACCGCGGCCTGCGGGCCCCGCACAAGTTCAAGATGGGCGTCTCGGGCTGTGCGCGCGAGTGCGCCGAGGCCCGCGGCAAGGACGTCGGCGTCATCGCCACCGAAAAAGGCTGGAACCTCTACGTCGGCGGCAACGGCGGCATGACGCCCAAGCACGCCCAGTTGCTGGCCAGCGATCTCGACACCGAGACGTTGGTCCGCTACGTCGACCGGTTCATCATGTACTACATCCGGACCGCCGACCGCCTGCAGCGCACGGCGCCCTGGGTGGATTCGCTCGAGGGTGGCCTGGACCACGTGCGCGAGGTGGTGTGCGAGGACTCGCTGGGCCTGGCCGAAGAATTCGAGGCCGCGATGGAACGGCACGTGCAGAACTACAAGTGCGAGTGGAAGGGCGTGCTCGACGACCCGGACAAGCTGTCGCGGTTCGTCTCCTTCGTCAACGCCCCGGACGAAATCGATACGACGGTGGCATTCACCGAGCACGCGGGTCGCAAGATCCCGGTGTCCATTGGTATGCCGCGGATACGAGGCGGGTACGAGCTGCGGGGGGAATCATGACGCTTCTCAACGACATTGCGGTGTGGACGACGGCCTGCGAGTACGACCGTCTGATCCCGGGCCGGGGGGTCGGCGTGCTCCTCGACGACGGCTCCCAGGCGGCCCTGTTCCGGCTGGACGACGGCTCGGTGCGCGCGGTCGGCAACATCGACCCGTTCTCCGGGGCGGCGGTGCTCTCGCGCGGTATCGTGGGCGACCGCGGCGGACGGGTGACGGTCCAGTCGCCGATCCTCAAGCAGGCTTTCTCGCTGGATGACGGCGAATGCCTCGACGATCCGAGCTTCTCGGTTCCGGTCTATCTGGCGCGCGTCACCGCCGAAGGGATCGTCCAGGTCGGCCGGATCGCCGGCTAGCTGATATCGCCCACGAGGTAGCGCTGCATCGTCGGGCCGATGGCGTCGACGAGCGCGTCGACCGACATGGAGTGCAGGGGTTCGGACCGAACGCCGTAGCGCATAATCCCCAGACCCACCAGCTGGGACGCGCACAGCGACGCCCGCACGGCGACCTTGTCGGCGCCCAGCACCTTGAGCAGCGGCCCGAAAACCGGTCCGACGAACATGCTTTGCACCACCTCGGCGGTTTTTGCCATCCCCGTGGACGCCACGGCGCTGGCGGCGAAGGGACCCCCGCCGGCGGCGTCCCACGTGGTGATCAGCATATGTAGGGTCCGGCGGCCCACCTGATTGGCCCCTCCGGTAACGATGCGGTCGATGAACTCCGGTGTGCCGAAGGGCAACCGCAGCATTTTCGCGACCGGATCAAGGATGCCGTGCGACGGCTCTCGGCGGCGGGCCATGGTGCCAGGATTGCCCGGTTGGGAACAAAGATCAAGCGTCCCGAGCGTCGGCGCGCCCCGTTGTGGCGGTCGCGTGCGACGCGGCACTCGGTAGCGCGTGCGGGCCCTGGGCGCGCCGCCGGCTGGGCCGGCGGGTCGCATGCCGCGGCGCCGCCGGCACGGGCATGGCCCGGCGGAACCGACTGGCTAGCAGCCGAGGCAAGCCCGGGTGGATGCCGAGCGGCTCGCTGACCAGGTCGGCGCCGCAGGCGCGCAGTCGTTCCTGAAACAGGCCGTCCGCCAGCAGATATGAGGCGACGACGACGCGGCGCGCGCCGTCGCGCCGAGCGGCCGCGACTGCCTCGTCGATGTGCGGCTCGCCGGTCGCCGCGAAGCCCAGCCGCACCCGCGATCCCACCAGCGCGGACAGCGTGGTGGCCGTGACATGCAGGTCGGCGCGCGCATGGGGGTCCGAAGTGCCGGCCGCCCCGAGGATAACGGAATCGCCTGGGCGCCAACCGCATTGCATCAGTTGGTCGCCGACGATCCGGGCGACCTGGCCGTCGGGCCCCAGCGCCGGGGTCACCACGACGTTCGGGTGCCCGCTCGCCGCGACGTGCGCCGGCAAGTCGGCCCGGACGTGGTAGCCGCGGGACAGGAACGCCGGCACCACGATCGCCGGCCGGCCGGGGTCGGTGTGCGCCAGGACATCGCTGGGCGTGGGTCCGAGCACGTCGACGAACGCCACGTGCACCGAGCGGCCGAGCGTGGCGGCGACGCGCGCCGCGAGGTCTCCGATCATCGCGACGCCGCCCGGCCTGCGGGTGCCGTGCGCGGCCAGGATCAGTGCCATGGGGAACCGGCCTGGTCGTCGATCGCGAGCCGGTAGCCGCGCTTGACCACCGTCGCGACGATGTTCTTGTCGCCCAACGCCGTTCGCAGCCGCAGCACGGCCGTGTCGACCGCGTGCGGGTCGTTGCTATTGCCGGGCAGGACGCGGAGCAGGTCATTGCGGGCGACGACGGATCCGGGCCGCTGCGCCAGCGCGCGCAGGACCGCCATGCCGGACGGGGACAGCAGCTTGATCGACCCGTCGACCAGCACGCAGGTTCCGCGGATGTCCACCGAGTGGCCCGCGGCCTTGACCGTGCACGACCCCAGCAGGGGCAGCTCCTCGGCGATGTGCCGGGCCAGTGCGCCCAGCCGCATGCGCTCGGGCGACGAGGTGGGAACGCCCTTGCGGATCAGCGGTTTGGACGTGACGGGGCCGACGCACATCGCGTGCACGTCGGTGCGTAGCGCCTGCAGCAGCGGCTCCTCGATGTCGAGCTGCCGGCTGCGCTCGAGCACGGCCGCCGCCGCGGGTGCGGACGTGAAGGTGACGGCGTCGAATTGGCGCCGCGCGATCCCGGTGACCAGCTGGTCGAAGTCGCCGCCCAAAGGCGTTGGCTTCCAGCGGTAGACGCGGATCGGCACCACTTCGGCCCCGGTGGCGCGTAGCCCACCGAGGAACTCCGGAAAGGGGTCCCACGCGTCGGCGGCGCCGTGCAGCTGGATGGCGATCCGCATCCCGGACACGCCCGACCCCAGCAGATATTCCAGTACCTCCTGGGACGATTCGGAGTCCGGGGACCACTCCTCGTGCAGTCCTGCGGCGCGCAGCGCACCGGTCGCCTTCGGCCCGCGCGACACGATCCGGGCCGACGACAGCGCCCCGAGGAGCTGGCCGGCCAGTCCCCATCCCTCGGCGGCGGCCAGCCAGCCGCGAAAGCCGATACCCGTGTGGGCCACCAGGATGTCGGGCGGTTCGGCGATCAGGGCCTCGGTGTTGCTCTGCAGCTCGTCGTCGTCGGGCAGGGCGATCATGTTGATCGCGGGCGCGCTGCAGACCTCGGCCCCGTGGCGGCTCAGCAGCGCGCATAGCTCCTCGGCGCGCCGGGCCGACGTCACCGCGATGCGGTAACCGGTCAGTGGCGCCGGCTTCGGCTGCTGGGCCCCCATATGACCTGTGTAGGCCTGGGACGTTTCGGTTTCGTTACCCGGCAATTGCCGCCGCATTGCCCCCGTTACCAACACCATCACACTCGCACGGGCTCGGTGTCGATAGCGGGGCTCGGCAGGCCCGCGGCGACGGCGGGACGCCGCGCGTAGAGCATCCAGGTCAACGCCGCGGCGACCACATACGACGCCAGGAACATCCAGTACGCCGACGTCTCGGTGCCGGTGCTGAGGTAGGACTGGCGCAGCGCGAGGTTGATGCCCACACCGCCGAGCGCGCCGACGGCCGAGCAGATGCCGATGAGCGATCCCGACTTCGCGCGGCACCACTGGCGGCGTTCGGCCTCGCTGCCAGCCAGGGTGCGGCTGCGCGCCTGATACACCGACGGGATCATCTTGAACACCGACCCGTTGCCCATCCCGGACAGCACGAACAGCACCATGAAGCCGGTGACGTAGCCGATCATGCTGGTCGAGCGGGCCCCGGCGTCATGTCCGTCGAAGGTGCTGATGGTGACCAGCAGCCCGGCGGCCAGGATCATGCCGGCCAGCACACCCAGCGTCACGCGGCTGCCGCCCTTGCGATCGGCCAGCCGGCCGCCGTAGATGCGGGCCAATGAACCCAGCAGCGGCCCGATGAAGGCGATCTGCGCGGCATGCAGCGCGGCGTGCTTTGCGCTTTCGCCGTTGGCCAGGAAATTCACCTGCATCACCTGCCCGAAGGCGAAGGAGAAGCCGATCCACGACCCGAAGGTGCAGATGTACAGCAGCGAGATCACATAGGTGTCCCGCTCGAACAGGATGGAACGCATGGTGGTGAGCTCGGTGCCGTGGTGGAGGTTGTCCATGAACACCGCCGCCGCGACACCGACGACGGCCAACAGGACCAGGTAGACCGCGCACACCCAGTACGGCGCCTCGTGACCGGCGGTGGCGAGCACCAGCAGACCGACCAGCTGGATCACCGCCACGCCGAGATTGCCGACGCCGGCGTTCACCGCCAGCGCAGCCCCCTTGAGCCGTTCGGGGTAGAACGCGTTGACGTTGGCTAGCGAGGCGGCGTAGTTGCCGCCGCCGAGTCCGGTGAGCGCCGCGCACAGCAGGTAAAGCCACAGGGGCAGGCCCGGATTGGCCAGCAGGACGATCGTGCCGACGGTCGGTATCAACAGCACGAACGCCGAGAAGGTGGTCCAGTTGCGGCCGCCGAACGCGGCGATGCCCAACGTGTACGGAATGCGCGCGCAACCGCCGACCAGGGTGGCCACCGCGCCCAGCAGCAGCTTGTCGCCGGCCGAGAAGCCGTAGACGTTCGCTGGCATGAACAACGCCATCACTGGCCACAACGTCCAGATCGAGAAGGCGACGTGGTCGGCCGCCACCGTGCAGAGCAGGTTGCGACGGGCGATGGTCTTGTTGCCTGCCTCCCAGGCGGCCGCGTCGTCCGGATTCCAGTCCGCGATGCGGTGGTTGCGGCCCATGGGATCGTCACCTTTCGTCGACGGGCTGACCCTGTCACGGGGGCTTCGCGGACGCTCCCGGTTGCCACCCGCAACGAAACGGGCGAAAGTGGTTGAGAGCGTGGCGCGACGCGGCGCCACGCAGCGAAGAGGCATGCCCCGCCGTACAATTCGATGCTCACATTTCGCGCAGAACGCCGTCAACTGAATACGACCTGAATCGCCTGTAAGTTGAATCGGAGTTATCTGGTAAATCCCTGAAGGGCAATCCGTTTGGCCCGCGGGGCGGGGTCTGATCGGCATTGAGGCGAGAGATCGCGCTCGGCGCAAGTGATTTCACGCCCGTCCACGGTTTTGTGTGAGTTGCACTACATCTCGTGTGGCAAATTGCTTGGACGCCGATGCCAATTCGGTGTCAATGTGGTCGCCGCCTCACCACACGTCGCCGTCGCGCCAGTCGCACATCAACTCGGCGGAGGTGTCGGGGCTGATCCCGATCGGCAGGACCAGCACCGTGCCGTCGTCGTCGGGCGTGCGCGCCGCCCCGTCGGGCGTCAGCACCCAGGTGGGACCCGTCCAGGGTAGCCAGCCACGCGCCGCGTACACCCCGGCGGTCGCCGTACTGAGGGCGCCAATCTGGTAGGCGCCACGGATGACCTGTTCGATGGCGTCGAGCACGGCGTGCGCCAGGCCTTGGCCGCGGCAGTCCTCGCGGACCGCGACCGCCTCGACGTAGCCGCAGCGCAGCGCGCTCCCGCGGTGGATCAGGCGGCGCTGCACCACCGCGGCGTGGGCGATGATCGCCCCGTGCAGCCAGATGAGGGCGTGCATGCCGCCCAGCGCGTGCTCCCAGTCGTCGTCGGTGAACTCCCCGCCGAACGCCGCGGTGACCATCTGGCGCACGCCGTGCCGCGTTTCGGCATCGAGGTCGGCGGTGTGCACCAGGCGGGCGGTGTGTACCGGTGCGCTCACGATCGTCTTTCTACCAGGCGGTCGCAGCGGGACCGGCGCCCGCATGAGCGCCGGCGGCGGCGGGCGTGCGCGGTCGTGCCCAATGCAGCCGCACCCGCTGGCCGGGCCGCACCTGGGCCATCCGGTCCACGTCGTCGTCGACCACCACCCCGATGACGGGATAGCCACCGGTGAGCGGGTGGTCGGGTCCGAGGATCACCGGTAAACCGTTGGGGGGAATCTGAATCGCGCCGCGGGTGGCGCCTTCGCTGGGCAGCTGACGGTCGGGGTAGCGGTATTGCAGCGCGCGGCCGACCAGCCGCATCCCCACCCGGTCGCTCCGGTCGGACGCGACCCAGTCCGTATGCACCAGCAGATCGGGATCGAGGAACCAGTCGTCCCGTGGCCCGGGCACCGCCGACAGCTCGACCACATCACCGGTGAGGGCGGCCACCGGGGCCTGGTCCAGCTCGGGGTAGGCGTCGGTGTGCTCGCCCACCGGCAGCCGGTCGCCCGGCCGCAGCGGCGCCGGACCGATCGCCGACATCACGTCGTAGCTGCGCGAGCCCAGCACGGGTGGCACGCAGATGCCGCCGCGCACCGCCAGGTACGAGCGCAGTCCCGCGCGGGGGGCGCCCAGCGCGATCACCTGTCCGTCGCGCACGCGGTGAATGCTGTTGGTGCCGAACTTGACTCCGTTGATGGTGGGGTCGGTGTCGGCGCCCGTCACCGCGATGTCGACGTCGCCGCCGCGGACCCGCGCCGCGAGCCCGCCGAACGTCACCTCAACGGTGGCGCAGTCGTCCGGGTTTGCGACCAGCCGGTTGGCCAGCCGGTGCGCGTGGCGGTCGGCCGCCCCGGACTCACCGACGCCGAGGTGTGCCAGACCCGGCCGGCCGAGGTCCTCGACGACCGCGAACGGGCCGGTGCGCAGGATCTCCAGGCTGATGTCGGGGCGGCTCACGGAGATCTCCTCCCTCAGACGGCCCGGAACTGGACCCACATGCCCTGCGTCAGCAGCGCGGGATCGGATCGGCCCAGGTCCCACAGGGCGGCGTCGGTGCGGCCGATGAGTTGCCAGCCGCCGGGGGACCGGCGTGGGTAGACGGCGCTGAATTCGCCGGCGAGGCCCACCGATCCGGCGGGCACGGAGGTGCGCGGTTCGGCGCGGCGCGGCACTCGTAGCCGCGCGTCGCCGTCGACCAGGTAGGCGAAACCCGGTGCGAATCCGCTGAATCCGACCCGCCACAGGGCGGAGGTATGGGCGTCGATCACCTGGTCGGCGGACAGGCCGGTGTGGTCGGCGACCTGGGCGAGGTCCGGGCCGTCATAGACGACGCCGATCACCACGTCGGCGCCGCGTCCGGCGGGAGCGGTCGCCTCGGCGCCCACCCGCATGGTGCGGAGCCGCCGGCGGACGACGCCCTGGGAGCGGGGGCCGTCGAGCTTCACCAGCACCGTGCGGGCGGCCGCGACGACGTCGACCACCCCGGGCAGGGCGGCGCTCCGCAGCGTCGCCACCCAGCCCAGCACCTCGGCGGTGCTGCCGCACTGCACCATCAGCGCCCGGTCGCCGTAGTCCAGGACGGTGTTTCCGACCAGGTCGGTCGGCCGGTCGACAGGAGCACCGGTCACGCTCATTACCCGACGGTAACCCTGCGATCGGGGCAGGCGGGAGGGGTTTCCGGCAGATTTTCGAGCACTGCCAGAGGTGCCTTACCGAACGCTCAAACCAGCCGCACCGCGGCCCGGTTCACCCCAGGATCTTGCCGATCAGCGGGGACAGTTGGTCGGCCACCACGGGGTAACTCAGCGGGGACGCGAACGCGATGGCGCCGGCCTGGTCCTTGGTGGTGAAGATGTGCCGGTTCTGGGCGGTGGCCTGCGAGGCGGCCACGTCGGGGTCGGCCAGCAGCGCCTTCTGGTCGTCGGGGCTCTCGGTGGTCCAGATGAGCACATCGGCCGAATCGAGCACCGCTTTGACCTGGTCGCGCGGGATGACGGCGCGGTGATCGGTGCCGAACGGCTTGATGCTGTCGGCGATCACCAGGCCCATCTGGTTGAGGAAGTCCGTCCGCCACCCCGCCAGCGTGGCCACCACGGTGCCCTGCCACAGGGTGCCCTGCATCAGCAGCGCCTTCTTACCCTTCCACTGCGGATTCTTCGTCGAGACGTCGGCGAACTTCTGATCGACGGCCGCGATCAGCGACTTCATCTGCTCGGCCTGGAACACGGCCTGGCCGACGGTCGTGGCCTGGTCCTTCCACGGCTCGAAGAACGCGTCACCGTCCGACTGCGCGATGGTCGGGGCGATCGCGGACAGCTTCTGATAGGTGTCGGCGTCCAGGCCCGCGTTGACCGCCACGATCAAATCGGGCTTGAGTCCGGCGATCTGGTCGACGGGAATCCCGTTGTCGAGGTTCAGCACCACCGGCTGTGCCCCGCCGAGCTTGGGCTGGGCCCACGGCCACACCGCGAACGGCTGGTCGCCGAACCAGTTTGTGACGGCGATCGGCACTACGCCCACCGCGAGCAGGTCGTCCTGTTCGGTGTAGCCGGCGCTGACCACGCGTTTGGGCGCCTGCTTGACGACGGTTTCGCCGAAAAGGTGTGTGATCGTCACGGCCGCGGGGCCCGCCGCGTTCGCGTCGGGCCTGCGCGCCGAACACGCCACGGCAAAACCGGACAACCCGGCCATGCCCGCCGCCCCGGCGGCGCCCGCCAGCTGCAAGAATCCCCGTCGACTCCATCCCTGCATCGCGTGAGATTATCGCGTTCCGCGCCCCGACCTGCGCCGCCGCGCGGTTTTGCCGCTCAGCCCAGCGGCATGCCGGCGTCGAGGAAGTCCAGCGCGCGGAAGATGGTGTCGGCCGTCTTGGGCGCGCTGTCGTAGGCCGCCATCATGGCGCCGACCATCGCGCCGACGAACACCCGAACCTCGAAATCGTCTGCGGCGCGGCCGATTCTGGCGCCGATCGCTTCCGCCATGACGGTGACGGTGCGGTAGTACTCGTCGTATAGGGCGGCCTTGAGCTCGGGGATCGAGAAGATCAGCCGTTGCCGGGTGTTTTCGAACTCCTGCTGCTCGGGCGACAACCCCGCCATCGTGGTCTCGTAGGCGCGACGGATGGCCTGGCTCGGGGTCAGGTGGGCCGGCTGCGACCCGAACGCCTCCAGTATCAGCGGGTCCAGGTCATCCGCGAGCAGCAGCGACTCCTTGGTGGGGAAGTAGCGGAAGAAGGTGCTGGGGGACACCTCAGCGGCGTCGGCGATCTGTTCGACGGTGGTCGCCGCGTAGCCGTTCGCGTCGAAGAGACGGAAAGCCTCCCGCCTGATGGCTTGGCGGGTTTTGATCTTCTTGCGCTCCCGCAGACCCAGGGGCGCCTCGGTCGCCTGCATGCGGCCATTCTCCCAGCCCCCGCCGCCGGCGGAATTCTTTCTGACAGTGCCGCGCGGGCGGCTGCGATCTCTTGGTATCCACGGCGTAACTGCGCACACCCAGCCCGGTAACAGCGCGTCCTTAGCGTCGAGTGGTCAGAGCACGCACCATAGGGGGCCAGCCATAATGACCACGACGACCAGCCCGGTTACCCAGCCGGCGCCGCCGCGCGAGCGTCCCCGAGGAGGGCACTGGATCGACGACTGGCGCCCGGAGGATCCCGCATTCTGGGAGACCACGGGCAAGCCGATCGCGCGGCGCAACCTGATCTTCTCGATCTTCGCCGAGCACGTCGGGTTCAGCGTGTGGATGTTGTGGAGCATCGTGGTGGTTCACATGACCGCCCTGTCAACCGCCGCTGCGCCCGGGCATCCCGCTCACCCGTCGGCGTCCGGGTGGGCGCTGACCGCCAGCCAGGCCCTGTGCCTGGTCGCCGTCCCCAGCGGTGTCGGTGCTTTCCTGAGGCTGCCGTACACGTTCGCGGTCCCCGTGTTCGGCGGCCGCAACTGGACCACCATCTCGGCCGGGTTGCTGCTCATCCCGTGCCTGCTGCTGGCCTGGGCGGTGAGCCATCCCGGCATCCCGTTCGGGGTCCTGCTGGCGATCGCGGCGACCGCCGGCCTCGGGGGCGGCAACTTCGCCTCCTCGATGGCCAACATCTCGTTCTTCTACCCCGAGAAGGACAAGGGCTGGGCGCTCGGCCTCAACGCGGCCGGCGGCAACATCGGGGTGGCAGTCGTGCAGAAGGTCATCCCGACGATCGTGATCGCCGGGGGCGGGATCGCGCTGTCGCGCGCCGGCCTCTTCTACGTGCCGCTGGCCGTCGTCGCCGCGGTGTGTGCCTTCCTGTTCATGAACAACCTCGCCGAGGAGAAGGCGGACGTGAAGCCGGTCTGGCAGTCGCTGCGGCACGCCGACACCTGGATCATGTCGCTGCTCTACATCGGCACCTTCGGGTCGTTTATCGGTTACTCGGCCGCCTTCCCGACGCTGCTCAAGACCGTCTTCGGCCGCGGTGACATTGCCCTGACCTGGGCGTTCCTGGGTGCCGGCATCGGCTCGGTCATCCGGCCAGTGGGCGGCAAGCTCGCCGACCGGATCGGTGGAGCGCGCATCACCGCCGCCAGTTTCGTCATGCTCGCCGTGGGCGCCGCGGCGGCGCTGTGGTCGGTCAACGCCAAGAACCTGCCGGTCTTCTTCGCCAGCTTCATGTTCCTGTTCGTCGCCACCGGCATCGGCAACGGGTCGACCTACCGGATGATCTCGCGGATCTTCGCGATCAAGGGCGAGCTCGCCGGTGGCGACCCGGACACGATGGTGCACATGCGCCGCCAGGCCGCCGGCGCGCTGGGCGTCATCTCGTCGGTGGGCGCCTTCGGCGGCTTCATCGTCCCGCTGGCCTACGCGTGGTCGAAGTCGCAGTTCGGCAGCATCGAGCCCGCGCTGCGGTTCTACGTGGGGTTCTTCCTCGCCCTGCTCGTCGTGACCTGGGCCTGCTACCTGCGTAAGGGCCGCATCACCGTCTAGCCCGGTAGCCCTCCCACGGGCTGTAGTCGGCGATCAGGTCTTCCTGCGGCGGTCGCTCCTCGGCCGGCACGTGCTGCAGGTTTATCCGGATCCGGTACCAGATCGAGCTGGGCCCGCGCATGCCGTCGACCAACACGTCGGCCGGGTGCAGCCGGTCGGCGACCGTCGGGTAGCGGCCGCGCCAGGTGTCCAGGGCCGCCATCGCCTCGTCCCGGGTCTTGGTGCGGGCAATCTCGATCAGCGGCATCGCCGACTGGCGCCGGCCGTCGGTGCGCTTGCCGGACCCCTTCGGCGCGCGCTCGGGTGGCCCCATGTCCTCGGCCAGCGCTAGCAATCGGTCGAGCTCGCCGACCGCGTCGTCCATCCCCGCCCACGGATCGCCGATCTCGGCGAACCGGGCCGGGACGGTGTCCATGGTGAATTCTTCGGGCCGGCGCGCGGTGACTTCCGCCCAGTGCAGCGGTGTCGAGACGCGGGCGTCCGGGGTGGCCCGGACCGAATATGCCGACGCGACCGTGCGGTCCTTGGCGTTCTGGTTGAAGTCGACGAACACGCCCTCGCGCTCCTCCTTCCACCATCGGCTGGTGGCCGCATCGGGCGCCCGGCGCTCGACCTCGCGCGCGACGGTCTGGGCGGCCAACCGCACCTGCCGGAACGTCCAGCGCGGCGCGATGCGCGCGTAGATGTGGAACCCGCGTGAGCCCGACGTCTTCGGCCACGCGACAAGGCCGTAGTCCTCCAGGACGCCACGCGCGACCAGCGCGACGTCGACGATGTCCCGCCAGGAGACGCCCGGCATCGGATCGAGGTCGACGCGCAGCTCGTCCGGGTGGTCGAGGTCGCCGGCCAGCACCGGATGGGGGTTGAGGTCGACGCAGCCCAGGTTGATCGCCCATGCCAGCCCCGCGGCGTCGTGAACGACGGCCTCGGCGGCGGAAGTTCCTCGCGCATAATGCAATTCGGCGACGTCGACGTAGTCCGGCCGGTTCGCGGGTGCCCGCTTCTGAAAGACGGCCTCTTCGGCGATGCCCTTGACGTAGCGCTTGAGGATCATCGGTCGGCCGGCCACGCCGCGCAGGGCCCCGTCGGCAACGGCGAGGTAGTAGCGAACCAGGTCCAGCTTGGTGCGCGTGGCCGCGCCGCCGTGGGCCTCGAACACCACCTTGTCCGGATGAGTGATGGTGACCCGGTGTCCGGCCACCTCCAGCGAATCCGGGCCGACCATGTTCATCATCGTAAGTCGGGGGGTACATACCGGTTGTAATGCGATCGACGTCACATATGGTGGGATCCATGCCAAACCTCATCGGCCTGCCGGGGCAGGCTGTCGCGAAAGTTCAGCAGTACCTCGAGCGCGGCTCAGCCGAATTGCACTACGTGCGCAAGATCTTCGAGGCGGGCGCCTTCCGGCTGGAGCCGCCCCAGAACTACGCTGCGATGGCCAACGACATCTACAAGTGGGGCGAGTTCGGCATGCTGCCCTCGCTCAACGCCAGGCGCCACCCCGACCGCGCCGCATGCATCGACGAAGAGGGCGAGTTCAGCTACCGGGAGCTCGACGAGGCCGCCCACGCAGTGGCGAACGGCCTGATCGAGATGGGCGTCAAGGGTGGCGACGGGATCGCGATCCTCGCGCGCAACACCCGCTGGTTCCTCATCGCCAACTATGGCGCCGCCCGGGTGGGTGCCCGCATCATCCTGCTCAACAGCGAATTCTCCGGCCCGCAGATCAAGGAGGTCTCGGAGCGCGAGGGCGCCAAGCTCATCATCTACGACGACGAGTACACCAAGGCCGTCAGCAAAGCCGAGCCGGAGCTGGGCTTCCTGCGCGCGCTGGGCACCAACCCCGACGCGGACGAGCCGTCGGGCAGCAAGGACGAGACCCTGGCCGACCTGATCGAGCGCTCCAGCAAGGAGCCCGCCCCCAAGGCGTCCAAGCACGCGTCGATCATCATCCTGACCAGCGGGACGACGGGCACCCCGAAGGGGGCGAACCGCAGCACCCCGCCCACCCTGGCGCCGGTCGGCGGCATCCTCTCGCACGTGCCGTTCAAGGCCAACGAGGTGACCTCGTTGCCCGCGCCCATGTTCCACGCGCTCGGGTATTTGCACGGCACCATCGCCATGTTCCTGGGTTCCACGCTGGTGCTGCGCCGGAAGTTCAAGCCGCCGCACGTCCTGGAAGACATCGAGAAGTACAAGGTGACCGCCATGGTGGTGGTTCCGGTGATGCTGTCGCGGATCCTCGACGCGGTCGAGAAGATGGACAAGCGGCCGGACCTGTCGAGCCTGAAGATCGTGTTCATCTCCGGGTCGCAGCTGGGCGCCGAGCTGGCCAGCCGCGCCCTCAAGGACCTGGGCCCGGTCATCTACAACATGTACGGCTCCACCGAGATCGCGTTCGCCACCATCGCCGGGCCGCAGGACCTGGAGCGCAACGCGGCGACCGTCGGACCGGTCGTCAAGGGCGTAAAGGTGAAGATCCTCGACGACAACGGCAACGAGAAGCCGCAGGGCGAGGTCGGCCGGATCTTCGTCGGCAACGCCTTCCCGTTCGAGGGCTACACCGGCGGCGGGCACAAGCAGATCATCGACGGCCTGATGTCGTCCGGTGACGTCGGTTACTTCGACGAGCACGGCCTGCTGTATGTCAGCGGCCGCGACGACGAGATGATCGTGTCCGGCGGCGAGAACGTCTTCCCGGCCGAGGTCGAGGACCTCATCAGCGGGCACCCCGAGGTGGTCGAGGCGACGGCGATCGGCGTCGAGGACAAGGAATGGGGCCACCGGCTGCGCGCGTTCGTGGTCAAGAAGGACGGCTCCGGCGTCGACGAGGACACCATCAAGGGATACGTGCGCGACCACCTGGCCCGCTACAAGGTGCCGCGTGAAGTGGTCTTCCTCGAGGAGCTGCCGCGAAACCCAACCGGCAAGATCCTGAAGCGCGAGCTGCGCGAGATGGAGGTCGACTAGCTCCGGGCTCGCCGGGTCAGCGGCGTTCCTGGATGGCCCGGGTGATCTGCGCCGCCAGCTTGGGGTCGGCCAACAGCTGGTCCACCAACGCGGAGAGGACCTCCTGCCCGGTCACCCTGGCGACTCCCAGGCGGTCGGCCGCTTCGCGCTGCCAAATGTCGAGGGCCCGATGGGTGGCCGCCGGCAGGTCGACCGTACGGCGCGTCCGCCGGCCGCGCGGTTGCTGATCGCCGGCGGGTGGGGCGACCAGGCCCCGGGCGCGTTGCGGGATGCCGGTGAGGCGCTCGGTCGGCGTGGCGTCGGCGGACGAACCGGGGCCCGACGGGTGCGCGCGGAACGTTCCGGCGCTCGGGCCGATGTGGCTGGGATTGAGGTTCATCGCCGCGATCGTCCTCCGTTGCGTGGCCAACCAGTGAATCAGCGTTATCAGCGTCGCCCCCGATTCTCTCACCGATGCGGGCCCGAGTCGCGTCTCCGGTCCGCGGTCCACCGGTCGCGTTCGCGGGCCGATTCGGGGCGGCCTGCCGATCGCAGAATTATGGATAGCCGGGTCGCCATTATCGCGGTCATCCAACTATTTTCTCCTGGCGCGGCCGACTCTGACTGAATTGCTCAAATACTGGGATGGGTATCTACGGACTTACTGAGAACTGTTCCGCATCTCAGTAGATAGCGGTCTAGCTGCTGTTATTCCGACTCCGCTCAGTACCTGCTGAATTCCCATATCGCGTAATTCGACCAATATGCAATTGAGCACAGTGTATGTTAGCGGGAATTTGTGACGCCGCCGACAAAATTGTTGCGCAGAAATCTATTGTTAGGCTAAGAATGTATTTAGGAACTTTGAGGTGAGCGGTAAAAGGTTTGGAAGGAGCCCGAAGATGGTTTCACTGGGATCGTTACGCGGCGCGGCGGCAGGCGCGGTGGGGGCCGGAGCGGTGGCCGGTGCGCTGCTGTTCGGCGGTGCCCCCGTCGCACAGGCCGCCCCCGCGCCCGGACCGGGCACGAGCTTCGCCGCCTCCGGGCCGCACGGTGGCCCCGGCGTCATTCCCGACCGCCCCGGCGGCCACGGCTGGGGTGGCGGCCATGGCTGGGGTGGCGGCCACGGCTGGGGCCGCGGGGTCGGCCATGGCTGGGGCGGCCCCGGCTGGTGGGGTGGTCCCGGTTGGGGTCACCGCGGAATCTGGGGCCCGGCGGGGCACTGGTGGAACTGGTGGTGGTGAGCCACCCCGCCGCATAGCCTGGCCGGCCAGGCTATCGCTTAGGGGTCCCGGGGCAGGCCGAGCAGCCGCTCGGCGATGATGTTGAGCTGCACCTCGGACGTGCCGCCATAGATGGTGGTGGCGCGGCTGGCCAGCAGGTATTCGCCCCACTTGCCCTGCAGCTGACCGCCGTCGCCGATCGCGGCGTCGGTGCCGAAGGACGACACCGCGAATTCGGCGTAGCCCTGCCCGGTGCGCATGGACAACAGCTTCGAGATCGCCGCCGAGGGCATGGCGTCACCGCCGGCCAGCGTCAGCAGCGTCGAGCGCAGATTCAGCACCTTGGCGGCGTGGCCCTCGGCGATCAACTGCCCGGCCCGGTGCCGAGCGACCTGGTCGAACTGGCCGTCGCGGACGAACTCGACGAACTGCCCCAGGGTGGCGAGGAAGTTCGCCTCGCTGCTGCCGATCGACACCCGCTCGGCGGTCAGGGTGTTGCGGCTGACCTCCCAGCCCCGGTTGACCTCGCCCAGCACGCACTCGTCGGGCACGAACACGTCGTCGATGTAGACGGTGTTGAACATCGCGTTGCCGGTCAGTTCCCGCAGCGGAGTGACGTGCACGCCTTCGCTGTTCATGTCCAGCAGGAAGTACGTGATGCCGTTGTGCTTGGGTGCCGACGGGTCGGTCCTGGCCAGCAGCGCCCCCCACTGCGAGAACTGCGCCCCGGTGGTCCAGATCTTCTGCCCGGTGATGCGCCAGCCGCCGTCGGCCCGCGTCGCCTTGGTGCTCAGGCCCGCCAGGTCGGACCCGGCGCCCGGCTCGGAGAACAGCTGGCACCAGATCATGTCCCCGCGGAGGGTCGGCGGCAGGAACCGCTGCTTCTGCTCCTCGGTGCCGAACGCCACGATCGACGGGATAACCCACGTCGCAATGCCCATCTGGGGCCGCTTCACCCGGCCGGCGCTGAACTCCTGGGCGATGATGACCTGCTCGACGGGGCTGGACGCCCTGCCCCACGGCTTCGGCAGATGAGGCAGCACCCAACCACCTTCGGCGAGCGCGACTTTGCGTTCCGCGCGATCCATCGCCTTGAACGCGGCGACCTCCCCGCGGATCTCGTCGCGCAGCTTCTCCGTGTCGGGATCGAGGTCGATGTCGACCGGGCGCATACCCGTCGTGGTCGCGGCGTGCACCACCTTCTGCGGGTACTCGGAGCTGTGTCCGACGCTGGCGCCCAGCAGCAGCGCCCGGCGGTAGTAGATGTTGGTGTCGTGCTCCCAGGTGAAGCCGATGCCGCCGTGCACCTGGATGCAGTCCTGGGCGCACCGCTGCGCGGCGGCCGGGGCCAGCGTGGCGGCGACGGCCGCCGCGAACTCGACCTTGGCCGCGGCCGTGTCCCAGTCGTTGCGGCTGGCCTCGTCGATCGCGCGGGCGGCGTCCCACACCGCCGCGGTCGCCCGCTCGGTGTCGGCGATCATCTCGGCGCACTTGTGCTTGATCGCCTGGAACTGGCCGATCGGCCGGCCGAACTGCTCGCGGATCTTGGCGTAGTGCGACGCGGTGTCGGTCGCCCAGCGCGCCACGCCCACGGCTTCGGCGGAGAGCAACGTCGTCATCAGCGCGTGCGCGGTCGACATGCTGAGGTTGCTCAACACGGCGTCGTCGCCGACCTCGAGGGCGTTGGCGCGCACGTGCGCGACGGGCCGCAGCGGGTCAAGGCTCTTCACCGGCTCGATCTCGAGCTCCTCGGCGCGCAGCACCACCCATTCCTCGCCGCTGTCGATGGCGACCGGCAGCACGAGCAACGACGCCTGCGTGGCGGCGGGAACCGACCGCACCTCGCCGCGGATCACCAGCGTCCCCTGGTCGGGGCCGTGCCGGGTGGCGGTCAGCGCGCAACAATCCAGCGCATACGCGGCGATCGCCGCCCCGGATGCCAACTCCGAGAGCACCTTCGACTCCGGGTCGTGCGCGGCGATCAGCGCGCTGGCGATCGCCGACGGTACGAAGGGCCCGGGCACCGCGCCGTAGCCGAATTCGGCCAGCACGATGGCCAGCTCGAGGATGCCGAATCCTTGTCCGCCCACCGACTCGGCCAGGTGGACGCCCTGCAGGCCCTGATCGGCGGCCGCGCGCCAGTAGGGCGGGGGGTTGTCGACGGGGGCCTCCATCGCCGCGTGCAACGCCTCGGACGGCGCCACCCGCGCGACGAAAGACCGCACCGAGTCGGCCAGGTCTTGATGCTCAGGAGTGATAGCGATCGGCATTGGTCGCCTTCCCATGCTTTTCGGGTTTGGTCTCTGCCAGGCGTCTCCCAAACTAACAACCGGTCGGTTGGTTGACCACCGGGGTCACCAGGTGCGCCAGTGGCTCGCCGTCGCGGAGCCGCCGGCAGTTGTCGACGGCCTCGGTCAGGTAGCGCCGCATCGTGTCGACGGTGCACCAGGTGACGTGTGGCGTCAGCACGACGTTGTCCAACCCCAGCAGCGGGTTGTCGGCCGCGACCGGCTCGGCGTCGAAGACGTCCAGCCCCGCCGCGGCCAACCGGCCACCGCGCAACGCGTCGACGAGCGCGGATTCGTCGACAACCGCGCCCCGCGACGTATTGACCAGGACGGCGGACGGTTTCATCCGGTCCAGCGCGTCGCGGCCGAGCAGGTGGTGTGTCTGCGCCGTCAACGGCAGGTGCAGCGACACGATGTCGCTCTGGGAGAGCAGCTCCGGCAGTGGCCGCCAGCCGGGCCGGCCGTCGTCGCGGGTGCTGGTGTGCAGGACGGTGGCGCCCATCGCCGCGACGATCTGGCTCACCCGCTGGGCGATGTTGCCGTATCCGATGAGCCCGACCGTGCAGGAGCCGATGTCGCGCACCGTCTCGGTCAGCTCGGGGTCCGTCGGCCAGCCCGCCCCCTGCCGGATGGCGCGATCCTGCGCCGCCAGCCGGCGCATCGCGGCCAGCATCAGCAGCACCGTGCCCTCGGCCACCGACGGGGCGTTGGCGCCGGGCATGTTGGCGACCGCGATGCCCCGCTCGATCGCGGTCGCGACGTCGATGGTGTTCACCCCGGCCCCGAGCTTGTGTACGAGCCGCAGCCGCTTGCCGAGCCGCAAGTCGTCGCCCGACAGTGGCCGCAGCACGTGCCAGATCACGTCGGCTTCGGGCAGCTCACGGTAGAAGGCGGCTTGCGCCTCGGCGGAGTCGTCCTCCGGGCACCATCGGATGTCCAGCCAATCCGATTCGGGCGCAACGAAGTCGAGGACCTTGTCGCCGGGAACGAAGTGCGCCAGAACTTTTAACGCGGCCACCTGGCGATGATATCGGCTTGCTCGCGGTCCCCGCCGCCGGCTTGTCGTCCGTGCGACCGCTCAGCGCCATCGCTTGGCGATCCACTTGGCGATGAGGTCGGCCTGCTCGCTGCGGGCGCCGGGGGTGGTGAAGTAGTGGTCGGTATCGATCGAAGCCTGTGTCTTGTCCGTGGCGGCGAGCGCGTCGAAGATGCGCTTGGCGTCAGCGGGAAAGACCCCGGTGTCGGCCTCGGCGGTGAGCACCAGCGCGGGGCAGGTGATGCGTGCCAGGTGCGGCTCGGCCCGAGTTTGCGCCACCCGCAGGCTCCACATGCCCAGCCAGTTGCGGAGCGTCGTGGCGGCGGCGATGCCGCGCGCGGACCGGTTGGCCTTCACCGGGACGCCCGCGTAACACATGTTGGGCTGGCGCCGCGTCGGCTCGATCGCCGGATCGACCATCCGGGGGTCGGCCCAGGTGCGCATCACCGTGAACGGCCGATCGGAAAAGCCCGCCGCGCGAACGCGTTTGAGTTCCATTTCCGCCCAGTCGGTGATCGCGTCGTTGCGCGCGACCTGCGCGCGCCGGTAGCGTTCGACGAACTGCGGTGAGTACGGCGGGCCGTTGCGCTCGTCGAACAGGTCCAGGGTGGGGTCGGTGGCCACCGGGTCGTTCTCGTCGACGACGGCCGCATCCATCCAGGCCGTGAGGACGTCGGGACGCCCGGGGTGGGCGGCGGTGGCCACGTAGCCGTCGGCGGGCGGGAGCTCGGTCACGCCGGCCGCGGGGCGCATGCCTTCCAGGGGTGTGACGGTGGGCTGCACCGCCTGGGACTGATAGGCGGCCATCAGGGATCCTCCCCCCGAATTGCCCAGCAGGACAACAGATTCCACTCCCTGTACTTCTTGTAGCCAGCGAACGCCGACCCCGATATCGACGAGCGCGTGGTCGAGCAGGAAGCTGCTCTCGAAGCCGCGGAACCTGGTGTTCCAGCCCAGGAAACCGATCCCGCGGGTCGCCATGTAGTCGGCGAGGTAATGCTCGGAGAAGTCGATCTGGTAGTGCGCGGCGATCATCGCGACCTTCGGCTTGCGCCCCATGCCGCGGTGGTAAAGCCCCTGGCACGGGTGTCCGCCCGCGCCGGCCCGACCGGCTGTGGGGGACTCGAGGCCGACGAACTCGCGGACGACCCCTGCAGCACCGGTATGTCGTGTCACGGTGAATGTGCCTCCTGCCAGTAGATGGCGCGGTAGTAGATGTTGGCGAGCGTCTGGATGCAGGCGCGGTCATCGGATGCCTCGGTGCCGCTCAGCTGCAGATAGCAGAACTGGTTGAACATCGCCACGATCGCCTCGGCGATCAGGCGCGGGTCGTCGCCGGGGCAGTAGCCGTCGGCCTGTGCGCGCCGTACCGTCTCGGCGATAAACGACGTTGGAATGGCGCATATCTCGGCCCAATACTGCGCGAAGTCGTCGTTGACCATCGCCAGCTGCGACACGCCGATCACCTCGGCGAGCCGGTTGCGGTACGTATTCCAGTGCGCGGCCGCGGCCTGGTGCGCGCGCTCGCGATGGGAGAGGCCATGTTCGGTGACCGACAGCGCGCGTTCGTTCGCCTCGTCGCGAAACCGCACCGCCCATTGGCGGACCATCGCCTCCTTCGACTCGTAGTAGTTATAGAAGGAGGCCGCCGAGCGGCCCGCCTCCGCGGCGATGTCGGCGATGGTCGTCGCGAATATTCCCTTGCGTGCGACAACCGTTCGCGCGGCGGCGTCGATCGCGGCCTGGGTGCGTCGGCCCCGATGCGTGGGGAGTTCGGGGGTCGACACCGGACGCGCACACCTCCCTAGGCCAAAACTGAATCTGATGTTAGATTCAGATTCAGATCTTGGCCAGGACCTGCGCAGGGGGAGCCGCACATGATCAAGCCGCATAACACCAATACGGAATTCGAGCTCGGCGGGATCAACCACGTCGCACTCGTGTGCTCGGACATGGCCCGCACGGTGGACTTCTACACCAACGTCCTCGGCATGCCGCGGGTCAAATCGCTCGACCTGCCCGGCGGCCAGGGGCAGCACTTCTTCTTCGACGCCGGCAACGGTGACTGCGTCGCGTTCTTCTGGTTTGCCGACGCCCCCGACCGCGTGCCCGGGGTCTCGTCGCCACGCGCCATTCCGGGCATCGGGGATATCACCAGTGCGGTGAGCACCATGAACCACCTGGCCTTCCACGTGCCGGCGGAGAAATTCGACGCCTACCGGCAGCGGCTCAAGGACAAGGGTGTGCGGGTGGGGCCGGTGCTCAACCACGACGAAAGCCCTGTGCAGGTGTCGGCAACGGTGCACCCCGGGGTGTACGTGCGCTCGTTCTACTTCCAGGACCCCGACGGGATCACGCTCGAATTCGCCTGCTGGGTCAAGGAATTCGACGGGGCGGATACCGGGACGGTGCCGAAGACGGCGGCCGACCGGCGACCCGCCGTGCCGGTCTTCGGCGGACCGTGACCGACGCCATTCTGTCCGACGCTCAGATCGCGGCGCTGACGCCCGTGCAGCGGCGCGCGCTGATCGCGCGCCTGGAACAGCCCGTGCACGAGGTCGTCGACCCGGTGTTCCTGGCGCGGGTCCGGCGCGTCCGCCTCGGCCTGATGGGCGGCGGCTCGGCAGTGATGATCCCCTGGCTGGGATACCTCTCGACGACGCTGCCGGAGAACTACGTCGTGCACAATTGGCCGCTGACCTGGATGGGCTATGACGTATTGCTGGTGGTCTTCATGGTGGCGACCGCCGTCTTCGGCTACCTACGCCGCCAGGTGCTGATTCCGGCCGCGTTCACCACCGGCGTCCTCCTGATCTGCGACGCGTGGTTTGACCTCATGACCGCCGGCCCCCGGGATGTGTGGTTGTCGGTTGCCACCGCTGTGCTGGTCGAGCTGCCCCTGGCGGCCTTCATGATCGTCAGCGCGCTGCGCCTGATGCGACTGACCATGGAGCGGTTCTGGTTGTTGAACCCCGGAATGCGGCTATGGGAGCTGCCGCTCTTGCCCTGAGCTTAAAAATCCGTCCCGTGGGCAAACTGGAATGCATGACCCAAGGCATCCTGACCGACCTGCAGATCGCCGCCCTCTCCGCGGAGGAGCGAAGGGACCTGATCACCCGCCTGGAGCTCCCTGTCAGCGAGGTGGAGGACCCGGAGGTGCTGGTTCGGATGCGGCGGATCAGGCTGGGCCTGATCGCCGGGGGCTGCGTGGTGATGATCCCGTGGATCGGGTACCTGGCAACGTCGCTGCCCCAGAAGTACGTCGCCCACAACTGGCCGGTGACGTGGATCGGCTTCGACATCCTGCTGGTCTCGTTCATGGCGGCGACGGCCGTCTTCGGCTATCGGCGCCGCTACCTGCTGCTCCTGACCGGGTTCACCACCGGGGTGCTGATGATCTGCGACGTGTGGTTCGACCTGATGACCGCCAAGCCCGAGGACGCCTGGTTGTCGGTGATCACCGGCATGCTGATCGAGGTCCCGATGGCATCCCTGCTGATCGGCGGCGCCCTGCGCCTGTTGCGGGTCAGCCTGACGCGCGTGCTGGTCGATCCGGGGCTCCGGCTCTGGCATTTCCCGCTGTTTCCGTGAGGCGGTACAGGCGCGGCTCGGCGAGCTCGTCGAGCAGGGCCGTCAGCTGATCGACGAGCTGATCCGGCTCCAGCCGAACGTCGCCGGCCAGCCAGGCGCTGATGGTCTGGCCGACCCCGCCAACCACGAAGTGGGCCGCGGCCTTGATGCGGTCGTTGGCCGGTAGCCGCAGCGCGCCGCCGACGTGCCGACCGGACAGCATCGCGAACAGCGCGCTCGATTCCGCGCGCTTGCGGACGATGACCGGGTCGGCCAGCTGCGTGCTGAACAGTAAGCGCCCGATGCGGGCATCGTCGGCGACGGTGCGGACGATGTTGTCCATCCCCGCGCGGTTCTGCTCGTGCCGCCCGACCGCGGCAACGGCGGCCTGCGTGGTGGCGGCCAGGTCGGCGATCACCCAGTCGAAGACCGCGGCGACGAATTCGTCCTTGTCGGTGAAGCTTTCGTAGAAGTAGCGCGCCGCCAGCCCGGCGTGGCGGCACACGCTGCGCACGGTGACCGCGGAGAAGTCTTGCCGCTCGGCACCGAGCAGGTCCAGGCCGGCGGCCAGCAACCGATTGCGGCGGGTGGCCAGCCGCTGGGCGGCCTCGATTCCTCGGTAGGGCCGATCGCGCGAGGTCGCGCTCATGCCAGCCATCTTGACACGTTAAGGCAAACCCCGACAGAATCTGGAAACAATCGTTATCACATTTCCCGGATGCGCGGGAGGTCAATGCCGGTGCTACACCAGACGGTCGGCGAACCGATTCCGCACGTCGAGCGCGGAGTCTCCGACCCGCCGCGGCGGGGGCGGAGAACGCGGGCGGTGCCCATCGACGAGGCCCTGATGGGCATCAGCCTGCTGGCCGGTCCAGCGAACGTGATCATGCAGTTGGCGCGGCCCGGCGTCGGATACGGCGTGATGGAGAGCCGGGTCGAGGGCGGCCGGGTGGACCTGCATCCCGTCAAGCGGGCGCGCACCACGTTCACCTACCTGGCGGTGGCCCTGCGCGGCAGCGATGCGCAGCAGGCCGCCTTCCGGCGCGCGGTGAACCGGGCGCACGCGCAGGTGTATTCGCTGCCCGAAAGCCCGGTGAAATACCACGCATTCGACGTCGACCTGCAGCTGTGGGTGGGCGCGTGCCTCTACAAGGGCGGCGTCGACATCTACCGCACGTTCCTCGGTGAACTCGGTGACGAGGACGCCGACCGCCATTACCGCGAGGGCATGGCGCTGGCCACCACCCTGCAGGTGCCGCCGGAGCGGTGGCCGGCGGACCGCGCCGCCTTCGACCGCTACTGGCGGGAGTCGCTGGCCAAGGTGCACATCGACGACGCCGTTCGCGACTACCTCTATCCCATCGCAGCGTCCCGCCTACCCGGGCTCACCCTGCCGGCCCGGCTGCAGCGCGCCGCCGACAGCCTCCCCCTGCTGATCACCACCGGCTTCCTGCCGCAGCGGTTTCGCGACGAGATGCGGCTCCCGTGGGACGCCGCCCGGCAGCGGCGCTTTGACCGCCTGATCACTCTGTTGCGCACGGCGAACCGCATGATGCCGCGATTCGTCCGGCGATTCCCGTTCAACGTCCTGCTGGCCGACGTCGACCGCCGGATCAGGACCGGGCGTCCGCTGGTCTGAGCGCGGTTGTCAACAACAGTGCCGGCCGCGCCACGCCTCGCGGCCTTCGCGCAGCGCCACCGCGGCGATGATCAGGGCAACCGCGGGGTCGGCCCACGACCAGCCGAGTAGCGAGTTCAGCAGCAGCCCCACCAGCAGCACCCCGGACAGGTATGTGCACAGCAGGGTCTGCTTCGAGTCGGCGACCGCGCTGGCCGAACCGAGTTCGCGTCCGGCCCGGCGTTGCGCCCGCGACAGCACCGGCATGACCACCAGCGACAGCGCGGCCAGCCAGATGCCGACCACCGAATGCGCGGCCGCCTCGCCGCCCGACAGTGACCGGGCCGACTCCGCGGTCACATAACCGGCGAGGGCGAAGAACGACAGCGCGATCACCTTCAGGGCGGTCCGTTCGCGCGCCTCGGGGTCCGCGCCGGAGAACTGCCACGCCACCGCGGTCGCCGACGACACCTCGATCACCGAGTCGAGGCCGAAGCCGATCAGCGCGGTCGACGACGCCGCGGACCCGGCGGCGATCGCGACCGCCGCCTCCACGGCGTTGTAGGAGATTGTCGCCGCGACCAGCATGCGCACACGTCGCGATAACACCGTCCGACGCCGCAGCGCAACGGTTTTCGGGGCGAAATCCCCGCAGCACGCGTCCTTGCACTCCCCCTCAGGTATTTGGGGCCTCGCAGTCGACGGCGAGCACGACCTGCACCAACTCGCCGAGCGCGCGGGCCAGATGCGGGTCGGCCAACTCATAGCGCACCTGCCGCCCTTCGTAGCTGGCCACCACCAGTCCGCAGCCGCGCAGGCACGACAGGTGGTTGGACACGTTGGACCGCGTCAGCCCCAGCCGGGACGCGAGGTGGCCCGGATAGCCGACCCCGTCGAGCAGCGCCACCAGGATTCGGCATCGCGTCGGATCGGCCAGCGCCCGCCCCACCCGGGCCAGCGCCACCTCGCGGTCTTCACGCGTCAGCATTTGCTGAACAATACAGCCCACGATGACCTTTAAGCAGGCGGGCCGTTCGAGTTGTTAACGATAATCATTTTCAGTAAGCTCGTCGGTGACACATCCCAGCCCGTCGAGGAGTGTTTGTCGATGACGTCGCCGATCTGGATTGCCTCGCCACCGGAGGTGCACTCGGCGTTGCTCAGCAGTGGTCCAGGGGTCGGGCCCCTGCTCGCCGCCGCGGGGGCATGGGACGCGCTCAGCGCCGAATACGCCACGGTCGCAGCGGAACTCAGTGCAACCCTGGCGTCGGCACAGGCCGGCGCGTGGGAGGGGCCGAGCGCCGAGTCGTACGTGGCCGCGCACGGCCCGTTCCTGGCGTGGTTGACGCAGGCCGGAACGGACAGCGCGGAGATGGCGGCCAGCCACCAGACCATGGCAGCGGCCTACACGACGGCGCTGGCGGCCATGCCGACGTTGCCCGAACTGGCAGCCAACCACGTCGTCCACTCGGTGTTGCTCGCTACCAACTTCTTTGGGATCAACACCGTTCCGATCGCGATCAACGAGGCCGACTACGCGCGGATGTGGGTTCAGGCCGCCACCACAATGGCCGGCTACGAGGCGATTTCCAGCGCGACGGCGGCATCGGCGCCGCGGACTGTTCCGGCGCCCCAGATCGTGAAGTCCGACGCGCAGGCCGGGGCGCAGCCGTCGGCGGCCACCAACCCGCTGCAGGCCGTCGAGCAGTTTCTCCAGAACTTCGTCCAGCAGGTCCAGAACCTGGGACAGCAGATCCAGAACTTCAACCCGTTCACGGAGTTCGAGAACGCGGTGAACAACCCGCAGCTCGACGCGTTCCTGCAGCAGTTCGGCATCGGGAACGACGCGGTCGCCCACGACCCGGTGGTCGACAACCCCCTGGACGACTTTATCGCGAACATCCTGCGCAACTTCGGCTACAACTGGAACCCGGCCGAGGGGACGGTCAACGGTCTCGACTACGACAGCTACACCGATCCGACCACGGCGGCCTTCTGGGTCGTGCGATCCCTCGAGCTGGGTGAGGACTTTCAGCAGTTTTTCGTGCTACTGCAGACGAATCCGGTGGCGGCGATCCAATACCTGGTCAGCCTGGAGCTTTTCGACTGGCCGACTCACCTGGCGGAGATCTTCACCCTGACCAGTCAGCCGGCGGCGCTGGCGGCGGCGCTCCCCGTGGCGGCCGCGCCGCTCGCATCGGTCGGCGGGCTGGCCGGACTGGCCGGGCTGGCCGCCCTACCGCAACCCGTTGTGGCGCCTGCGGTTCCGCTCGCCCCGCCGCCCGTGCTGCCCGCCGTTGCGATGGCCCCGACGCTCACCAGCGTGGCCGGGGTCGCCCCGTCGCCCCCGTCCGCGCCCTCGCCCTCGGGACCGCCGGCGCCGGCGGGCCCCGCGCCGACACCGCCGCCCGCGGGCGCCGGGCCGGCCGCCTTTTTCCCGCCCTATGCGGTGGGGCCTCCGGGCATCGGGTTCGGCTCGGGGATGAGCGCGGGTGCCAGTGCCGGCGCGAAAAGGAAAGCGCCAGAAGCCGAGGCGGCCGCCGCGGCGGCGGCGGCGAGCGCGCGGGAGGCGGCGCGCGCTCGGCGGCGCCAGCGACAGCGGCAACGCGACCATGCCGACGAATTCGCGGACATGAACGTCGAGGTCGATCCGGACTGGTCCGCGCCGGATGACCGCGCATCGGACAGCGGTGCCGGAATGCTGGGTTTCACCGGCACGGCGCGCGAGCAGCGCGTGGCCGGGGCGGTCGGGTTGACCACCCTGGCCGCTGACGATCTCGGCGCCGGACCGCGGTCGCCGATGCTGCCGAGCACCTGGGCCGCCGAGGAACGCGGCGGGGGCTAAAACCTTAGTTGCGGCGGCTGAAGCCGCCGGCCCACAGCTGGTGGCCGTTGAGTGGCCTTGGCAGGGGCGTGTTTTCCCACTGTCCCCGCTCCAGGCAGTCGCGCAGGGCCGCCGCCGCGGCGTTGTCAGTGATCGGGCCGATCCAGTGGGGCGGCCCGCATGCCGCCATGTCCTGGGGGCACGGTTGAACCACCGCCATGACTCCGCGGGACGAGCGTGGCCCGTGGGCACCGGCGGATGGTGGGCCGCAGCGCGTCGATCACCGAAAGGGCCTCGTCGGCCGCGCAGGCGACGCAGACGACCACGTGAAGGGCCGGTCGGTCCCGCGGCGTGGGACGCTCAACGGGCCACGCCGACGTAGGGCAATAGCGCCATCTCGCGTGCCGTTTTGATGGCCGTCGCGACTTGGCGTTGTTGTTGCACCGTGAGGCCGGTGACGTGCCTGGCCCGGATCCTGCCGCGCTCGGAGATGAAGACGCGCAGCGTGGCGGTGTCCTTGTAGTCGACCGTGTCGAGCCCGAGGTCGGCGAGCAGATTCTTCCTGGCGGCCCTGCGATTCGGCGCGCGATTCGGGCGCTGCGCCTTCTTGGCCATCACCAGCTCGCCTTTCGCACGCCGGGAAGCTGGCCGGCGTGCGCGAGTTCGCGTACCCGGACCCTCGACAACCCGAACTTGCGCAGGTGCCCGCGCGGACGCCCGTCGACGGCATCGCGGTTGCGCAGCCGCACCGCGCTGGCGTCGCGCGGCTGGCGCGCCAGTTCCCGCTGCGCCGCCTCCCGTTGCCCGGCGCTGCTGGACGGTGACCGGATGATTTCTTTGAGCTCAGCGCGGCGTTCGGCGTAGCGCGCCACGATCGCGCGCCGTTGATCGTTCTTCACGATCTTGGACTTCTTTGCCATCCTCAGCGCTCCTCTCGAAACTCGACGTGCCGGCGAACCACCGGGTCGTACTTGCGCAGCACCAACCGATCGGGGTCGTTGCGCCGGTTCTTGCGGGTCACATACGTGTAGCCGGTGCCCGCCGTGGAGCGCAGCTTGACGATGGGGCGAACGTCGTTGCGCGCCATCAGATCCGCTGCCCTTCGCGGCGCAGCCGGGCCACGACCGCCTCGATGCCGTCGCGGTCGATCACCTTGATTCCCTTGGCGCTGACCCGTAATCGAATGCGCCGGTCTTCCGAGGCCAGGTAATAGGTCTTGAGCGCGACGTTGGGAGACCAACGGCGCCGGGTCCGGCGATGGGAATGAGACACCGTGTTTCCGAAACTCGGAACCCGACCGGTCACCTGACAGTGGGCGGACACTGCGCACCTCCCTGGCGATGCTTATTGAAAATCGTTTTCGACAACTGCCCGCGGGAGACGGTACCGTACAAAGGGTCCAGATGAAAATGATTTTCAATAAGGAGCGCTGATGCGGACGCCCGTCATCCTGGTTGCCGGCCAAAACCACACCGATGAAGTCGTGGGCGCGCTGCTGCGCAGTCCGGGCACGCTGGTGGTCGAGCACCGTTTCGACGGCCACGTAGTGCGCCGGACGACGGCGATGCTGCAACACGGCGTCCTGACCACCGCGGAGACCGGGCTCGAGCTGTCGCACGGCTGCGTGTCCTGCACGTCGCGCAACGACCTACTCCTGCTGTTGCGCCAGCTGCATCGCCGGGCCGACGTCGACCGGATTGTGGTGCGCCTGGCGCCGTGGCTCGAACCCGAACCGATCTGCGTGGCGATCGACCACGTCCGGCTGCGCGTCGGGCCGGGGTACGCCGATGGGCCGGCCGCCCTGGACGTGGTGATCGCCGCGGTGGTGACGTGTATCGATTCGTCGGTGTGGTTGACCCAGGCGCTCGGTGACGCGGAGCTCGACGACGGACGCACCCAGGCGCAGGTGGTGGTCGGCCAGGCCGAATTCGCCGACGTGATCGTGCTCAACGAGGCCGAGGCCGTCACGACCGCCGCGCTGCGCCGCCTGTCGCCGCGCGCTCGGATTCAGCTGGGCTCCAACGGCATTGGGAAGTCCGTGAACAATCTGTACCGCGACGCGCGCCGAGGGCGAAGCGACGATCCGTTCGGTCCGCTGCTGGCGGGGCAACCGCCGCTCAATACCCGCGGAGCGCTCGAGCTGGTCGAGTTCAACGCCCGGCGCCCCTTCCATCCGCAGCGCCTGCACGAGTGCCTCGATGTGCTGCTCGATGGCGTCCTCCGTACCCGCGGCCGGCTCTGGCTGGCCGGGCGCCCCGACCACGCGATGTGGCTGGAATCGGCCGGTGCCGGTCTTCGGGTCGATTCGGCCGGCAAGTGGCTCGCGGCCCTCTCGCCGTCCGAGCTGGCCGGCGTCGATCCGGAGCGACGCGCCTTTGCCGAGCTGGGATGGGACGACGTCCACGGCGACCGGCACACGGCGATGACCGTCCTGGTCTGCGGTGCCGACGTCACCGAGATCCTCGACGCCCTGCGGGGCGCGCTTCTGTCCGACGACGAGTTGGACGGCGCGGCCTGGGACCCCTGCGACGATCCGTTCGGCGACTGGCACCGCGATCCCCGGGTCGAATCCGCTCAAACGGCCGATCGGGACGGCCGATGAAGCCCGACATCCATCCCGACTACCACCCCGTCGTCTTCCAGGACGCCACGACCGGAGCGATGTTTCTGACCCGCTCCACCCTGTCCAGTTCGCGCACCATCGAATGGGACACGGCGAACGGAGTGCGCACCTACCCGCTGATCGTGGTCGAAGTCACCTCGGATTCGCACCCATTCTGGACCGGCAGCCGGCGCATCGTCGACAGCGCGGGGCAGGTCGAGAAGTTCCGCCGCCGCTACGGCGGCCACTGACAGACGCTGATTCCTCGGCAGCGATCAGCTCTGGTGGACGTGGCTGGCGTCCCAGCGCGGGAGCGGATCGGCATAGCCGACCCATGCCCGGGGGCCTTCGGCCAGTTCCGCGTCGGTCAGCAGCGCCGCCTGCATCAGGTCCAGCACCTGGCCGTGGGCGAGGTCGACACCGATGAAGACGATCTCCTGGCCGGCGGGAAAGTCGGCGGTGGACCAGTATTGCGCCGGCTCGATCGCCAGGTTGGGCCCGGCCTGCGACCAGATCGCCGCGATGTCGGGCCGGCTGGCGATCCAGCAGAAGCCCTTGCTGCGCAACACTCCCCGCAGTTGTTCCAGCGCTGCTTGCAGGCGCTGCGGGTGCAGGGGGCGCCGAGCGCGGAACGTCACGCTGCTGATGCCATATTCCTCGGTCTCGGGCGCGTGCCCGTTCGCGAGCTCGTCCGCCCAGCCGGGCGACTCGGCGGCCAGAATCGGGTTGAACAAGCCGGTGTCCAGGACCTCCGAGAGCGCCATCCGCCCGTGGTCGGTGGGGATGATCTTCGCCGCCGGATTGAGGCGCCGCAGCACCGCCGCCACGGTCGCGTTGGTCTTCTCGTTGACCAGATCGGTCTTGTTGAGAAGGATCACGTCGGCGAATTCCGCCTGGTCGATGAGCAGGTCGGCGATGGTGCGGCTATCGCCATCGCCCGCAGCGAGGCGGCGGGCGGCCAGCGCCTCGCCGCGCGCAAGTTCGCCGAGAAACGTCGACGCGTCGACCACGGTGACCATGGTGTCAAGCCGCGCGAGCTGCCCCAGGCAGAAGCCGTCCTCGAATTCCCAGCTGAAGGTGGCGGCGACCGGCATGGGTTCGGAAATACCCGTCGACTCGATGAGCAGGTAGTCGAATCGGCCGGCGGACGCCAATCGGGCCACCGACTCGACAAGGTCTTCGCGCAGCGTGCAGCAAATGCAGCCGTTGGTCAGCTCGACCAGCTTCTCTTCGGTGCGGTCCAGGTGGCCGGTTCCGGCGACCAGGGCGGCGTCGATATTGACCTCGCTCATGTCGTTGACGATGACCGCGACGCGCCTGCCGTCCCGGTTGGCCAGGACGTGGTTGAGCAGCGTTGTCTTCCCCGCGCCGAGAAACCCGGACAGGACGGTTACCGGAAGGGGGGCAATACGTGGAGTCGCCATGAACACTAATGATAATCATTTTCATTAAGGCTCGACAACGGATGACTTCGTGCGGGCGGCGCTCGCGGACGCCCGTAACTCGTTCGCGTACTGTCGATTACGTGCGTACTGAAGGCGATACCTGGGACATCACAACGAGTGTCGGCTCGACGGCCCTGTTCGTGGCCACGGCGCGAGCCCTCGAGGCGCAGAAGCCCGAGCCGCTGGCCGTCGACCCCTACGCGGAGCTGTTCTGCCGGGCCGTCGGCGGCCCGGCAGCCGACGTACTGGACGGCAAGGCCCCCGACCACCACCTCAAATCGCCCGACTTCGGCGAGCATTTCGTCGACTTCCAGGGCGCTCGCACCAAGTACTTCGACGAGTACTTCCGCCGCGCCGCGGCGGCGGGCGTGCGACAGGTGGTCATCCTGGCGGCGGGGTTGGACTCCCGCGCCTACCGCCTGGACTGGCCGGCCGGGACCACGATCTTCGAGCTCGACCGTCCGGAGATCCTGGACTTCAAGCGGGGGGTGCTCACCGCCCACGGCGCCCAGCCCCGGGCCGAGCGCCGCGAGATCGCGGTCGACCTGCGCGAGGACTGGCAGGGGGCGCTGCGCGAGGGCGGCTTCGATCCGGCGGCGCCGTCGGCGTGGATCGCGGAGGGGCTGTTGATCTACCTGCCCGCGGCGGCGCAGGAGCAGCTCTTCACCGGCATCGACGGCCTGGCCGCTCGGGGCAGCTACGTCGCGGTCGAGGACGGCGCCCCGCTCGACCGGGAGGAGTTCGAGGCCAAGCTCGAACACGAGATCGCCGCGATCGCCTCGGGCGAGGACGACCGGACCTTCTACCAGCTGGTGTACAACGAGCGCATCGCGCCGGCCACCGAATGGTTCGGGACCCGCGGCTGGAAGGCTGTCGGCACCCCGCTCGCCGACTACCTCCGCGAAAACGGCCGGCCCGTCCCCGGCCCGGAAACCGAAGCCGGGCCGATGATCGCCCGCAACACGCTGGTGAGCGCCGTCAAGGCCTGACCGCCCCGGAACGCATCGGGCCGGAACTTTTCCGTCCCGCGGCGCGACTACTACCTGCGAGCTCGGTGATCCGTCGAGCCTTGGGGTAGGGGGTCAGCGCCATGACCGCGCCGGTGTGGATGGCACTGCCGCCGGAGGTTCATTCGGCGCAGCTCAGCACCGGTCCCGGCGCGGGCGGCCTGCTGGCCGCCGCGGCGAGCTGGAGTTCGCTGAGCGCCACTTACGCATCGGTCGCCGACGAACTCACCGCCGTGCTGGCGTCGACGCAGGCCGGGGCGTGGGAGGGGCCGACCGCCACTCGGTACGCGGCCGCCCATGGCCCGTATCTCGCCTGGCTGGTGCAGGCCAGCGTCACCAGCGCCACGGTGGCGGCCCGGCAGGAGACCGCGGCGGCCGCCTACGCCGCGGCGCTGGCCGCCATGCCCACCCCGGCCGAGTTGGCCGCGAATCATGCGATCCACGCGGTGTTGCTGGCAACTAACTTCTTCGGGATCAATACCATTCCGATCGCCATCAACGAGGCTGATTATGTGCGGATGTGGATCCAGGCGGCCAGCATCATGGGCACCTACCAGGCGGTTTCCGGCACCGCCGTCGCGTCCGCGCCACGAACCGCGGCGGCGCCGCAGATCTTGCACGCCGCCGACGGCGGTGGCGGTGACGAAAGCGACGACTCCGGCGACATCATCGACAACGACGGCGGCGACCCCACCCAGCTGAACTGGTGGATCAACCGGGTCACCGAGGTCACCCAGACGCTGGGACGGGACCTCGAGGAATTCCCCGAGAACCCCTCGGCGACGATCGCCCAGATCGAGAACGACATCCCGCTGCTGGTCGCCGACGAGGTCGGCCACGCGGCCGAGGTCTACCAGACGTTCGGGCCCCAGATCGAGGCGCTCGCGCTGGCGTTGCCGGCCGCCGGCGTCGCCTCCCTCGGCGGCCAGGCGGGGCTGAGCGGGCTGGCGGGCATCCAGCCGGCCGCGGTCCCGGGGCCAGCCGTGTCGACCTCCGCGGTGCCGGAGCCGCATCTTGCCGCCGTCGGGACCGCACCCGCCCCCGCCGCCGCCCCCGCACCGGCGTCGACGCCCGCCCCGGCCCCCGCGCCCCCACCCGCCCCGGTTTCCGCCCCCGCCCCGGGGCCGCTGCCACCCCCGGCGACCGGGGTCGAGGGCGCCGCCTACCCCTATGTGGTCGGTGGTCCCACGCTGGGCGCCGGCACGGGGATGGCCTCCAGCGCCCAGCGGAAGGCGCCGGCTGCCGACACCGTCGCTGCCGCGGCGGCCGCCGGGCTGCCCGCCGCGGAAAGGGCGCGCGCCCGTCGCCGCCGCCGAGCCGGGATGAACGACCGGCAGCGCGGGTACCGCCACGAATTTCTGGATTCCGAAGGTGCGGGGCCGTCGCTCGCCTCGGCGCGGGGCGCCGGTGCCCTGGGCTTCGCCGGGGCCGTGCCCGCGGACGCGGTCGGGGCGGCCGGTCTGGCCACCCTGGCGGGCGAGGGATTGGGCGACGGGCCGGCAAAGCCAATGGTTCCCGCCACGTGGGGGTCCGAGCGTCTTGATAATGAAAATGATTTTCACTAAGCTGATGCCGCCGGGGGAGGATCGCCGTAGATGCGGCCTTGGGACGCTTCGAGCGTCCTCATCGGCGGCGCAAGAAGGGAAGCCAACGCGTGGGTAGTGCGGGCGGACGCGCCTCGACAGTTAGCTTATGCAATGCTAACTTCAGCCGAGTTAGGTTAGGGAACGCTATGTACGGGAGAAGAAGCGGCCGTGCAACGGGGTGACACTGGCATGCTTGCATCCGCGCCCGTCGCCGCCAGGGGGGACGCCAGGGTCGATGGTGACGTCGTTAGTCGGTTCGCGACGTGCTGCCGCGCCCTGGGCATCGAGGTCTACCAGCGCCGGCGCCCAGCCGACCTGGCCGCCGCCCGCTCCGGCTTCGCCGCGCTGACGCGCGTCGCCCACGACCAGTGCGATGCCTGGACCGGCCTGGCCGCGGCCGGCGACGAGTCCCTGGACGTGCTCGAGGCCGTGGCACGCACGGCGGCCACGGCCGGCACGTTGCAGCGGCAGGTCGAGCTGGCGCCCGGCGCGCTCGGCTTCCGCTATGACACGGGCCTGTACCTGAAGTTCCGCGCGACCACGCCCGACGACTTCCGCCTCGCCTATGCGGCGGCGCTCGCGGGCGCCGGGCGGTTCGCCGATGCCGATCGAATTGTCAACGGTCTCACCGAGAAGCGTCCGAGCTGGCGGGAGGCCCGCTGGGTCGCGGTCGTCGTCCGCTACCGCGCCGAGCGGTGGTCGGACGTGGTCAAGTCGCTGACCCCGGTCGTCAACGACTCCGGCCTGGACGAGGCGTTCTCCCACGCGGTCAAGATCACGTTGGGCACCGCGTTGGCCCGGCTGGGCATGTTCGCCCCCGCGCTGTCCTACCTTGAAGAGCCCGACGGCCCGGTCGCCGTCGCCGCGATGGACGGCGCGCTCGCCAAGGCGCTGGTGCTGCGCGCGCACGTCGACGAGGAGTCGGCGAGCGAGGTGCTGCAGGACCTGTACGCCGCCCATCCGGAGAACGAGCAGATCGAACAAGCCCTGTCCGACACCAGCTTTGGGATCGTGACCACCACGTCGGCCCGCATCGACGCGCGGACGGACCCGTGGGACCCGGCGACCGAGCCCAGCGCCGAGGACTTCGTCGACCCCGCGGCGCACGAGCGCAAGGCCACGCTGTTGGCCGAGGCCGAACGGCAGCTGGCCGAATTCATCGGGCTGGACGAGGTCAAGAACCAGGTGTCGCGCCTGAAGAGCTCGGTGGCCATGGAGCTGGTGCGCAAGCAGCGCGGGCTCGCGGTGGCGCAGCGCACCCATCACCTGGTCTTCGCCGGCCCGCCCGGCACCGGTAAGACCACGATCGCCCGCGTCGTCGCTAAGATCTATTGCGGCCTGGGCCTTTTGAAGAGGGAGAACATCAAAGAGGTGCACCGCGCCGACCTCATCGGCCAGCACATCGGCGAGACCGAGGCCAAGACCAACGCGATCATCGACAGCGCCCTGGACGGCGTGCTGTTCCTGGACGAGGCCTACGCCCTGGTGGCCACCGGCGCCAAGAACGACTTCGGCCTGGTCGCTATCGACACCCTGCTGGCTCGCATGGAGAACGACCGCGATCGGCTGGTGGTCATCATCGCCGGCTACCGCGCCGACCTGGACAGGTTCCTGGACACCAACGAGGGCCTGCGCTCGCGGTTCACCCGCAACATCGACTTCCCGTCCTACAACGCGGGCGAGCTGGTCGAGATCGCGCACAAGATGGCCGAGCAGCGCGACAGCGTCTTCGAACCGGCCGCGCTGCAACACATGGAGGCGCTGTTCGCGAAGCTCGCCGTCGAGTCGACGGCCGATTCCAACGGCATCGAGCGGCGCAGTCTGGACATCGCGGGTAACGGCCGGTTCGTCCGCAACATCGTCGAACGCTCGGAAGAGGAGCGGGAATTCCGGCTGGACCACTCGGAACACGCTGGCACCGGGGAGTTCAGCGACGCGGAGCTGATGACCATCACCGATCAGGACGTGGAGCGGTCGGTCGAGCCGCTGCTGCGTGGCCTCGGGCTGTCGGTGCCGGCATGACGCATCCCGAATCCGAGGAACGGCGTTCGTTCACGTCACGCACCCCGGTCAACGACAACCCCGACCATGTCGTCTACCGCCGCGGCTTCGTCACCCGGCATCAGGTCAGCGGCTGGCGTTTCGTCATGCGCCGAATCGCCTCCGGCATCGCCCTGCACGACACCAGGATGCTGGTCGATCCGCTGCGCACCCAGTCGCGGGCGGTGCTGATGGGCGTCGTGCTGCTCGCCACCGGCCTGGTGGGCTGCTTCGTGTTCTCCCTGATCCGGCCCGCCGGCTCGGCCGGAAATGACCCGATGTTGGCGGATCGGTCCACCGCCGCGCTTTACGTGCGGGTCGGCGACGACCTGCACCCGGTGCTCAACCTGACCTCGGCTCGGCTCATCGTCGGCCGGCCCGTCAATCCGACGACGGTGAAAAGCGCTGAGCTGGACCGGTTTCCGCGTGGCAACCTGATCGGGATTCCCGGGGCGCCCGAGCGCATGGTGCGGAACACCTCGCGCGACGCGAACTGGACGGCGTGCGACGCGGTCAGTGGCACCGCGCGGGGCGCCCACAGCGCCGGCGTGACGGTGATCGCCGGGCCGCCCGACAGCGACGGCGCGCGCGCGGCCACACTCGGTTCCAACCGGGCGGTCCTGGTCGACCCCCCCGGGGGTGGCGGCGCCTGGCTGCTCTGGGGCGACCGGCGCAGCCAGCTCAACCTCGCCGACCACGCGGTCACCAACGCGCTCGGCCTGGGTGCCGACCTGCCGGCCCCACGGCCCATCGCGCTGGGGTTGTTCAACGCCATCCCCGAGTCGCCGCCGCTGGCGGCGCCGGCCATCCCCAACGCGGGGTCCCCGGCGAACTACCCCGTCCCGGGGCCCGTCGGGGCGGTGGTGGTGTCGTACGCCCTGGACCAACATTCCTCGGGCGCCGCGCGCTACTACGCGGTGCTGCCCGACGGCCTGCAGCCCGTCTCACCGGTGCTCGCCGCGGTGCTGCGCAACACCAATTCCTACGGCCTGGACCAGCCGCCGCGCCTGGGCGCCGACGGGGTCGCCAAGCTGCCGGTGTCGCGGATGCTGGACACGGCGCGCTACCCGGACCAGCAGCTCACGCTGGTCGACCCGGCCAAGGATCCCGTCACCTGTGCGCACTGGAGCAAGCCGGCGGGGGCGGCCACCAGCTCGCTGACCCTGCTGTCCGGTTCGGCACTGCCCGTTCCCGATTCGGTGCACACCGTCGACCTCGTCGGCGGCGGTGCGCAGGGGACGGCCGCCCGGGTCGCCCTGCCGCCGGGCACCGGCTATTACGCCCAGACCGTGAGCGGCGGCGCGGCCGCACCGGCGACGGGCTCGCTGTTCTGGGTTTCCGACACCGGGGTGCGCTACGGCATCGACAACGAGACCGACGGCCGCGACGACGGTCGGCACGGCAAAACCGTTGAGGCCCTGGGGTTGAGCGGAACACCGACGCCCGTCCCGTGGTCGATCCTGTCGCTGTTCGCCAACGGGCCGACGCTGTCGCGCGCCGACGCGCTCCTGGCGCACGACGGCCTGGCACCCGACACCAACCCCGGCCGGGTGGCTCCTGCCGCCCAACAGACCGCCCAAGGAGCCGCCCAAGGAGCCGAAGGAGCGCCCCGATGAGCCGCCTCATCTTCGAAGCCCGCCGGCGGCTGGCTCCGCCCGTCACGCGCAAGGGCAGCATCGCGATCGAGCCGCCGCCCGAACTGCCGCGGGTGATCCCCCCGTCGTTCCTGCGCCGGGCGATGCCCTACGTCCTGGTGATCCTGATCGTCGGCATGATCGTCGCGCTGTTCGCCACCGGCATGCGGCTGATCTCCCCGCAGACGCTGTTCTTCCCGTTCGTGCTCCTGCTGGCTGCGACAGCGATGTACCGCGGCAACGACAACAAGATGCGCACCGAGGAGGTCGACGCCGAACGGGCCGACTACCTGCGTTACCTGTCGGTGATCCGCGACAACGTTCGGACCCAGGCGGCCCAGCAGCGGGCGGCCGCGCAGTGGTCGCATCCGGAGCCGGCGGCGCTGGCGGGCGTGCCGGGGTCGCGCCGCCAGTGGGAGCGTGACCCGCACGACGACGACTTCCTGGTGCTGCGCGCCGGCCGCCATGAGGTGCCGCTGGACACGGCGCTGCGCGTCAAGGACACCGCGGACGAGGTCGATCTGGAACCGGTGTCGCACAGCGCGCTACGCGGCCTGCTCGACACCCATCGCACCGTCCGCGACGTGCCGACCGGGATCGACCTGACCAAGGTCTCGCGGATCACCCTCGTGGGCGAGGCCGACGAGGTGCGCGGGGCGCTGCGCGCCTGGATCGCCCAGGCCGTGACATGGCACGACCCCACGGTGCTCGGCGTCGCGCTTGCCGCCCGGGACGTCGAGAGCCCGGACTGGTCCTGGCTGAAGTGGTTGCCGCACGTGGACGCTCCCGGCGAGGTCGACGGTGTCGGCCCCGCCCGCCTGCTGAACACCGACCCCGACGAGCTGGTGGCGCAACTGGGCCCGGCGCTCCTCGACCGCCCGGCGTTCACCGGGGAGCCGGCCTTCGACCAGGCGCTGCGGCACCTGCTGATCGTCGTCGACGACCCCGACTACGACCTGGGCGCGTCGGCGCTCGCCGCGGGGCGCGCCGGGATCACCGTCGTGCATCGCTCGGTCACGCCACCGCACCGGGAGCAGTACTCCGATCCGGAGCGGCCGATCCTGCGCGTGCGCGGCGGCGCCCTGGAGCGCTGGCAGACCGGCGGCTGGCAGCCCTACATCGACAACGCCGACGCCTTCGGCACCGACGAGGCGGCCCACCTCGCCCGCCGGCTGTCGCGCTGGGACTCCAACCCCACCCACACCGGGCTGCGGTCGGCGGCCACCCGCGGCGCCACCTTCACCACCCTGGTGGGCATCGAAGACGCCTCGGAGCTGGACGTGCCCAGCCTGTGGGCGCCGCGCCGCCGCGACGACGAGCTGCGCGTGCCGATCGGGGTCACCGCGACCGGCGAGCCGCTGATCTTCGATCTCAAGGACGAGGCCGAGGGCGGGATGGGTCCGCACGGCCTGATGATCGGCATGACCGGATCGGGCAAGTCACAGACCTTGATGTCGATCCTGTTGTCGCTGTTGACGACTCACTCGGCGGACCGCCTGATCGTCATCTACGCAGACTTCAAGGGTGAGGCCGGCGCGGACGCCTTCCGTGACTTCCCGCAGGTCGTCGCCGTGATCTCCAACATGGCCGAGAAGAAGTCGCTGGCCGACCGGTTCGCCGACACGCTGCGCGGCGAGGTGGCCCGCCGCGAGACGCTGCTGCGCGAGGCCGGCCGCCGCGTGCAGGGCAGCGCGTTCAACTCGGTGGTCGAGTACGAGAACGCGATCGCCGCGGGCCACGAATTGCCGCCCATTCCAACGCTATTCGTGGTCGCCGACGAATTCACACTGATGCTCGCCGACCACCCGGAGTACGCCGAACTGTTCGACTACGTGGCTCGCAAGGGCCGCTCCTTCCGCATCCACATCCTGTTCGCGTCGCAGACTCTGGACGTCGGCAAGATCAAGGACATCGACAAGAACACGTCATACCGGATCGGGCTGAAGGTGGCCAGCCCCAGTGTTTCCCGCCAGATCATCGGGGTCGAGGACGCCTACCACATCGAATCCGGCAGGGAGCACAAGGGCGTGGGCTTTCTGGTGCCCGCCCCCGGCGCGACGCCGGTCAAGTTCCGCAGCACCTACGTCGACGGAATCTACGAGCCACCCCGGAAGTCGAAATCGTTCGTGGTGCATTCCATCCCGGAACCCAAGCTGTTTCCCGCGGGCCGCGTCGAGCCCGATCAGCCGGCCGTGGTGTCCGGCGGCGAGGATGAGGCGTTCGCCGGGCCGCCGCGCAAGCTGATCGCGACCATCGGCGAACAGCTGGCCCGGTACGGGCCGCGCGCGCCGCAGCTGTGGCTGCCGCCGCTGGACGAGCCCACCCCGCTGACCGCCGTGCTGGCCCGCGCGGGAGTGCCGCAGCGGCAGTGGCGGTGGCCGCTGGGCGAGATCGACAAGCCCTTCGAGATGCGCCGCGATCCGCTGGTTTTCGACGCCGCGTCGTCGGCGGGAAACATGGTCATCCACGGTGGGCCGAAGTCCGGCAAGTCCACCGCGCTGCAGACGTTCATGCTGTCGGCGGCGAGCCTGCACTCGCCCCGGGAGGTCACCTTCTACTGCCTGGACTACGGCGGCGGCCAGCTGCGGGCGCTCGAGGGCCTGGCGCACGTCGGCAGCGTCGCGACCGCACTGGAGCCCGACCGGATCCGCCGCACCTTCGGCGAGCTGGAGCAGCTGCTGCTGTCCCGGCAGCGGCGGGAGGCGTTCCGCGATCGGCAGGGGTCGCCGCACGACGACGGCTACGGCGAGGTCTTCCTGGTCATCGACAACCTGTACGCCTTCGGCCGCGACAACACCGACCAGTTCAACACCCGTAACCCGTTGCTGGCCAAGGTGACCGAGCTGGTCAACGTGGGTCTGGCGTACGGCATCCATGTCGTCATCACCACGCCGAGCTGGCTGGAGGTGCCGCTGTCGATGCGCGACGGCCTGGGGCTGCGGCTGGAGCTGAAGCTGCACGATGCGCGCGACAGCAACGTGCGGGTGGCCGGCGCGCTGCGCCGGCCCGCCGACGCGGTCCCGCACGACCAACCGGGCCGCGGGCTGACGATGGCCGCCGAGCACTTCCTGTTCGCGGCGCCGGAACTCGACCAGATCGCCGCGATCAACGCCCGCTACCCCGGCCTCGCCGCACCGCCGGTGCGGCTGCTGCCGACCAATCTCACGCCCGTGGAGGTCGGCGAGGTGTATCGGGGCCGCGACCGCGTGGTCATCGGCCAGCGCGAGGAGGACCTCGCGCCCGTGGTCATCGACTTCGCGGACAACCCCTTGCTGATGGTGTTCGGGGACAGCAAATCCGGTAAGACCACGTTGCTGCGCCACATCATCCGCACCATCCGCGAGCATTCGGCGGCCGACGAGGTCGCCTTCACCGTGCTGGACCGGCGCCTGCACCTGGTCGACGAGCCGCTGTTCGCCGATAACGAGTACACCGCCAACGTCGACCGCATCATCCCGGCGATGCTGGGGCTGGCGAACCTGATCGAATCGCGCCGACCACCGGCGGGCCTGTCGGCGGCCGAGTTGTCCCACTGGTCGTATGCGGGCCACACCCACTACCTGATCATCGACGACGTGGACCAGCTGCCCGACGCGCCGGCGATGAGCGGCCCGTACGTCGGGCAGCGGCCGTGGACCCCGCTGCTCGGACTGCTTTCGCAGGCAAGTGATCTGGGACTGCGGGTGATCGTCACCGGGCGCGCCACCGGATCAGGGCACGCGCTGATGACCAACCCGTTGCTGCGCCGCTTCAACGACCTGCAGGCGACCACGCTGATGCTGTCGGGGAACCCGCAGGACAGCGGGAAGATCCGCGGTCAGCGGTTCGGCCGGCTGCCCGCGGGACGCGCGATCCTGCTGGGCGACAGCGAATCCCCGACGTATGTGCAGCTGGTCAACCCGCTGGTTGGCGAATCCGTAAGTGGTGGAACGCAACAGGAGGGAATGTTATGACGTTGCGAGTGGTGCCCGAGGGCCTGGCCGCGACCAGCGCCGCGGTGGAGGCGCTGACCGCGCGGCTGGCCGCCGCCCACGCGGCGGCCGCGCCGGCGATCACCGCCGTGGTTCCGCCGGCGGCGGATCCCGTGTCGCTGCAGACGGCCGCCGGGTTCAGCGCCCAGGGGCAGGAGCACGCCGCCGTCGCCGCCCAGGGCGTGGAGGAACTGGGCCGCGCCGGTGTCGGGGTGGGCGAGTCGGGCGTGAGCTACCTCGCCGGGGATGCCGCGGCCGCCGCGACTTACGGGGTCATGGGCGGCTGAGCATGAGCGCCCCCGTCTGGATGGCTTCGCCGCCGGAAGTGCATTCGGCGTTGCTGAGCGCCGGTCCGGGCCCGGGTCCGCTGTTGGCGGCCGCGGGCGCGTGGACCTCGCTCAGCGCCGAATACGCCTCGGCGGCGGCCGAACTGGGCGGGCTCGTGGGTGCGGTGCAGTCGGGCGCCTGGCAGGGGCCAACCGCCGAGCGGTACGTGGGCGCGCATCTGCCGTACCTTGGCTGGCTGCAGCAGGCCAGCGCCGACAGCGCGGGCGTCGCGGCGCAGCACGAGGTCGCCGCGACCGCGTACGGCAGCGCCCTGGCGGCCATGCCCACCCTGGTCGAGCTGGCCGCCAACCACATCATCCACGGGGTGCTGCTGGCAACGAACTTCTTCGGCATCAACACGATTCCGGTCGCGCTCAACGAGGCCGACTACGTACGGATGTGGGTCCAGGCCGCCGCCGCGATGAGCGGCTACCAGGCCGCCACGGGCGCGGCGCTCGCGTCGGCGCCGCGCGCCGCGGCGGCGCCCGTCGTCATCACCTCCGACTCCGCGCAGTCGGCCGCCGCGGCACCGGCCGCCGATTCCGGCTCGGCGCTGAACGGCTCGGACGCGATCCTTCAGCTGTTGCAGTCCTACCTGCAGTCGGTGCCCGGCGGGGACCTGATCATGAACTTCCTCACCAATCCCGTTGCGCAGACGCAGCAGATACTCATCGACTTCGCGACCAACCCGTCGGCGGCCATGGTCACCTGGGGGCCGCTGCTGTTCGCGCTCGCCTACCAGGCCTTCTTCATCCCCGTCGGCTTCGGCACGTGGGGAACGCTGCTCAGTTCACCGCTGTGGCTGCCGGCCGCCATCGCCACCGGCCTCTCGATACCGCTGTCGTTGCTGGGGACGGTCGACCTGGCCCCCGCGCCCGACGCGGCCCTCGCCGTCGCGCCGGAGCCCGGCCCCGCGCAGCACCACGGCTTCCCGGCCGCGGGGCTGTCGTCGCCGGTGACCAATCCCGCGCCCGGCGCGCCCGCGACCGCGACGGGCGCGAGCGCCCCGGCGAGCGCGTCGCCGGCCGCAGCGCCGGCGCCGGGGAGCATCGCCTATGCCGTTGCCGGGCCGGGTGACTGGGGACCGGCTTTGGGGCCGACGGTGGGCGGACGGTCCGGTGCGAAGGCGCCGTCGGCGACCATTCCCGCGGCCGGGGCGGCGGCCGCGTGCCGGGCCGACGCGCGGGCGCGGCGGCGGCGCCGCACGGCGCTGCGTGATCACGGTGACCAGTTCGCGGACATGAACGTCGACGTCGACCCCGACTGGGGCGAGCCCGATGCCCCGGTGGCGTCCGAGAACGGTGCCGGGGCACTGGGATTCGCCGGCACGGCCCGCAAAGAGGCAGTCTCGCAGGCGGCCGGGCTGACCAAGCTGGCCGACGGGGGCTTCGGCGACGGTCCGCGGCTGCCGATGGTGCCGGGGACCTGGGAGCGGGACGCCGAGGACCCGGACGGGTGGGGGAGAGGGGGCCAGGGCAGTTAGCCGGCGAAACACGAACATTCCCAAGGATTTACGAAGAAAGGAATCGTCATGAGTATGTTGGACGCTCACATTCCGCAGCTGGTGGCCGCCGAGTCGGCGTTCGGCGCCAAGGCGGCCCTGATGCGCAGCACCATCGGCCAGGCCGAGCAGGAAGCGATGTCGGCGCAGGCGTTCCACACCGGCGAGGCGTCGGCGGCATTCCAGGCCGCGCATGCGCGCTTCGTCGAGGTGGCCGCCCGGGTCAACACGCTGCTCGACATCGCCCAGGCGAACCTCGGCGACGCCGCGGGCACCTACGTGGCCGCCGACGCCGCGGCCGCTTCCGGATACAACGCGTTCTGACCCCCCGACGACACGAAAGGACTTCTGATGTCGCAGATCATGTACAACTACCCGGCGATGCTCGGTCACGCCGGCGACATGGCCGGCTACGCCGGGACGCTGCAGGGGCTTGGGGCGGACATCGCCAGCGAGCAGGCCGCGCTGTCGAACGCGTGGCAGGGCGACACCGGCATGACCTACCAGGCGTGGCAGGCGCAGTGGAACCAGGCGATGGGAGACCTGGTGCGCGCCTATCAGGCGATGGCCAGCACCCACGAGGCGAACACGATGTCCATGCTGGCCCGCGACCAGGCCGAAGCCGCCAAGTGGGGCGGCTAGAACCGACGAGCGTCTGATGAGCTCCGAGCCGAACGCCGTCGAGCTGACGGTCGACCACGCGTGGTTCATCGCCGAAACCATTGGCGCGGGCACCTTTCCGTGGGTCTTGGCGATCACTCCCCCGTACCGTGATGGGGGGGAACGCGGCGCGTTCCTCGAACGGCAGCGCGCCGAACTCGCCGAGATGGGCCTGGTGTCGCCTACGGGTGTGGTCAACCAGTCGGTCGCCGACTGGATCAGGGCGGTCTGCTTTCCGGACCGGTGGCTCGACCTGCGCTACGTCACGCACCAGGGGGCCGGCGGCACCGGCGACCTGTTGCGCGGCGTGGTGGCGCAGCGCCCCGCGACCACGCGCAAGACCATCGTCGCGTTGCGCAGCGCGCAGCTCATCACCTTCACCGCGATGGACATCGACGACGCGCGCGGGATGGTTCCGGTGCTCGGCGCGGGGCTGGCGCAGCGGCCGCCGGCCCGATTCGACGAGTTCAGCATGCCGATGCGCGTCGGAGCGCGGGCTGACGAGCGGTTGCGCTCGGGCGCCTCGCTGCCGGAAGTGCTTGACTACCTGGGCATTCCAGCCTCGGCGCGGCCGGTGGTCGAGTCGGTGTTCAACGGGCCGCGCAGCTACGTCGAGATCGTCGCCGGCTGCCGCCGCGACGGGCGGGAGGCGACCACCGAGGTCGGCCTGAGCGTCGTCGACGCCGCCGCCGGGCGGGTGCTGGTCAGCCCGTCGCAGGCGTTCGACGGCGAATGGGTGTCGACGTTCGGCCCGGGCACCCCCTTCGCGATCGCCGTCGCCCTCGAGGCGCTCACCGCCCTGTTACCCGACGGCCGCTGGTTCCCCGACCAGCGGCTGTCCCGAGATTTCTCCGCGTGGGACCTTTCCGCCCAGCGGGCATAACGGAAACCAAGAAGAAAGAGAGCACGATGTCCCAGCAACGGCCCCAGCACCCGACGAGGGTCCGGTGACGTCCGGCACCGTCATGCCGATCGTCCGCGTGGCAATCCTCGCGGAGAGCAGGCTGACCGAGATGGCCCTGCCGGCCGAATTGCCGCTGCGCGAAATCCTGCCCGCCGTACGGCGTTTGGCGATTCCTGCGGCGTCGAACGGCGACTCACCCGACACCTTGAGCGGGATCGGCGCGACGTCACAACTGAGCCTGGCGCCGATCGGCGGGGCGCCGTTCAGCCTCGACGCCAGCCTCGACACCGTCGGAGTGGTGGACGGTGACCTGCTGGCCCTGCAGCCGGTGCCCGCCGGCCCCGCGGCGCCGGGCATCGTCGAGGACATCGCCGATGCCGCGATGATCTTTTCCGCCTCGCGCCTGAGGCCCTGGGGCGCAACCCATATCCAGCGCTTCGCGGTCGGCGCGGCGGTCGCGGCCGCGCTCGCCGCGACCGGCCTGGGGGCGGCCCACCGCGTCGCCACCGGGTCGGTGGCCGGCCTCATCGCGGTCGGCGCGGTCGCGGTGCTCTCCGTGCTGGCGGGTCTGCTGGGCGTCGCCCGGTCGCCGCGCGCCGGGCTCGCGTTGTCGATCGCGGCGCTGGCACCCGTCGGCGCGGCCCTGGCGCTCGCGGTTCCCGGGCGGGTCGGCCCGGCGCAGCTGATGCTCGCCGCGGCCGGCGTCACCGCGTGGTCGCTGATCGTCCTGATGATCCCCGGCGCGGAGCGCGAGCGATTCGTCGGCGTGTTCACCACCACAGCGGTGGTGGGGGCCGGCGTGTTGCTGGCGGCCGCGGCCGAAACATTGTGGCGGCCAACGGTTGTCACGATCGGTGCCGGCTTGATCGTGGCCGCGCTCCTGCTCACCGTCGAGGCGGCGCAGCTGTCGGCGCTGGCGGCCCGTTTCCCCCTGCCGGTCATCCCGGCGCCCGGTGACCCGACGCCGTCGGCGCCGGCGCTGCGGGTGCTCGAGGATCTGCCCCGCCGCGTCCGGATCAGTGACGCCCACCAGACCGGCTTCATCGCCGCCGCGGTGCTACTCAGCGCGCTGGGGTCGGTGGCGATCGCGCTGCGTCCCGAGGCGCTGAACGGTGCCGGCTGGTATGTGGTCGCGTCGACCGCCGCGGCGTCGGTCCTGCGTGCCCGCGTGTGGGATTCGGCCGCCTGCAAGGCCTGGTTGCTCGTGCAGCCGTACCTGGTCGCCGGGGTCCTGCTGGTGGTCTATGCCGCGGCCGGCCGGTACGGCGCCGCCCTCGGCGCCGTCCTGGTGGTCGTCGCCCTGGCCGCCGCGTGGGTGGTGGTGGCGCTGAACCCGAGCATCGCCGAGCCGGAGAGCTACTCGCTGCCGGTGCGCCGGCTGGTCGGCTTCGTCGCCGCCGGTCTCGACGCGTCCCTGATCCCCGTGCTGGCGTACCTCGTCGGGCTCTTCGGCTGGGTGCTGAATCGATGATTCGCAGCGGATTGGCCTGCACCGCAGCGACGTTGGTCGTTGCGGTGGGGGCCTGCCCGCCGGCGGTGGCGGTCAGCCCGCCGACCGTCGATCCCGGGGTGCCACCGCCCAGCGGTGCCCCCGGGCCCGGGCAGCCGATGGAGCAGCGTGGCCCGTGTAGCGCCTCCGGGGTCATTCCCGGGAGCGATCCCAACGTGATCACGCCCGCTCAGGCGGCGCTCAATCTTCCTGCGGCCTGGCAGTTTTCGCGCGGCGACGGCCAGCTGGTGGCGGTGGTCGACACCGGGGTGCGGCCCGGGCCGCGCCTGCCCAACGTCGATCCCGGCGGCGATTTCGTCGAGACCACCGATGGCCTCACCGACTGCGACGGGCACGGCACCCTGGTCGCCGGGATCATCGCCGGCCAGCCCGGCCCCGAGGACGGGTTCTCCGGTGTCGCGCCGGCGGCGCGGCTGCTGTCGATCAGGGTCACGTCCGCCGCCTTTTCGCCTCGGACACCGGCCGGTGGAGACCCCCAGCTGGCCCGGGCGGCTATGGACGTGACGACGCTCGCCCGGGCGATCGTGCGCGCCGCCGACCTCGGCGCCCGGGTGATCAACATCTCGGCGATCACCTGCCTGCCCGCCGATCGGACCGTCGATCAGGCCGCGCTCGGCGCGGCCGTCCGGTACGCGGCGACCGACAAGGATGCGGTGATCGTGGCCGCCGCCGGCAACAGCGGATCCACCGGGACCACTGCCGGCGGAATGGCCTGCGACTCCAACCCGCTGACCGACCTCGGCCGTCCGAGCGATCTGCGCAACTGGGCCGGGGTGACGTCGATCTCCACGCCGTCGTGGTGGCAGCCGTACGTGCTGTCGGCGGCCTCGCTGACGCCCGAGGGGCAGCCGTCGAAGTTCACCATGGCCGGGCCGTGGGTGGGCATCGCGGCGCCCGGCGAGAACATCGTGTCGGTGAGCAACCGCGACGGCGGCGGCCTCGCCAACGGCCTGCCGGGCAACCACCAGCAGATGATCGCCCTGAACGGCACCAGCTACGCGACCGGCTACGTGTCCGGCGTCGCCGCCCTGGTGCGCGCCAAGTACCCCGAGCTGACCGCCGCGCAGGTGGTGCACCGCCTCACCGCGACCGCTCGCGGCGGCGCCCGCGCGCCCTCGAACCTCGTCGGCGCCGGCAGCGTCGACCCGTTGGCGGCCCTGACCTGGCAACTGCCCGCCGGGAGCGGGCCCGCCACCCCGCCGGGGAAGCCGGTCGCGCTCCCCGCCGCGCCGGCACCCAAGGACACCACGCCGCGCACCGTCGCGTTCGCCGGGACCGCCGCCCTCGCGGTGCTCGTGGCGGCGTTCGGGGCCTGGGCCGCGATCGCGGGCACGCGGCGACGAAAGGAGACCACCTCATGAGCGTGTTTCGCTCGATACCGCCGGCCGGCAGCGGCCGGGTCGCGCTGGCGCTGCTCGCCGTGGTGCCCGCGGTGCTGGCGTACCCGTGGCGAACGGCCCGCGAGCAGTGGGTGCTCGGCGTCGCCATCGCGATCGTCGTCGTGCTGTTCGGGTGGTGGCGGGGGCTGCACTTCACCACGATCCTGGGTCGCCGCCTGGCGATCGGGAGGCGCAGGTCCCGATTCGTGCCCGACCCCGGCGCCGCCACCAAGGCCACGGTGCTGCTGCGGGTCGGCGCGCCGGGCGACGCGGCCGACGTGCTGCCGTTGCCGCTGCTCGCCGGCTACCTGGACCGCTACGGCGTGCGCGCCGACAAGGTCCGGATCACCAGCCGCGACAACCCTTCCGATCCCGCGCGGCGCGAGACCTGGATCGCGCTCACGCTCTCGGCGGTCGACAACCTGGCCGCGCTGCGGGCCCGCTCGCCGCGCGTTCCCCTGCACGAGACCGCCCAGGTGGCCGCGCGCCGGCTGGCCGACCACTTGCGGGAGATCGGCTGGGAAGCCGGCACGGTCGGCGCCGACGACGTCCCGCGGCTGCTCTCGCCCAGCGCCCGGGAGACGTGGCGCGGGGTGCAGCGCGGCGCCTCGGATTACATTGCGGCGTACCGGGTCCGGATCGACGACGCGTTGCCCGGGACCCTCGACGCGATCCGCACCCACCCGGCCCGCGAGAGCTGCACGGCACTCGAGATCGCCGGCGACCCGGCCCGCCCGACCGTCGCGGCCGCCTGCGCGTTCCTCACCGAGACGCCTCCGGCGGCCGGTGCACCGGTGGCCGGGCTCACCCCCCAGAGCGGCGACCAGCGGCCCGCGCTCAGCGCGCTGGACCTGTTGTCCACCACGCGGCTCGACGGCCATACCGAGGCGCCCGCCGACCTGCTGGCGCTGCTGCGCTGGCCCACCCCGGCGGTCGGGGCGCATCGCGCGACCGTCTAGAACATGACCGCCCGCAGGAAGGACGTCATCGCGCGCAGGTAGTCCAGCTGGCTCACGTGCATCACGTGGCTGCCCGGAAACCAATGCAGCGCACAGTGATCCCAGTGCTCCCAGAGCGCGGCGGCCTGGTTGGGCGGCGCCATCCGATCGGCGAGGCCGGTGATGATCATGCGGCGGTCCCGGCCCACCAGCGGCCGGTAGTTCAGCGGACCGTGGTAGGCCATCCCGGCCCGCAGCTCGTCGCTGCTGATCTTGGACAGGCGCAGCCCCAGCCGGACCAGCTGGTTGGCCGGGAACCAGTCCTCGAACATGGTGGCCGGCGTGACGACGGGGCAGTTCGGGATGACGGCCTCGAGCCGGTCGTCGACCGAGGCCACCAGGGCGGCGGTGTAACCGCCCAGGGAGATTCCGGTGAGCGCGATGCGGTCGACACCGGTGCGGCGCAGATGGTCAAGGATCGAGCGGAAGTCGTGCACGGCCTGTGCCATCGCCTCGGCGAACCCGCTGGGCCCGTCGGCGAAATAGCCGAAACCGCCGAACGGCGACAGCTTCTCGGCCCGCTTGCCGTGGAACGGCAACGTGTACATCAACACGTCGTAGCCGGCCCGGTAATACCAGGGCAGCGTGAAGAACTTCCCGTTGGCCAGATACGAAGACCCCATGAAGCCGTGGATCACGCACAGCGTGGGCCGCGGCCCGTCGCCGTGGCGCCAGTGCTGTGCGTGCACGATGTTGTTGCGGCGCAGCGCGCTCCAGCGGGCGCGCATGGCGGGATTGACGGCCGTGAAGCTGCTCGAAAACCAGATGTCCTCGACGGTGCCGCGCGCCAACGCCTCGGCCCGCCGGCCGGCCGGGCGGGACGAGACCCGCGGGGTTTCGGTGGGCGCCGGGAACGACTTGGCCGGATCCCGTTCGGCGCCCAGCTCGGCGTAGAAGCTCAGGTTCCTGCGCTCGGTGCCGGCGGGCCTGCGCAGGTTCGTCGCGAGCACCACCGGCGCCACCGTCGCGGCGATCACCGACGCCACCGCCGTGCGCAACGCCAGATCGCCGACGGCGGACGCCTCGACCACCGCGCGCTGCCGCGGTGAGAGCGCCGAACGGGGCGGCAACCCCTCGGCCCCCGCCGGCAGATCCTCGCCCTTGAAGGAGTCGGGGACGTCCGGAACCCCGATCGGCGGATCGCTCGGATCGGTGTCGTGGCCCACGAACGCCGATGCTACGGCTCGGCCGCGGGCGTTTCGCGGCAAAGGAAAGCAAACCCGGCTGCCCGGCCGCCCTGCCGCGGCCCGGCGTGCGGTAATACGGTTTGTCTATCGGCTCCGGACCAGCCACGGCGCCCTCAGGAGGACCGACATGTGGGATCCCGACATCTACCTCGCCTTTGCGGACCATCGCGGCCGCCCGTTCTACGACCTGCTGTCGCGCGTGGGGGCCGACCGGGCACGCCGGGTCGTCGACCTGGGCTGCGGGCCCGGCCACCTGACGAAGTACCTGGCCCGCCGCTGGCCCGACGCGGTGATCGAGGCGATCGACAGCTCGCCGGAGATGGTGGCCGCCGCCAAGGAGCGCGGCATCGACGCCGTCAATGCCGACGTGCGGGACTGGCGGCCCAAGCCCGACACCGACGTGGTCGTCAGCAACGCGGCGCTGCACTGGGTGCCCGAGCATTCCGACCTGCTGGTCCGCTGGGCCGGGGAGCTGCCGCCCGGGTCGTGGATCGGCGTGCAGATGCCGGGCAACTTCGAGTCGCCCTCGTACGCCGCGGTGCGGGCGCTGGCCCGCCGGGAGCCGTACGCGAAGCTGTTGCGCGACGTGCCTTTTCGGGTCGGGGCGGTGGTGCAGGCGCCGACGCACTACGCAAACCTGCTGCTGGATGCCGGATGCAAGGTCGACGTGTGGGAGACCACCTACCTGCATCAGCTGACCGGCGAGCACCCGGTGCTCGACTGGATCACCGGGACGGCCCTGGTCCCGGTGCGCGACCGGCTGAGCGACGAGGGCTGGCAACAGTTCCGCCAGGAACTCATTCCGCTGCTGGACGACGCCTACCCGGCGCGCGGCGACGGCACGACGATCTTCCCGTTCCGGCGGGTGTTCATCGTCGCCGTGGTCGGCGGGGCGGACCGCCCGGCCGGCTGAGCGGGTCAGCGGGTCATTCCTCGACGCCGCGCTCGGCGGCGATCGCCGACCGCGCGCTCGGCGCGGAGCGATGGATCTGCAGATACGTCTCGGTGTAGCGCACCGCGATGCGCGTCCCGGCGAACTCCGAGGGGATGACGTCGCCGGTGCGCTGGCGCCAATCATGCAGGCGCACAGCGAGATCGGCGGCGATGCCGTCCGCGTCCGGGTCGCCGCCGGCCAGCAGGTTGGTGGTCTCGGTCGGGTCGGTGCGCAGGTCGTAGAGTTCGCGGTCCGGACGCGGATCGCCGATGAAGGGTGTGACCGCCATGCCCGACGCGCTCTCCTCGATGTCCAACGGCAGGTCGAGCAGTGGTCGGCGGGCGTAGTTCTCGATGTAGCTGTAGTCCTTGGTGCGGATCGCGCGGATGGGGTCGTAGGAGTCGTGGTACGTCTTGGCGGCGTACACGTGGTCCCTGACCGGCGCGCCGCCCTGGTCGGAATCCGTCGGCGCCCACAGCGCCTGGGCGTGGGACACCCCGTCGACGTCGGGCGGCACCCGCACGCCCAGCAGCTCGAGCAGCGTCGGCACCAGGTCGACGCCGCTGAACAGCTCGTCGTAGACGCGGGGGGTGACGCGCCTGCGCGCCGGTGGTCGGATGATCAGCCCGATCCCCGTTCCGGCGTCGTAGAGCGTGGATTTCGCGCGGGGGAACGCGGGGCCGTGGTCGGTGAAGAACACCACCCAGGTGCTCTCGTCCAGCCCGGTCTCGGCCAGCGCGTCCAGCAGCCGGCCGGTGGCGGCGTCGGCCGCGGCGATCGCGCCGTAGAACTCGGCGACGTCGTCGCGGACCTCGGGCGTGTCGGGCAGGTAGTCGGGCAGTTCGACGCCCGCGCTCTCGGCGGGCTCGTAGCGGTCCCGCGGGTAGGGCCGGTGCGTCTCGAAGAACCCGGCCGTGAGCAGGAAGGGCTGACCCGCAAGGTTTTCGGTGCTGTCGCCGAGCCACTCGGTGGCCTTGTCCACCACGTAGTCGCAGTAGGAGTTGGAGACGTCGAACTCGTCGAAGCCCAGCCGTTTGGGGTACGACGTCTCGTGCTGCATGCCGAAAAGCGCTGAGTACCAGCCGCATTCGGACAGGATCTGGGGAAGGGTGCGCACACCGCTGCGGTATTCCCAACCGTGATGGGCCAGGCCCAGCAGCCCGTTGGACTGCGGGTAGCGGCCCGTGAACAGCGACCCGCGCGACGGCGAGCACAGTGGCGCGGTGGCGTGGGCCCGGGTGAACAGCACACCCTCGGCGGCCAGCCGGTCCAGGTGCGGGCTGGACACGTCGGGGTGGCCGTACGCGCCCAGGTATCGGCCGAGGTCGTGCCAGTGCACCATCAGCACGTTGTCTTTTCGGCCGTCCGCCGAGTCTGCCACCGCCGTCACCCCCCTTACCTACCCTGAACCCAGTGGTTCTCGCAGACGAATTCCGACAGCGGGCGCGCGACAGTCCAGCCGTCGAGCTCGAGCGCCGGCCGGTCGGGGAACTCCGGCACCGGTCCCAAGCAGAGGATCGCCACCGGTTCGGCGCCGGGGGGCATCCCCAGCAAGGCCGCCAGCCGCTGCGGGTCGAACAGGGAGACCCAGCCCATGCCGAGGCCCTCGGATCGCGCGGCCAGCCACATGTTCTGGATCGCGCACGACACCGATGCCAGGTCCATCTGCGGCAGCGTGCGCCGCCCGAACACGTGCCGGTCGCGCTTGTCGCGCAGCGCCACCACCAACAGCTCGGCGCACTCGAGGATGCCCTCGACCTTGAGCGCCATGAATTCCTCGCCCCGCGCGCCGAGCGCGGCGGCGGTGCGCGGCCTTTCCTCGGCGACGAGGGCGTGGATGCGCCGCCGCAGCGACGCGTCGGTGATCCGGATGAACCGCCACGGCTGCATGAGGCCGACGCTGGGCGCCGCGTGCGCGGCCTGCAGCAGGCGCGCCAGCACGTCGGAGGCCACGGTGCCGTCGGGCGAGAACCGGCGCATGTCGCGCCGCTCGGAGATCACCCGGTAGACGGCCCGTCGCTCCTGCGGGCTGAACGCGGTCACCCCGCCATCGTAGGAAATCGGCGTTAGCGTGAATCGTCTGCCAGACGCGCAGGAAGGAAGTGTTCCCGTGAAGCTTTCCGACGTCCTCGACCAGCCGCCGACCGACCGCGCCGACGGGCGCGTCTACGGCGAGCCGTACCAGACCGCCGACGGCGCCACCGTCATCCCCGTCACCAGGCCGCTCGGTGTGTTCGTCATCCGGGCGGGCGAGGCGGCCTGGGTGCCGGCCGTCGACCAGAACAGGATCGCGCTGATCGGAGTGGTCACCGGGCTGCTGGCCGCGGTGATCGGCACCCTGGCGGTGCTGCGGCAGCCGCCCTGGCCGCGGATCACGATCACGGGCTATAGGTGACGCCGACCGCCCGAAACACGTATTCCGGCGGCATGTCGAAGGCCAGCGAACGCCTCGGCAGTGCGTCCAGCACGTCGGCCGGGATGGCCGCCTTGTAGTGCAACGACAGCTCGCCGCTGAAGTCGGCGTCGACCAGGGCGACGTCGACGTCCACCTGCAATCCGGTCGGGGAGATCTCCACCTTCGCCGCGCCGGCCTGCGGCGCGTCCCAGCGCGCGTCGACCGTCGGGCCCGCCAGCTTGGGCAGCATGGATAGCGTGGCGAGCACCCGCTCCGAAGTGAACACCAGCGACCCGGTGTAGCTGGCGACGCTGTGGGGGAGCCGGACGCCCGGGATGACCCCGCTGAATCGCCGGGTGACGGCGACGTAATCGGCGAGGTAGATCAGCCCTTCGGCGTCCACCTGGGCGTGCAGGTCGGGGGGCAGCTTGCCGATGCCGAACAACCTGCGGACGAAGACCGCCATGACGCCAGTATGACGGCCCGCGGCGCGGGCGGGGCCGCGGTGCTGGTATCGGTGGGGGATGACCCGAGCGCGGAGTGCCCTGACCGTTTCCGTCGCCGCGGTCGCGGTCGCGTTGTATGCGCTGATGTGGCTGGCCTACTCCCGGCAGTGGGGCTGGCTGCATGGCGTCGATTGGTGGCTGCTGAACTCCGCCCACGCCGTCGGGGTGAAGCACCCGCTGTGGGTGGACTTCTGGGACGGGGTGTCCTTCGCGCTCGGGCCCGTCCCGCTGCGGGTGCTGGGCATGGCCGCGGCGGTCGCCGCGCTGGTGCGGCGCAACGTGCGCGCGGCGCTGGTGCTGTTGGTGTGCGGGCCGCTCAGCGGGGTGGTGACGACGGCGGCGAAGGGGCTGGCGAACCGGACGCGGCCGTCGACGATGCTGGTGCCCGCGTCGTCCACGTCGTTTCCGTCCGGCCATGCGCTCGAGGCGACCGCCGGGCTGTTGGCGATCCTCGCCTTCGTCCTGCCGCTGCTGAGCCGGACGGCGGGCCGGGTGCTGGCCGTTGCTGCCGCGGTGTGCGCGCTGGCGGTGGGCGCGGCCAGGGTCGCGCTCAACGTGCACCATCCCTCGGACGTGCTCGCCGGCTGGTGCCTCGGTTACCTGTATTTCCTGTTGTGCGTGTTGGTGTTTCGGCCGACTTGGTCTCGGCGCGGAGACACGATTGAAGCTAAAGCTTTACTTGACCCTTAGGCACCAGGGGCCCGACGATGGGATGCATGCGCCTCGCTTCCCTGTGCGTCGCCGCGTGCCTGGTGTCCGCGTCCCTCGTGCTGGCGCCGACCAGTGGTGCGGCCGGCGCGCCGTGGTTCGCCAACGCCGTCGGCAACGCCACGCAGGTCGTCTCCGTCGTCAGCACCGGCGGGTCGAACGCCACGATGGACATCTACCAGCGCAACTCCGCCGGTTGGCAGGCGCTGCGGACGGGTGTTCCCACGCACGTCGGCTCGGCGGGCATGGCGCCCCAGGCGCGCAGCGGGGTGCCGGCCACGCCGATGGGCGTCTACACGCTGGACTCCGCCTTCGGCACCGCGCCGAATCCCGGTACGGCACTGCCCTACACGCAGGTGGGGCCGAACCACTGGTGGAGCGGGGACGATCACAGCCCCACGTTCAACAGCATGCAGGTGTGTCAGAAGGCGCAGTGTCCGTTCAGCACCGCTGCCAGCGAGAACCTGCAGATCCCGCAGTACAAGCACGCGGTCGTCATGGGCGTCAACAAGAACAAGACGCCGGGCGGCGGCTCGGCGTTCTTCTTCCACACCACCGACGGTCACCCCACCGAGGGATGCGTCGCCGTCGACGACGCGCAGCTGGTGTCGATCATGAAGTGGCTGCAGCCCGGTGCGGTCATCGCCATCACCAAGTAGCGCCGGGCGCGTCAGTCCAGGGCCCGGCCCGGCTTCAGCTTGAAATCGAGCCCGGCCAACGACATCGTCGCCTCGTAGGTGCGGTCGTAGCCGGTCGCGCTGATCCGCCAGCCGTCGTCGGTGCGCCGGTAGGAGTCGTGATAGAACGCGGCGCCGATCAGCATGAAGTTGAAGTCGGCGACGATGACCCGGTCCTGCAGGTACCAGGTGCCCGACGCCTCGTCGCCGGTCACCGTGATCTCCGGATGGGTGACCCGGTGCTCGGTGATGACAGCGGGCCCAAGGGATTTGCGCATGAAGTTCACCAGGTCGACGCGGTTGGTGAAATGCAGCTCCTCGCCAACGGAGGGCCCGTAGTCGCCGACGACGTCATCGGCCAGCGTGTCGGCGAAGTCGTCCCAGCGCTTGGTGTCCAGCGCGCGCAGATAGCGGTACTTGAGTTGCTTGATGGCCTCGATGTCGGTCACCGTGGAGGGGGAGTCGTGCGGGCTCATCCCGTCATTGCAGCACACCGGGCGGGTCGCGATGCAGGTAGTGGGTGGCCATGTCGATCAGCGCCCGCCGCTCCCGCTGCCAGTCGATCGGGGTGCCAACGATCATCTGCGCCAGCACCACGCCCCGCAGCGCGGCCCAGATCACCTCGGCCACACCGTTGTTCGCGCGATCCTCGGTGATCAGCCGGCCGAGCTTGGTCACCGCGGCATTCATGTCGAGCAGGTGCCGGCGCGAGGCCTCGCCGGGACCGCCACGCGTGGCCCGCAGGATCTCGAACGCCGCCATCGACGTCGGGCTGCTGTAGCACTCCCATGCGGTGTCGACGACGACCTCGATGCGCTCGCGCAGTCCAAGGTCGCGGACGTCGGCGGACGACAGGCTGTCCACCAGCCGGGCGACCCCGTCGTCGACGACGGCCATCAGGAGGCCGTTGCGGTCGCCGAAGTGGTACTGAATGACGCCCCAGGTCACGCCGGCGCGTTCGGCGACGTGCTTGGCTGTCGCGGCGGCGAAGCCCTCGTCGGTGATGCAGCGGACCGTCTCGTCGATGATGCGGGCGCGGGTGTCGTCGCCGCGCTTGCGCGGTGCGCTGGTCCGGCGGGTGGGGGCGGCGGCGCGCACGGGCCCTTGAGCTGCGGAAATCGACATTGTTGACTTTATAACATAGTCGCAATTATTTTTGGGCGGTGAGCCGATCCCGATTCGCGCGGCTGTCCCGCGAGGAGCTTGCCGTGCTGGTCCCCGAGCTGCTGCTGATCGGGCAGATGATCGATCGCTCCGGCATGGCCTGGTGCATCGACGCGTTCGGCCGCGAGGAGATGGTGCAGATCGCCATCGAAGAGTGGGCCGGCTCCAGCCCGATCTACACCCGGCGGATGCAGCGGGCGCTGAACTACGAGGGCGACGACGTGCCGACCATCTTCAAGGGCCTGCAGCTCGACATCGGCGCCCCGCCGCAATTCATGGACTTCCGCTACACCGTGCACGATCGCTGGCGCGGTGAGTTCCACCTCGACCACTGCGGGGCGCTGCTCGACGTGGAACCGATGGGCGAGAAGTACGTCTACGGCATGTGTCACACGATCGAGGACCCGACCTTCGACGCGACCGCGGTGGCGACCAACGCGCGTGCGCAGGTCCGGCCCATCCACCGGCCCCCGCGCCAGCCGTCGGACCGGCACCCGCACTGCGCCTGGACGGTGATCATCGACGAGTCCCACCCGGAGGCGCGGAGCATCCCGGCGCTGGACATTGTCCGCCAAGCGCGCGCCGCGACTTGGGAACTTGACCCCATCGATCCCTCCGAAGAGGGGCTGGCGGACTACTCGGGGCCGTTGCTGTCGGACCTCGACTTCACCGCCTTTTCGCACTCGGCGCTGGTCCGCATCGCCGACGAGGTGTGCCTGCAGATGCACCTGCTCTACCTGTCGTTCGCGATCGCCGTGCGGGAACGGGCCCGCGACGAGGCGCAGGCCACCGATGTGTGCACCCGCGGCCTGATCGGCCTGGCCGGGCTGGCCGCCGGACGCATCCACCGCGCGCTGTCGCTGCCCGGCGGGTTCGACGGCATCATGCGGGTGCTCGAGCTGCACCCCCTGCTCAACCCCGCGGGTTACGTCGTCGCGCGGATCGACGGCCACCGGCTCGCGGTGCGCCGCTCGCCCGCGCACGACGACGTGGCCTGGATCTCGCTGTGCTCGCCCGAATCCGTCCAACCGTTGCAGGCGATCGCCACCGCGATCGACCCGCACACCGAGTTCCGGGTTAGCGGAACACCCGTCGACTGGACCGCCGAACTCACCCACGCCGACGCCCCGGCGGCCGAACTACCAGAGGTATCGGTAGCGAAAGTCAGTGGCGGATCGACCTTCGAGTTCCAGCCGAGGCGTTCGCTGCCACTGACACCCGTCTGAGCCCGGCGCCGGCGAAACGGCTTTTGTCAAGGGGTTTCCGGTACCGCTTCGGTGACGCAACCGCATCGACCGAATACCAATGACATTGCAAGCCATCGGCTTTCGGCGTGTCCGCCGTTATGGTTAACGCTGGCTACCGACCCCTATAGACGAAGGTTTCGCTCTATGTACGACCCATTGGGGTTGTCGATCGGGACCACGAACCTGGTCGCTGCGCGTAACGGAAGTTCACCGGTAAGCCGGCGAGCCGTGCTGACGCTGTATCCGCACTGCGCGCCGAAAGTCGGTCTACCGTCCGAGAATTCGGACATGACCGACCCTGGCATGCTGATGAGCGGCTTCGTCGAGCGCATCGGCGATGCCGTGGCGCTGGTGTCCGCCGACGGCTCCGCCCACGACCCGGACCTGCTGGCGGTGGAGGCCCTGGACGGGATGGTCTCGGCGGCCGGCGCGGACGCGGCGTCCGCCGAGATCTCCATCGCCGTGCCCGCCTACTGGAAACCCGGCACGGTGCAAGCCCTACGCAACGGATTGCGGACCCACGTCGGCTTCGTGCGCAGCGGCATGGCGCCCCGGCTGGTGTCCGACGCGATCGCGGCGCTGACCGGCGCCAACGCGGACTTGTGCCTTGCCGCAACCGGAGTCGTGGGCCTGCTCGACTTCGGCGGCACCGGCACGTCGGCCACCCTGGTGAACCTGGCCGGCGACTACGAGTTGGTCACGCCGACCATGCGCTACGCCGCCTTCTCCGGCGACGAGATCGACCAGGCGCTGCTGCTGCGGGTCTTCGAGGAGCTGGGCCCCGGCAGCAAGATCGACCCCGCCAGCACCGCCGGGGTCGGCCAGCTCGGCCTGCTCCGTGAGCAATGCCGCGCGGCCAAGGAGCGGTTGTCCACCGAAACCGCGGTCGAATTGGCCGCGGAACTCGGCGGGCGCAACTGCACCATGCGGCTGACCCGTGACGAGTTGGGTGACCTGATCCAGGACCGGTTGACCGGCTTCATCTACGCGTTCGACGAGATGCTAGTGCGGCACCGCAAGAGCTGGACCGACCTGTCCGCCGTGGTTACGGTTGGTGGGGGAGCAAGCATTCCCCTTATCACCGAACGACTTTCGGTACACGGCCGCAGGCCGGTGGTTAGCCCGTCGCGGCCCGCGTACGCCGCCGCGCTCGGTGCCCTGCTGCTGGCCTCCCGCGGCGAACAGCTGGACATGCGGACGCGCACGTCCATCGGGCTGCTCTCGTCGGCGGCCGCCGCCGGCGACGTGGTCGACCTGGGTGCCGGTGACGTGCTCGTGATCGACGACGAGGCCTTGACGGATCGCGAATTGGCTTGGTCGCAAACGGAATTCGGTGCCGACCTGCGGGTGCGCTACACGCCCGAGATCTTCGACGAGGACGGCCCCGCCGGCTGGTCCATGCGGCTGAACGTGATGGAGCCGCCCAAGGCACCGCCGTGGCGGCGACTCCGCCTGTCGCAGTTGGTCATCGGTATGTGCGCCGTGGTCGCGATGACGTCGATCGGCGGCGTGGCGTACACCCTGGCGGGCATCGAGAACCGGCAGGCGCCGCCGGCGCCCACCGTCGCGCCCCTGCCCGCTCCGCCGGTCACCTCGCTGGTGCCCAGCCCCGTGCCCCCGCCTCCGACGCCCGTGCCGCCGCCGCCGAGCCCCGAGCCGGTTCCCAGTGCCGCGCCGCCCCCGCCCCCCTCGCCGCCTCCTCCGCCGCCGTCGCCACCCCCTGCGCCGGTGATCGTGACGACGACCCCGCCGCCGGCCGTTACCACCCGGCATCCCGCGCCGCCCTCGACGACGGTCGTGACGACGACCCCGCCGCCGCCACCGACCACCACGACGACGACTACGACGCCACCGCCCCCGCCGACCACCACGACGACGGTGCCGATGACGACGCAGTGGATCCACGTCCCGCTGTTGCCGGTCCCCATCCCGGTCCCGGTGCCGGCGAACCAGGCCCCCGCGACCCCGGCGGCGCCCCAGTACCCGGCCAACCAGTACCCCGGGCAGTACCCGGGCGGCGGGTATCCGCAGAATCCGTTCCTGGGTCCCGGTTACTGATCCCACTCGCGCCGCCGGCCCCCTAGAACTCGTGGCGAACGGCGCGAAGTGCGCGCACACTGGGCGTCAAGGGCATACGGCAAGGAGGGGTCGCGTGGGAGAATACGGTGCGTTCGGATTCGATCCCGACGAGTTCGATCGAGTGATCAGGGAAGGCAGTGAGGGGCTGCGCGACGTCTTCGAGCGGATCGGCAAGTTCGTGGGCGCTCCCGGCGCCGGAGCGGGCTGGTCGTCGATCTTCGAGGACGTCTCCCGACGGCGCCCGCGCCCCGCTCCGGAGACCACCGGCGAGGCCGGCGACGGGGTGTGGGCGATCTACACGGTGGACGCCGACGGCGGCGCGCGGGTCGAGCAGGTCTACGCGTCCGAGCTGGACGCGCTGCGGGCGAACAGGAACAACGTCGACCCCAGGCGCAAGGTGCGCTTCCTGCCGTATGGGATCGCGGTCAGTGTCCTCGACTACGACTCGGACGAGCCTTCCGAGCAGTCGCCCGACTAACCCTGCTGCACCTCGTTCGAGTCGCCGGACTTGCTGACCTTCGGCGTGCCCGAGTGGTAGGTGACCTTGTTGTTGAACCCGGAGGCCTCCACGGCGTCGACCGAGTCCACGGTGATCGCGTTCTGCATGCCGGACACGCTGATGCTCGCGCAGTGACCGGTGATGACCACCGTGTTGGACACCCCGCTGACGCTCACGACGTTGTCGTTGCAGGCCAGCGCCCGGTTCTCGTTGATGCCCGAGACGCTGACCTTGCCGCCCGGCGGTGGCGCCGGTGACGTCGGAGCCGTCGAGGACTTGGGTGTCGTCGTCCTGCGGGGGGACGGCGACGTCGAGCCCGGCGGCGCGGTGATGCCGGTCGGCGGGGATTCGATGATCGACCGGACGCCGGAGAACTGGTGGGCCGCGAACGCGGCGATCCCGCCGGCCAGGGCCAGCGCGCCGACGACGATGAGGGTGCCGAGGATCCACCACGTGCGGTTGCCCGAGGGCTGCGGCGGCGGTCCCGGGAACGGGCCGCCGTAGCTCCACGGTGCCGGCGGCGGGGGACCCGGCGGGCCCGGCGGATACGGCTGCGCCGCGGGCCCGGGCGCGTTCAGCTCGGAGGCCCGGGCCGTGTCGGCCAGCGGTCGCTCGAGTTCGCGGATCCGGTCTTCGGGATCTTCCTCTGAACCCATGGACCGAATATGCCATTCCGCTGGGCGTTTTCCACGAGATTTGCCGGGGATTTGCCGGCGCTTTCGGTAGCTTTACGCATCGTGCTCGCCTTGCCGAACCGCCAGATCGTGCTGCGCCGCCGGCCGACTGGGCTGGTCGGTTCCGGTGACACGGAACTGGTCACCGGGACCGCGCCCGAGCCCGCCGACGGCGAGGCGCTGGTCCGCACCACCTACGTGGGGCTGGACGCCGCGGTCCGCACCTGGCTGAACGATCAGCAGGGCTACCTGCCGCCGGTGCAGCTGGGCGAGGTCATCCGGGCGGCCGGGATCGGCGAGGTGGTCGCGTCGCGCTGCCCGGCCTACGAGGTGGGCGACGTCATCACCACCCTGACCGGCTTTCAGGAGTACGTGCTGGTGCGCGACGACGTCTTCAGCACGCCCATCCCGGGCAAGGTCAAGGTCGACCAGCGGGCGGTGATGTCCGTGTACGGCCCGACCGGGGCGACCGCCTACATCGGGATGATGGACATCGGTCGCCCCCAGCCCGGCGAGACGGTCGTGGTCTCGGCCGCCGCCGGCGCCACCGGATCGGTGGCGGGTCAGATCGCCAAGATCGCGGGCGCCCGGGTGGTGGGCATCGCGGGCGGGCCGGAGAAGTGCCGCGCGGTCGTCGAGGACTTCGGGTTCGACGCGTGCATCGACTACAAGAACGACGACCTGACCGCGGCCCTGCGGGAGCACTGCCCGCGGCGGGTCAACGTGTACTTCGACAACGTCGGCGGCCCGATCCTCGATGCCGTGCTCGGACGCCTGGCCACCAAGGCCCGGGTGGTGCTCTGCGGCGTGATCTCCAGCTACCTGAGCGGAGAGCACCCCGGCCCCGCCAATTACGTCAACCTGCTCTCCAAGACCGCGGTGATGCAGGGCTTCAACGCGCTCGACGACTGGGGCCGCTTCGACGAGGCGTTCGCCGCGCTGCGCGGCTGGGAGCAGGAGGGCCGGATCCGGCACCGCGAGACCGTGTACGAGGGCGTCGAGTCCTGCATCGATGCCCTCAACGGCCTGTTCACCGGGGCCAACATCGGCAAGATGCTGGTCCAGCTGAGCGAACCCGCGTCCGGTTAGATCGCCCGGCCGCCCCGCAGGGCCTGGCTAACCCTCGCCGAGCGCGCGGTGCAGCGCCTTCTTCGCGTCGGTCAGGGCCTCCAGAACCTTGGCCCGGGTCTCGGCGAGCTGTTGCTTCTGCTCGTCGGTGCCGGTCCAGGTGATGGTGCGGGCCAGCCCGGCGAGTTCGAAGAGCTCCCGGCGGATCTTGAACACGTCGCCGAACTTCGCCGCTCGCCCCAGGAAGGCGTGCGCGGTCTCGCTGCTGACGCCCCGCCAGGCGAGCAGGTTGCGGCCGAGCTCGGTGAGCGTCGCCACGCCGCCGTCGACGCTGACCACACCCCGACCCGCGAGCACGCCGATGGCGAGCTCCGCGAGGTCCTGCGGCGGGGTGAACGCGCCCTCGGTCGCGTCGGATACCCGCTGCACGATCTGAGCCGCGTCGGCCGGTCCGTCGAGCAGCAGCGCGGCGGTCACGAACGCCGCCCGCCGCAGCCCCGGCCGGCCGTGCTTACCGAAGCCGCCGCCGAAGCCACCGAAGCCGGGGCCACCCGGGCCGCCGGGCCCGTGACCCCAGGCGGGCCCGCCCCAGCCGCCGCCGAAGCCCGGACCCCCGAAACCGGGGCCGCCGAAGCCGCCGAAAAATCCACCAGACATCGTCAATTCCTTTCCTCGTCTCCGCATCGGAGTATCAACTTCCTTGATACCACCGGCGGCGGGAAAGCGCCCGAAGCGCGAGGGTCCGGCCAGACGCCGGGATGCGGTTGACCGCCGCAGGGCGTGGCATACCGCGGGATGCGGCCAACCCCGGCGCATGATTTCATAACACCGTTTGCGAAAGTGACCTACGGGGAGAACGCGGGCGGGGTATATGCGGCCCGGTTAACGGATTGGTGGTAGCAAATGGATCGTCGCAGCATGTTGTTGATGACGGGGGTCGGCATGCTGGGGGCCGCGATGCGGATGCCGGGGGCGTGGGCCGCCCCGTCGGCGCCCGAGGCGCCACCGTCCGCGGCGGGCGGGCCCTACATCTTCGACGACGAGTTCGACGGCCCGGCGGGCTCGCCGCCCGACCCGGCCAAGTGGACGATCCAGACCTGGCAGGACGACGTGTTCCCGCCGGTCGACGGCATCTACCGCGACGACCGCCAGAACGTGTTCCAAGACGGGCACTCCAACCTCGTCCTGTGCGCCACCCATGACCTGATGAGCAACACCTACTACAGCGGCAAGCTGCGCGGAAACTTCCGCAGCATGATCAACCAGACCTGGGAAGCCCGGATCAAGCTGGACTGCCTATTCCCCGGCCTGTGGCCCTCGTTCTGGGGTGTCAATGAGGATCCGCTGCCCGACGGCGAGGTCGACATCTTCGAGTGGTACGGCAACGGCCAGTGGGCGCCGGGCACCACGGTGCACGCGGCCTCCAACGGCAAGACCTGGGAGGGCAAGTCCATCCCCGGCATGGTCGACGGCAACTGGCACACCTGGCGCATGCATTGGGGCGAGGACGGATTCCAGTTCTGGCGGGACTACGTCGACGGCGCCAAGCCCTACTTCAGCGTGCCGAACAAGCCCATCCCGGTGCACGGCAACCCGACCGACCTGCGGTGGCCGTTCAACAACCCCGGCTACTGGATGACCCCGATGTTCACGCTGGCGGTCGGCGGCGTCGGCGCCGGCGACCCCGCCCAGGGCGTCTTCCCGTGCTCGATGCTCATCGACTACCTGCGCATCTGGTAGGCGTCACCGGGCGTCACCGCACCGCCCTGATCACCTGGACCAGGTTGTACTGCCAGCGCTCGACCAGCCGGAACCCGAGGTCGTGCGGGACAGCGAAGGCCGGCGTCGGGCCGTAGACCGGGCCCGGCGGCAGCGCCGGCCCCTGCTCGTGCGCCGGCAGCGACGGGTCGGCCTGGGTGATGATCCACACCACCCGGCAGTGGCTCAACGGCTGCGCGACGACCTCGGGGATCAGGTTGGTGTCGAAGACGTCGTTGCGGTCGGTGGCGCGCTGCCACAGGGTGAGGTCGACCAGCTTTCGGTAGGCGTCCGGCCGGGCCGCCAGCAGCGGGCGCATGGGAGCCGGCATGAACGTCACCGTGTCGTTGACCAGCAGGCAGTCGCCGGGCGCGGCCTGCGCCCCGATTAGGTCGGCCACCTGGCTGTAGTCCATCCCATATTTCGCGTATGGATTGCGTTGCGCCATCACGTAATTTGGGGCGGCGGCGATGGCGAACACCACGACGAGCGCCGCCGGCACCCACGGCCGAACGGCGAGCGCGGCCGCGCAGACGCCGAGGATCAGGGCCATCGCCGGTGCGGTGAAGGACAGGTAGCGCGGCGTGTAGATCGGGTGAAAAAGCGCCGACCACACCACGATCAGCGCCGTCGGGATGGTCAGCAACGCGACCGCGATCGTGAGCAGCTGCCGATCGCCCCCGGCGGGCCCGGACGCCGTGAGCCACGAGGCGACGGCCGCGGCGACGAGCCCCGCCGCCAACACGGCGAACCACGGGCTGCGTTCGAAATACTGCTGAACCACCACGTCTTCGAGGGTGCGGCGGCCGATCGGCGGCACCCACTTGATCTGGTGTGCCTGCCCCGCGACCGCGGCGAGGAACGGCGCCAGCGCGCACACCGCCACCGCCGAGGCGGTGACGAAGCGCACCAACACCTTTCGGGCGCGCCGATGGGTGCCCAGGAACACCGCGTGCACGGGCAACATGAGCACCAGGTAGGCGTCGAGCAGGACCGACGCGATCGCGGCAACGCCGTAGGCGAACCAGGACCACCCGCTCGGGTTCCGCGTCGCGCGGACGAGCAGCACCGTCAGCCAGACGGCGGCCGCCATCGACAGCGCGTACGGCCGCGCCTCGATGCCCGCCCAGGTCGCGCGCGGCAGGATCGCGCAGAAGGCCCCGGCGGCCAGCGCGGCGGTGCGCGTCGAGAGCTGCCGGGCCAGCACGACGACGCCGGCCGCGGTGACCCCGACGGCCAGGACGCTGGGCACCCGGGACCAGAACTCCGTGGGCGGAAAGACCCGAAACCAGCCGTGCATGACGAGGTAGTACAGGCCATGCACGGCGTCGACGTTGGCGAGCATGTGCCACAACTGGCCGAGCGAGCGGCTGTAGGACGCCGAAATCGTCGCCGCCTCGTCGTACCAGAACGACGGCCGAGCGGCGCCGGCCAGGCTCACCGCGGCGGCCACCACCGCGACGATCAGCGGGTCCAGCGCGCCCTTCGGCGTCGTCCGCAGGCCGCCGCGAAGCACACCGCTATGCTGCCATTCGAACGTATGATCGATCGATGGGCGACCTCGCGTCGATCGGATACAACGGGCGGCCGGTGCGCAGCCCGTTTCGGGTGGTGCGCCCGCCGATCACAGTCCTGGTCGACCTGACCGTGCTCTTTCCGCGCGAGCCGCACCGCTCGGGCCGGTATCAGCCCAACGGGCTGCAGCTGCACAAGGTCGTCGAGGGCCGGTTGAGCTGCTGGGGCATCTGCGAGCAGGGCGACTGGTGGGGGCTGGTCACCTACCCGATCGCCTACGGCTCGAAGCGCAAGACCGTGACCCACTGGGTGCCGGCCTGGACGTTGCGCCGCAAAAGTTAGCCGGCAGATGCGATGATTCCTGCCCGTGGAGACAAGTTGGGGAGCGCTGCTGGTCCGGCTGTTCGCGCTGGCGCTGGTGATCGCGCTGTCGCCGATCACGGTCATCCCGGCGGTGCTGGTGCTGCACGCGCCCCGGCCGCGCCCGACCGGCCTGGCGTTCCTCGGCGGCTGGGTGCTGAGCCTGGCGGCGCTGACCGCGCTGTTCGTCGGGGCCTCCGACCTGCTCGGTGGGCTGCACAAGTCGCCGCCGGCGTGGGCGTCGTGGGTGCGGGTGGCCTTCGGGTCGGCGTTGATCCTGTTCGGCGCCTACCGGTGGCTAACCCGGCATCGCGAGGGCAGTGCCCCGGGTTGGATGCGGTCGTTCTCCCGGCTGACCCCGGTGCGCGCCGGCGTCACCGGCGCGGTGCTGGCCGTGGTGCGGCCGGAGGTGCTGATCATCTGCGCGGTGGCGGGGTTGGCCCTGGGGGGCGACGGGCTCGGCGCCGGCGCCTGGCTGGCCGGGGCTTTCTTCGTCGCGGCGTCCGCGTCCAGCGTCGCCATCCCCATCCTCGGCTACGTTGCGGCCGGCGACCGCCTTGACGACGCGCTGGAACGGCTCAAGGTCTGGATGGAGCAAAACCACGCCGCGCTGCTCGCGGTCGTCCTGGTGCTGATCGGACTGATGGTGCTTTACAACGGAATTCACGCGCTGTAGGAGCCGCCGGTCGCGTAGATTGCTGCCCATGGCAGGAAGCTGGGTTACGGTCGGGACCGGTCTCATCCCCCTCGGCCTGGTCATCTCGCTCTCGCCGCTCACCGTCATCCCGGCGGTGCTGGTGTTGCAGGCGCCCCGACCGCGGCCGAGCGGCCTTGCCTTCCTTGGCGGTTGGTTGTTTAGCCTGGCCGCGCTGACCGCGATCTCTGTCGCGGCCTCCGGCCTGCTGGGTGGTCTCGACAAGTCCCCGCCGAGGTGGTCGTCCTGGCTGCGGGTCGTCCTCGGATCGCTGCTGATCGTCTACGGCATCGTCAAGTGGTTCACCCGGCGGGGCCACAGCGAGCAGCCGGGCTGGATGCGGTCGTTCAGTACGATCACGCCCACCCGGGCGGGGCTGATGGGGGCGGCGCTGGCCGCGGTGCGGCCCGACGTCGCGCTCATCTGTGTGCCGGCCGGCCTGGCGATCGGCGGCAGCGGGCTGGGGGCGGCCGGCGACTGGCTGGCCGCCGCCTTCTTCGTCGTCGTCGCGGCGTCGAGCGTCGCGGTCCCGATCTTGGCCTACGCCGCCGCGGGCAGCCGCCTCGACGACACGCTGGCGCGGCTCAAGGAATGGATGGACAAAAACAACGCCGCCCTGCTCGCCGCGGTCCTCGTCGTGATCGGCGCGATGATCCTCTACCACGGGATCGACGCCCTAACCCATCACCGATAGCCGCCGTCGGACAGGCCGGCGTCCTCCTCGAGCCGGTTCGTCTTGCGAAAGGCCAGCTCGCGCACCAGCTCCCACGCGTAATCCCGGACCATGCCGGCGTAGCCCTTGGCCGCCCACTGCCGGGAGTGCCGCTCCTCGTGGTGCAGCAACCGGTCCAGGTCGACGTGCCAGGCGCGTCCCGACCGGACGATGCGGCGCAGGTGGGCTGCCGGGTCGGCGACGGCGCCGAAATTGAGCATGAAGATGTCGCCCCAGGTGGTGCCGCCCCGCTGGCAGAACTGCCGCTGGATCCAGTTGCCGCCCGCGCCCATCAGGATGCCGTTCGGGGTGGTGACGAGTCGGCCGCCGTTGCGGTGGACGAACCGGACGTCGCGGGCGTACGTCCAGGCGTTGGCGCGTTGCCGCTCGGCGATCCGCGCGACCTCGTCGGCCGAGTAGGGCGTCGGGGGAAAGTCGCCGCCGTCCCCCGCCGCGCCGTAGTCGGTGGCCGCGTTGAGGACGTAGGTCAGCAGCGTCGCCCGGCGCGCCCCGCCGCCCGGGATGCCGGGCGGGAGCAGGAAGAAGGACTTGCCGTCGGGATCCCTGAGCTGTTCCATGCCGTCGAGGACCCGAAAACTGTCGGGGGTGATGCCGTGGCGTCGGGCGATCTCGGCAACGACGTGGCGGGGCACGCCCCGCCGTCCGGCGTTGCGCAGCCACTCACCCGGGAGATCCGCCATCGGCCTGAACTCTTCCGCCATCGGCCTGAACTCTAGGGTGTAGCGAATGGACAAGCGGTCCTGGCGACGCGCGCGCGGCATCAAGCAGATCACCCGGGGGCTGGGGACCCTGGACCGGGAGATCTTCGCGACGATCGCCGAGACGTCCACGCCGCTGCTCGACACGGTCATGCCGCCGCTCACGCGCGCGGCCGACCACTCCAAGCTCTGGTTGGCCATCGCGGCGGCTCTGGCCGCGTCGGGCAACAATTCCGCCCAACGCGGCGCCATTCGTGGCGTCGTGTCGCTGGGGGTCACCAGCCTGGTCACCAACCAGGTCGCCAAGCGCATTCGCCGGAGGCCGCGTCCCGGCTACGAGCTGGTGCCGCTCGTGCGGCAGGTGCGGCGCCGGCCGGCGTCGAACTCGCTGCCGTCCGGGCACTCGGCCAGCGCAGCCGCGTTCGCGGCGGGGGTCGGACTGGAGAACCCGATGCTGGGCTTCGGCCTCGCGGTGCTGGCCGGGCTGGTCGGGCTGTCGCGGGTGGCGACGGGCGCGCACTATCCCGGCGACGTGGTCGCCGGATTCGGCATCGGCGCCGGCGTCGCGGTGCTCGGCGGCCGGCTCGTGCCGCCCATCGCCGAAACCGCCCGGCCCCGAACCGAACCCCTGCGCGTCCAGTCGCCGGAGCGCCCCGACGGTTCCGGGGTGGTGTTGGTGATCAACCCGGAGTCGGGCAGCGGCACCGGGGCCCGCATCGTCGACGAGGTGCGCGGCGCGCTGCCCAAGGCGGAAATCCGCGAACTGGGCCCCGACGACGACCCGCTGCAGGTGCTGCGCGACGCCGCCGGGCGCGCGGAGGTGCTGGCGGTGGGCGGCGGCGACGGCACCGTGGCGACCGCCGCGACGGTCGCGATCGAAGCGGACCTGCCGCTGGCGGTCTTCCCCGCCGGAACGTTCAACCACTTCGCCAAGGACATCGGCTGCGACAGCGTGGCCAAGACCGTGGACGCCATCCGGCGGGGGAGCGTCGCCTGCGTCGACGTGGTGTGCTTCAACGAAAGCCAGATGGTCGTCAACACCGCAAGCATCGGCGCCTATCCGATGTTCGTCGAGCAGCGGGAGAAGCTGGAGAAGCGGATCGGCAAGCCGCTGGCCGGCTTCTACGCGATGCTGCACACGCTACGCAAGGGCCGGCCCGTCCGGATCAGCTACGACAACAAGACCCTGCTGACGTCGCTGTTCTTCCTCGGTAATTCGCTTTATCTGCCAACGGGATTCGCGCCGGCCCGCCGCACCCGCATGGACGACGGCCTGATCGACGTCCGCATCCTGGAGGCCGGCCGCCCGCTCGCCAGAGTGCGGATCCTGACCGCGCTCGCGTTTGGGCGCCTGCAGCGCAGCCCGCTCTACCACGAGCTGCAGGTGCCCGAGTTCCGCTTCTCCGCCGTGGACGGACCGACGGTGATCGCGCGCGACGGCGAGGTCGGCGAGTTCGGCGAGAAGTACGACCAGGCCATCTTCACGGCGAAATACCGGGCGCTGCAGGTGTTTCGCCCGCTCCCCGAACGCGACTGACGGTTGCCCTACGCGGACGGGCAGAGGTCCCGCTGGGCGTAGGCGATCAGGTCGTTGGCCTGAATGGGGTTGAGGCCCTTGGCGCCAAGGTCCCCGTCGGAGCGCTGCAGCGCCAGTCCGATCAGCTGCGCGGGGGTGGCCCCGGCGCTCAACTGCGAGCAGATCTTCCAGCCCGACACCAACAGCGCCGGGTCGCCGCCCCCGACGTCGTGGATGCCGACGTTGTGCAGGTCGTTGAGGTAGGAGGTGTCGTCGGCCTGGGCCGGGCCGGCCAGGACAACCCCGGCGGCAAGAAGCGGGCCGCCCAGTGCTGCCGAAACCAATCGGCGAGAGCGCCGTTGCACTGCCATAGCTGCTTCTCCTTAGTGTTTGCCGCGCGAATTAGATGGCGAATTTTTACACGAAAAACGGCGCGTGAATACGTCGCGCGGCGGATTCGGGGTGAAAAGGCGGCGACGGGCCGGTGAAGGGCGCCGCCGCGCCCGCCGGGGTAGCCTGATAAGCCAGTCCGGGGAGAAAAGCGTGAAGGTTTTGGCGGTGCGATGCGGCTGGTCTGGCTGAACGTCGCCGATCTGATCGCCCGGGCTGGTGGGGATCCCTGGGAGATCGACCGGAGTCTGCAGGCCGGCAACCCGGCGCAGATCTCGAGCCTGGCCGAGGCCTTTCACGGGGCGGGACGGCACACCGCGGAGGCCGACCACGCCTTCGAGCAGGCGCGCAAGCGCTTCGACGCCGCCTGGAACCACCGCAACGGCGACCACCCGATCAACGATTCGGCCGAGGTGCGGCGGGTGATGAAATCGCTCGGCGCGCAATCCGAGCGGCTACCCAGAATCGGCGCCGACTTGGAGAACGTCGCGGCCGCGCTGGCCGAGGCGCAACAGGCCGGAGCCGGGGAAATCGCCGCATTGGAACGGCAGCTGCAGCTGCTCGACAAACTCATCGGCGCGGCGATGAAGGATCTGCAGGATCCCGGCCTCGACGCGATATCCAGAAACGAGCTGCGGTCGTTGATCAACGACGCGAAAGCCGACGCCGGCGACGACACCCGGTCGGCCCTTCAGCAATTGCAATCGATTCGCGGTGGCTACTCGAACACGTTGCAGGGCTCGCTCGGCAACCTGCGCGCCGACGGCTATGACCCCGACATCCTGCGTCCGGTCGACGCGGACACCAGAATCCCCCCGCCGAACAACGGCCCCGAGGACGCGCACAGCTGGTGGACATCCCTGACACCCGAAGACCGGCAACGCCTCATCGCCGAGCATCCCCAGGAGCTCGGCAACCTCAACGGGGTCCCGGTCGCCGCCCGCAGCGACGTCAACGAGGCCGTCATGAACGACGACCTGCACCGCGTGGAAGACCTTGCCAAGAATGGGATTTCGATCGACGACGTGCTGGCCGACCCCGCCAGGTACGACCTGTCGCCGAACGCGGTCATGCGCTATACCAACGCCGTTCAGGCCCGCAACGGCCTCAACACCTCGGCCAAGGCCGAGGATGCGTTCGGCCGGCATCCGCCGGTGTATCTGCTCAAGTACCAGCCGGACGCCTTCGGCGGCGAGGGCGCCGCCGCCATCGCGATGGGCGATCCGGACACCGCCGACAACACGGCGGTCGTGGTCAAAGGATTGGGCAGCGGGGTGCGGGAAGGGACGCTGTCCAACCCGGACGGCGTGCGCCTGTACCAGGAGTCGGCCCGCGCCGACTGGAACAAGCAGACGTCGGTGATCATGTGGGTGGGCTACGACGCCCCCAATGTCTGGTACGACCCCGGCCTGTGGGAGCCGAACATGGCCCGAACCGGCGGCCAGTTGCTGGCCGCCGACGTCAACGCCCTGCCGGTCACCCACCTGGGCGCGCCGTCGCACGTGACGGTGGTCGGGCACTCCTACGGTTCCACCGTGGTGTCCGACGCGGCGGCGGGCTTCGGCATGCACGCCAACGACGTGGTGCTGGTCGGCTCGCCGGGCACGGACCTGGCGCACTCCGCGGCCGATTTCCATCTGGCGCCGGGCGGGCACCTGTATGTGGGCGCGGCGTCCGGGGACTCGGTCACGTGGTCCCCCAACGGTTATGGGCCGGGCGCCGTGGGGCCGAGGCTGGTCGGTCTCGGTGACGACCCGTCCGTCGACGGCTTCGGCGCCACCCGCTTCAAGGCCGAGAACCCGCCCTACACCGCCAACCCGATCTACGACCATTCGCACTACTTCGACGACGGATCGGAGTCGCTGTTCAGCATGGGTGACGTGGTGTCCGGGCACGGTGACGCCTTGCAACACGACGGCATGACCGCGCACCATCGCGGCGAGTACGGGATGCCGCAATGGGTCGACCCCGAAGCCGTCCGAACACCGACCCTCGGCCACCGCCACAGCGGGGCGGCCGGATGACCTTGAACGCCAGGACCAGCGGAAGGAAGTGACGAGTGTGGACCTGCTTGGCGAGGACCGCCTTCTTCGCGTCGACGGTCGGCCTGATCGTGGCCGGATGCTCTGAGACCGTGAGCCACCCACTGTCGCCGGCGCAGGCCCGCGCCCAGGTCATCGACGCCTCCCGCGACATCGTGCGGGCGCTACGCGCCGAGGTGACCGAGGCGAACTTCAGCTACGATTCGTGTAATGACCAGGGGGAGCCGCCCTTTCGTGGGGTGGTCGACCTGTCGCTCTGGATGCCCGGCGTCCCCCACGATCAACCCGCCGACCCGCAAGCGGTGGTCAAGGGGCTGGTCGCCGACGGCTGGAGCACCCAGTCCGACTTCGTATCCCACGGGCAGACGCTGAAGAAGAACGGCGTCAACATCATCCTCACGGTCGCGCCGCAGCCGCCCCCGTCGGTCACCCTGGTCCGGCACGTCGGCGTCAAGGTCGACGGCGAATGCCGCGACACCTCCGATCACCGCACCGACGGCTCCACCGCGCCCGTCGACGTCAGCAAGGACATCGGGTGACGGAAGTGCGAATCGGCTGGGTCCTGTCGGTGGTCGCCGCCCTGTCTCTAGCGGCTGCGCCGAGCCCGGCGGGAGTCAGGCTCGCCGACCACGCCGTGCCGTTGGATCCGGCCACCGAACCGGGCGATGGTTCGCTGCCCGACGGACGCCCGCTGAGCCCGTTCGACGTCCAGAACCCGGCGATCGGGCGCCTCGATCCGGCGTTGTTGAGCGCCATTCAGAACGCCGCCACCGCGGCGGGGGCGCAGGGCATCACGATGACCATCACGTCGGGCTGGCGATCGCCCGCGCTGCAACAGCGCCTGCTCGACGAGGCCGTGCGGACCTACGGCAGCATGGCCGCGGCGCGCCAGTACGTGCAGACGCCGGCGGCGTCCAAACACGTTGTTGGCGAGGCCGTCGACGTCTCCGGTGTGGGCGCCGACCAGTGGCTCACCGCCAACGGACCCCGCTTCGGGCTGTGCCGGATCTACGCCAACGAACCGTGGCACTTCGAGCTGGTCGCGGACGCGGCCGGGAACTGCCCGGCCCTGCTGCCGAACGCTGCGGGGTAGTGCGCGCGCAAACCTTGTGCGTTATACAAATCACATCATGTGCGTTACACTCCGCCTGTGGCGCAACTAACATTCCAGCGCGCCCGCACCGAGGAAGAGAAGCGCCAACGTGCGGAGGCCCTCGTGGAAGCCGCGCGCTCGCTGGCAATGGAAACGGGCGTCGCGTCGGTCACCCTGACCGCGGTCGCCAGCCGCGTCGGAATTCACTATTCGGCGGTACGCCGATACTTCACCTCGTACAAGGAAGTCCTGCTGCGGCTGTCCGCCGAGGGTTGGGTGCGGTGGTCCAACACCGTGTCGGAGAAGCTGGCCGAGCCCGGCGCGAAGTCGCCGTCGCGCATCGCCGAGACATTGGCCGAAGCCCTGGCCGAGGACCCGTTGTTCTGCGACCTGCTTGCCAACCTGCACCTGCACCTGGAACACGAGGTGGACGCCGAGCGGGTCATCGAGGTCAGGCGGATCAGCACCGCGGCCACACTCTCGCTGGCCGATTCGATCGCATGCGCGCTGCCCGAACTCGGACGATCGGGCTCGCTGGACATCCTGCTGGCCGCCTACTCGCTGGCGGCGACGCTGTGGCAAGTCGCGAACCCGCCGAAGCACCTGACCGACATCTACGCCGAGGAGCCCGAAGTGGTTCCGCCCGAGTGGAATCTGGACTTCGCCACCGCCCTCACCCGCCTGCTGACGGCCACCTGCATCGGCCTGATCTCGGGATCCTCATGAAACTCAGAAAGGAGGGCGGAGCGCTTTGGCTTGGCGAACTGCAACCGGTGAAGACGGTCCCGAACTCGTCGAGCGCTCGGGGCCTGAGCCGGCCGCGACTGAGCCGAGAACCGAACCGCTGAAGAAGCAGGGCTCCGCGGGCGGCGAGCGCGACACGGTCGGCCCCCGGCGTGCGCCGAAAAAGGGGTTGCTGGGGCGTTTTTGGTTGGTGCTCACGATCGCGGCCGTCGTCGCGGTGTCGGGATTCGTCGTATACCGATTGCACGGCATCTTCGGCGTCCACAGCGGCGCGTTCGGTGGCGGCACGTCGGGGGAGGTTCTCGACCAGTTCAACGCCAAGACGATCACGCTCGAGGTCTGGGGCTCACCGGGCAGCACGGCGACCATCAACTACCTCGACGAAAATTCCCATCCGCAGCAGGCACTGAACGTGCCCTTGCCCTGGAGCATAGTTTTGAGTTCAACGAAACCCGGCATCCCGGCAAACCTGGTGGCGCAAGGAGACGGCAGTTGGATCGCCTGCCGATTCGTCGTCAACAACCACGACGGCCACGGTGACGTCATCAAGGCTCCGAATCGCTCGGATGCCAACGAAACCGTGAACCCCTTCGTCTACTGCCTGGACAAGTCCGCATGAGCGAGCCGAGCGCGGTGGAATCTGCCGCGCCGCCAATCTCGCAGCCGCTGATCCCGCCGTTCCTGCCGCGGATGATCCATCGGCTTGCCCTGCCGATCGTCCTGGTCTGGTTGGGCATCGTGTTCGTCACCAACACCGCGGCCCCGCAGCTGGAGGCCGTCGCCAAAAATCACTCGGTGTCGATGAGTCCGACTGACGCGGCATCTTTTCAGTCGACGATGAAGGTCGGGTCGACGTTCAAAGAGTTCAACTCCGACAACTCGGCCATGATCTTGCTGGAAGGCGACAAGCCCCTCGGGCCAGAAGCCCACCGCTACTACGACGAGATCGTCAAGCGCGCCGAGCAAGACAAGAAACACGTTCAGCACGTCCAGGATTTCTGGAGCGATCCGCTGACGGCGGCGGGCTCCCAGAGCCACGATCAAAAGGCCGCGTACGTCCAGGTCTACCTCGCCGGCAACATGGGCGGCGGGGAGGCGGACGAGTCTGCCCTGGCGCTGCGCAAGATCGTGGAGTCCGTGCCCGCGCCGCCCGGAATCAAGGCCTACGTCACCGGCCCGGGTCCGCTGTTCGCCGACCAGTCCCATGCCGGCGAGAAGGGCGTCGCGCTCGTCACTCTTGTCACGTTTGTGGTGATCGTGGTGATGCTGTTGTTCGTCTACCGCTCGGTTACCACCATGCTCATCATGCTCGCGATGGTGTTCATCGAGTTGGCCGCGGCTCGAGGCGTCGTTGCCTTCCTGGCCAACAACGAGATCATCGGACTCTCCACGTTCGCCAACAATTTGTTGGTGCTGATGGCCATCGCCGCCGGCACCGACTACGCCATCTTCGTGGTCGGCCGCTACCACGAGGCCCGCGGTCTGGGCGAGAATCGCGAACAAGCCTTCTACACCATGTTCCACAGCACCGCGCACGTCGTGCTCGGGTCGGGCCTGACCATCGCCGGCGCGATGTACTGCCTGAGCTTCTGCCGGCTGCCGTATTTCCAGTCCTTGGGCGCACCGTGTGCCGTCGGCATGTTGGTCGCGGTGCTCGCGGCGTTGACCCTGGGCCCCGCGGTGCTGACCGTGGCTTCGTTCTTCAAGCTCCTGGATCCGAAGCGCAAGCTGGCGACCCGGGGCTGGCGTCGCATCGGCACCGCCGTCGTCCGCTGGCCCGCACCGGTTCTCGCGGTGACCATCGGGATCGCGTTGGTGGGTTTGCTCGCCCTGCCCGGGTACAAGACGGACTACGACAACCGCCACTTCCTGCCGGGGGACACCCCGGCCAATGTCGGTTATGCCGCCGCGGACCGGCACTTCGACCAGGCTCGGCTCAATCCCGAGCTGTTGATGATCGAGACCGATCACGACCTGCGTAACCCGGCCGATTTCCTGATCCTGGACAAGGTCGCCAAGGCGGTCTTCCACATCCCCGGCATCGGTCGGGTGCAGACCATCACCCGGCCACTGGGCACGCCGCTCGACCACAGCACCCTCGGTTTCCAGATGGGCGCGCAAGCCGCGGGGCGGATCCAGACCCAGCATTATCAAGACGAGCAGGCGGCAAACCTGCTCAAGCAGGCAGACGAGCTGCGCAAGACGATGGCAACGCTGCACGAGCAGATGCAGGTGACCCAGGACCTCAGCAACACCACGCACGAAACGACCCGGCTCACCAAAGAGACCGTGCATATCACCGAATCGCTGCGCGACGACATCGCCAACTTCGACGACTTCTTCCGGCCGATCCGCAGCTACTTCTACTGGGAGCGGCACTGTTACGACATCCCGGTCTGCTGGGCGATCCGGTCGATTTTCAACGCGCTCGACGGCATCGACCAGGTGGCCCAGAACATCGTGAACCTCAGCGCGAACCTCGACAAGCTGGATCAGATCCAGCCGAAGCTGGTGGCGCTCATACCGCCGCAGATCGAGAGTCAGCAGCGCAACCTCGACACCGTCATGTCGAACTACGCGACCACCATGGGCCTCAACGAACAGGCCAGGGCGCAGTCCGACAATGCCACCGCCCAGGGCGACGCCTTCGACAAGGCGAAGAACGACGACACGTTCTACCTTCCGCCGGAGGCGTTCAAGAGCCCGGACTTCGCGCGGGGCCTCAAGCAGTTCATCTCGCCGGACGGGCACGCGGTCCGGTTGATCATCTCCCACGAGGGCGACCCGGCGACTCCCGAAGGCATCAACCACATCGGACCGATCAAGCAGGCCGTGCACGAGGCGATCAAGGGCACCCCCTGGGAGGGCGCCAAGGTCTACCTGGGCGGCACCGCCGCGACGTACAAAGACATGCACGACGGCTCCAACATCGACCTGATGATCGCCGGAATCGCCGCGGCCACACTGATTTTCATCATCATGCTGGTGATCACCCGAAGCGCCGTGGCGGCCGTTGTGATCGTCGGCACGGTGCTGCTGTCGCTGGGCGCCTCGTTCGGACTCTCCGTGCTCCTGTGGCAGTACATCCTGGGCATGAAGTTGCACTGGATGGTGCTGGCGATGGCGATCATCCTGCTGCTGGCGGTCGGCTCGGACTACAACCTGCTGTTGATATCGCGGTTCAAGGAGGAGATCCACGCCGGGCTCAAAACGGGGACTATCCGCGCGATGGCCGGTTCGGGATCGGTGGTGACCTCCGCCGGTCTGGTGTTCGCCGCGACCATGGCCACGTTCGCGTTCAGCCCGCTGCTGATCATGGCCCAGGTGGGTACGACGATCGCGCTGGGTTTGTTGTTCGACACCTTGATCGTGCGGTCGTTCATGACACCGTCGCTGGCCACCCTGCTCGGACGCTGGTTCTGGTGGCCGCAGCATGTGCGGCCGCGGCCGGCCAGCACCATGCTGCGGCCGTACGGACCGCGGCCGGCCGTGCGCGAATTGCTCCTCAACGACGTCGAGGAGCGCCCGGCGGGCGGGTTGGTGCAGCCGCGCTGATTTTGGCGCGGGGACGCCCTGTCCTCGTGGAGCCGATGACGGGAATCGAACCCGCGTATTCAGCTTGGGAAGCTGATGTTCTGCCATTGAACTACATCGGCGCTGCTGCCTGAGAAGGCTAGCATCCCCGGCCGCGCCGGCGGGCAGGATCGCCGGGTGTCGCCGGGCGATCCCGCCACCGCTTCGAGCCATTCCGAACGGCCCCACGAACGTCGCGGAAATCGGCCCAGCAAGGTCCCGTTACTTGACAGAGAATCGCATCGCCGCAGGTAGATAGCCCTGAAATAAACCGAGCACGCATTCTTATAAACACCGCTGTTTATTCCTTCGTTATTGTGCCGTAATCTGCTCGGCGTGGGTCGGCATGAAATGCCCAGGCCACGACGACGGTGGCCCGGGCTCCTGGTGGGGGTCGTCATCCCGGCTGCCGTTTTGGTCGCGGCAGCGGGCGACGTGCACCCGGCGCCGGCCCGCGCCGAGGCCAAGCCGATCGTCGACGAGGGCGAGCCCTACGCCCCGGAGATCGTGGCCGCGCTGCCGGTCCCCAGTGGACACGCGCAGCTGATGGGCGCGGTCGAGGGCGACAACACGCGCGCCTCGAGGCTGCGGGTGAGCAGCCGGTTCCTGCCCGCCGGGGTGGCGCCCGAGCAGGGCCTGCAGGTCCGGACGATCCTGGCGGCCCGGGCGATCAGCGCCGCATTCCCGCAGATCCGGGAGATCGGCGGCGTCCGGCCCGACCCGCTGCCCTGGCATCCCCGCGGCCTCGCGATCGACGTCATGATCCCCAACCCCGGCAGCGTCGAGGGCATCGAGCTGGGCAATGAGATTGTCGCGTTCGTACGGCAGAACGCGAGACGCTTCGGCATGCAGGACGCGATCTGGCGCGGCGTCTACTACACGCCCGAAGGCGCGCAGGCCTCCCGGCTCGGCCACTACGACCACGTCCACGTGACCAGCACCGGCGGCGGATACCCGACGGGCCAGGAAACCTACCTCCGCTGAGCGCGCGCCGGCGGATAGGCTTCGTCGCGTGCTGCTCTCCGATCGTGACCTCAGGGCCGAAATCAACAGCGGCCGAGTCGGCATCGACCCGTTCGACGACACCCTGGTGCAGCCGTCCAGCATCGACGTCCGCCTCGACTGCCTGTTCCGGGTCTTCAACAACACCCGCTACACGCACATCGACCCCGCGCAGCAGCAGGACGAGCTGACCACCCTGGTGGAACCCACCGAGGGGGAGCCGTTCGTGCTCCATCCCGGTGAGTTCGTCCTGGGGTCGACGCTCGAGCTGTTCAGCCTGCCCCACGACCTCGCCGGTCGCCTCGAGGGCAAGTCGTCCCTGGGCCGACTAGGCCTGCTGACCCACTCGACCGCCGGTTTCATCGACCCGGGCTTCAGCGGCCACATCACGCTCGAGCTGTCCAACGTCGCCAACCTGCCGATCACCCTGTGGCCCGGCATGAAGATCGGCCAGCTGTGCATCTTGCGGCTGACCAGCCCCGCCGAACACCCTTACGGCAGTTCGCGCGTCGGGTCGAAGTACCAGGGCCAGCGGGGTCCGACACCGTCGCGGTCCTATCAGAACTTCATAAGATCTACCTAGGTTCGCCGAGCCCCCGCGCCGTCGTTCTGGGGGATTATTAAGTGGTCCGTGGTTCCTCCTCCGCCCGACCATGGCTCCGTTCGCAACACCTTTGGAGGGGTTGATTTGGATATCGTGCTCGGGGTGTCGATGGCACCGGCGTCGATTCAGATGGTGGTGCTCGAAGGCGAGAACGCCGACGGCGCCACGGTTGAAGAAGACGAATTCGACGTCGCCGCCGCCGACGACACGGCGACCGCGACCGCGCCCGACCGGGTGCTCGCGGCCATCCTCGGCACCCGCGAGGGCGCGGCCGAGGCGGGCCTGGAGCTCTCGTCGATCGGCGTGACGTGGACCGACCAGCTCGAGGCCGCCGCGCTGCGCGACGCGCTGGCCACCCACAAGATCGAGAACGTCATGCTGGTGTCGGCGTTTCTCGCCGCCACCGCGCTGGCCCAAAACGTCGGTGGCGCAGTCGGTTACGAGCGCACCGCGGTGCTGTTCGTGGAGCCGGACACGGCGACGCTGGCGGTGGTCGAGACGTCCGACGGCTCCATCACCGACGTCTGCCAGCGCCCCATCCAGGCCGAGTCCTACGGCGAGGCCACCGAGCAGCTCACCGACCTGCTCACCCGGCTGAGCGAGTTGCCCACGGCGCCGGGCGGTCTGTTCCTGGTCGGCTCGGGCGTCGACATCGCCCCCATCAAGCCGGCGCTGGAGGCCGCGACCCCGTTCGAGGTGAGCGCCCCGGAGGAGCCGGAGACGGCGCTGGCCCGCGGGGCCGCACTGGCGGCGGCGAACGCGCCGCTGTTCGCGTCGTCGACGGCGGCCCTGGCCTACGCGCAGGACCCGGGCACCGGCGCCCTCGACGGCTACGTCCTGCCCGAGTACCTCAGCTTCGACACCCCCGGCGGCGACGACGAGCTGGCCTACAGCGCCGTCCCGGACGACGACGCCAACGCCCAGACCGTCGTCATCGAGCGGTTGTTAGCCCCCGAGCCGAGCGAACCGCGCCGCAGGCCGGTGCTGCTGCTAGGCAGTGGGTTGGCGGTCGTCGGCATCAGCGCGGTGCTGGCGCTGGAGATCGCGCTGGCGATCGGGATCCGTACGACCGGGACGGTCGCGCTTCGACCCACGCCCGCCCAGAACCTCATCGTGCCCACGCAGCAGGCCCCCGCGCCCGTCGAAGCGTCCGCGCCGGCGCAGCGGATCAACGTGCCGGAGCCGGTCGCGGCGCCCAAGCCGATGGCCGCGCCCATCCCCGCGGCCCCGGTCCCCGCGGCGCCGCCGCCGCTTCCGGCCGCTCCGCCGATCCCGGCTCCGGCCCCGGCGGCCCCGGTGGTGCCCGTCCCGGTGCTGATCCCGCCGCTGGCGCCGGTCATCGCGCCTCCGCCGATTCGGGTGCCGCTGCCCAATCCGGTGCTGACGCCGCCGGTCATTCAGGCGCCCCCGCGCCTACCCATCCCGCAGCCCGTGGTGCCCCAGGTGCCGGTACACGTTCCGGAACCGCCGGTGACGCCGCCGCACGTCGGCGGCCAGGTTCCGGACTCGCCGCCCAAGCCAACCGGGCCGGGCGCCGGGGGTGGGCACCTGCCCTTCCCGGGCTCCGGTCCCGGCGGCGAGGGCGGCGGCGGGCCGATCCACATTCCCGGCTCCGGCGGCCCCGGCGGGCCGGGCGGCCCGGGCGCGGGCGGCGGCCCCATCCACCTCCCGGGCGGTGAGCCCGGCGGTCCGGCCGGTGGTGGCGGTCCGGTGCACCTGCCCGGCGGCGGCGGTCCCGTCGGCGGTGGTGGCCCGATCGGTGGCGGTCCGATTGGCGGCGGCGGTCCCTTCGGGGGCGGCGGCCCGTTGAGCGGTGGCCACGGCGGAGGCCCGATCGGCGGCGGCCCGATTGGCGGTGGCGGTCCGTTCGGCGGGGGCGGTCCGTTCGGTGGTGGCGGTCCGTTCGGTGGGGGCGGCGGCCTCGGTGGCTTTGGTGGCGGCCACGGCGGCTTCGGCGGTGGTGGCGGCTTCGGCGGTGGCGGTGGCTTTGGCGGCGGCCATGGCGGGGGCTTCGGTGGGGGTGGCGGGCACCACTGACGCCCTGCCCTCGAGATCGACATGAGCGCGAAAAAGTGCGTGTGGGAAGCACGCTGACGTCGATCTGAATGGCCGACAGGGCGCATCAATTCAGCCAATGCACAGGGTTTCGCGCCCACCGGGCGTCGTGCCGCGCGGGTAGGGTCGGGACATCGGGGCCAGCCGAAAAACCGCGCTGCCCCGTGCGGCAGGACTGCCTGGCGCCCAGCTGATCCCGGGTTTTCCGCCCGTGCGGTGCGGTGGCAGTGATGCAAGCTATCCAGGGGGAGTGGAAGCGGTGGTGGGCATTGTGCTTGGCGTCTCTATGGCGCCAACGAAGGTCCGCATGGTGCTGGTCGAGGGCGAATGCGCCGACGGTGTTGCCGTCGACCAGGACAGTTTCGATGTCGGGGCCGGCGCACGCGGCGCGACCGGCACCTCGACGGCGCCCGCCCGGGTGATCTCGGCCATCCTCGGCACCCGGGAAGGCGCGGCCGAAGGCGGTTACCGGCTGCTCTCCACCGGCGTCACGTGGACCGACCACGTCGAGGCCGCCATGCTGCGGGACGCGCTAGTCACCCACAGGGTCGAAAACGTCATGCTGGTCTCGGCCTTCATGGCGGCGGCCGCGCTCGCACAGGCCATTGGCGACGCCACCTCCTACCAGCGCACCGCGCTGCTCTTCGTCGAGCCCTATACCGCCACCTTGGCGGTGGTCAACACCGCCGACGGCGCCGTCTCCGACGTGCGGCGCAGCGTCCTCGCCGACGATGAGGACCGGGCGGTGGCCGAGCTCATCGACATGGTGGGCAGCGCGGACCGCCTCGACGGCGCCCCCGATGGTGTGGTCGTCGTCGGTTCCGGAGTAAACATCCCGCTCATCAAGCCCGCGCTCGAGGCCGCCACCCCGCTCGCGGTGTCCGCGCCGGACGAGCCGGAGATGGCGCTGGCCCGGGGCGCGGCGCTGGCGGCCGCCAACGCGCCCCTGTTCGTGTCGTCCACCGCCGCCCTGGCGTACGCGCTGGATCCGGGCACCGGCCAGGTGGACCCGCAGCCGCTCGCCTACGCGCGGGTGCCCGTCCCCGACACCGGCAAGCCCAACGTGGCCTACAGCGCGGTGCCCGACGAGGACGCCGACGCCCCGACCGTCCTGGGCTTGGACGAGCGCGTCCAGCGCCGCAGGTCCTTCCTGCTGGTGGGCAGCGCGCTGGCGGTGATCTTCATTACCGCGGTGGTGGCGCTCGAGATCGCCCTGGCGATCGGCATCCGCCCGACGGTGGCGCTGCGGCCCAGCCCCAACGAGAACATCGTCGTCCCGGCCAAGCCGGCGCCCCCGCCGGTGATCCAGGCGAGGCCGAGAATCGCGGCGCCCGCGCCGGTAGCGGCGCCACATCCGATGGGCCCGCCCGTCATCGCGCCCGTCCCCGTGGCCCCGCCGGCGCCGGCTCCCATTCCCCTGGTTCCGCCGCCGGTGTTCGTCCCCGTACCGCGCGTCCCGATCGGCGGGCCGCCGGCGCCCCGATTCGGCGGCGGCCCGGCCTTCCGCGGTCCGTTCGGCGGGCACGGTCCCTTCGGCGGGCCGTTCGGCGGGCACGGTTTCGGCGGAGGCCACGGATTCGGGGGGCACCGATAGCTACGCAGGGTTTTGGAGGAGCGGTGGACGTCGTACTCGGCATATCGATGGCCCCCGAGACCGTCCGCATGGTGTTGGTCGAAGGGCAGGCCGCGGGCGGGGTGACCGTCGATCAGGACGCCTTTCCCGTCGGGGCAGCCGCGGGCGCCACCGCCGAGCAGGTGATCGAAGCCATCCTCGGTACGCGGGAGAGCGCGGCGCGGGGCGGTTATCAACTCGCGTCGAGCGGGGTGACCTGGACCGACCCCGTCAAGGCCGCCGCGCTGCGGGACGCGCTGGCGGCGCGCAAGGTCGAGAACGTCATGCTCGTCTCGGCGTTCGTCGCGGCGGCGGCGCTGGCGCAGGCGGTCGGCAGCGCGATCCAGTGCTCCCGCACCGCGCTCCTGCTGGTCGAGCCGGGGACGGCCACCTTGGCGGTCGTCGACACGGCCGACGGGTCGGTCGCCGACGTGCATCGCCGACCCCTGCCGCGCGGCGACGACGCGGCGCTCGCGGAAGTGTCCGCCATGGCGGGGAGGGCCGCGTCGTTGAGAAGCCGCCCGGACGGGGTATTGCTGGTCGGCTCGGGCGTGGACGTCGCCCTGATCAAGCCGACGGTGGACGCAGCGACGTCGCTGTCGGTCACCGCGCCCGAGGAGCCCGAAATGGCGCTGGCCCGGGGTGCCGCGCTGGCGTCGGCCAACGCGCAGCTGGGCGCGCCGCGCACCGTGGCGATGCCGGAGGCGCGCGATCCGGTCACCGCCGAGCGTCGGCTCGCCTACAGCGCCGAGCCGGAGGACGAAGGCGGCCCCGAAGTCGAAGCCGCGGCCGAGCGGCGGAGCCGCAAGCCGGTGGCCGCCGTCGTCGGCGCGACAATGACCTTCGTTGTCGGCGTGCTGGCGCTGGCGCTGGCCATCGGCATCAGGTCGCACGCGGACCAGCGGCCCGACATCAGCAAGAACGTCGTCGCCCCGGCCGCCCAGCCACCGCCCCCGGCGGCCCCGCCGCCCGCCGCGCCGCCCCCGCCGCCGGCCCCCGCGCCCGCCCAGCCGCCGCCCGCGGTGCCCGCCCCGGGGGTCAACCCTCCGCCCCAATCGGTGCCGCCACACCGAGACGACGACCACGGCGCCGACGATTGGCTGCGCCGTCACCTCGAGCGCGGGATTCCGATCCCGCTCCCGGACAAATAGCCGCGTAAAGTCTGGGTACTAGGGGAACACCGGGTGGGGATTCGGTAGCGGTCATGAACATTGGGTTTCGCAATCACGGCATCCTCATCGTGACGGACTAGCAAACAATAATGGAGGAGCTTTGGACACCGTACTCGGCGTGTCAATGGCGCCGACAGCAGTCCGAATGGTCCTGGTGGAAGGCCAAAACGGGGATGGCGCCACTGTAGATCAGGACAATTTCGACGTACCGGCCGACGATGACGCAGCAACGATTACCGCGGCCGACCAGGTGGTATCGGCGATCCTCGGGACGCGTGAAGGGGCGGCCGAGGGCGGCTACCAGCTCGCGTCGACCGGGGTGACCTTCACCGACCCGATCGAGGCCGCCGCTCTGCGCGATGCACTGGCGACGCACAAGGTCGAAAATGTGATGCTGGTCTCGGCCTTCCTAGCCGCGGCCGCGCTGGCCCAGACCGTGGGCCACCAGACCAACTACGCGCGCACCGCGCTGCTCTACATCGAGCCCGAAACCGCGACCCTGGCCGTCGTCGACAGCTCCGACGGGTCGGTCACGGACGTGCACCGCCAGGCCCTGCCGGACGACGACGAGGCGGCGGTGGCCCAGCTCGCCACGATGGTCTCCGGTGTCGAGGCGCTGGAGACGCGGCCCGACGCCGTGTTCGTCGTCGGCTCCGGCATCGACATCCCGATGATCAAGCCCGCCCTGGAAGCGGCGACCACGCTCCCGCTGGCCGCCCCGGAGGAGCCGGAGACCGCCCTGGCCCGCGGCGCCGCGTTGGCGTCGGCGAACGCGCCGCTGTTCGCCTCGTCGACCGCCGCGGTGGCCTACGCGCAGGATCCCGGCACCGGCGCCCTCAACCCGTTCGCGGTGGCGCCCGGCTACTTTGAGACCCCCGGCACGCTCGGCGAGGACGCGCTGGCCTACAGCGCCGTCCCCGACGAGCCGGACGACCCCTTCGTCGGGGAGCCGACCGGCGCGACCGCACTGGTCCCGGGCCTCGGCGAGCACCGGCGATTCCGCCTGGTCGGAGCCGCGGTGGCGTCGGTGTTCGTCATCGGCGTGGTGGCGCTGGTCGTCTCGCTGGCGATCGCGATCCGGCCGACGGCCGCGGTCCAGCCGGCCCCCGGCCAGCATGCCGTCGCGCCCCCGCAGGCGGTGCCCGCCCCCGCGCCGGCACCCGCTGCCCCCGCGCCGGCGCCCGTTCCCGAGGCAAACGTGCCCGCCCCCGCCCCGCAGGCCCCCGTCCCGGTTCCCGAGGCGCCGGCACCTGCCCCGGCGCCGATACCGGAGGCCCCGGCGCCCGCCCCGATACCGGAGGCCCCGGCACCGGTGCCCATTCCCGAGGCCCCCGCGCCTGCGCCGCCTCCGCCGGTGATGGCGCCGATCCCGGTCCCGATCCCGCTGCCCATCCCCGGGCTCGGCGGGCCGCGCATCGGCGGGCCTCCCGGATTCGGCCCCGGACCCGGCTTCGGCCCGGGCGGCGGCGACCACGAGGGCCCGCACGGCGGGGGAGGATTCCCCGGCTTCCCGGGTGGTGGCGGCGGCCACGGTGGCTTCGGTCACCGCTAGCCGGTAAAGGGCAGCTGTCATCTGCCGTTTGCCTCCCGCTCAGGCCGGCGATGCAGTTCGCTCATCGCGGCCACTTACACCGGTGGTATGCGATGCACCGTTTTCGGCACCGGCTACCTGGGCGCCACCCACGCCGTCGGGATGGCCGAACTGGGCCATGAGGTAGTCGGGGTCGACATCGACCCCGGCAAGGTCGCCAAGCTGGCCGGCGGTGACATTCCGTTTTACGAGCCGGGGCTGCGAAAGCTGCTGCAGGAGAACCTGGCTGCCGGGCGGCTGCGGTTCACCACCGACTACGACGTGGCGGCCGACTTCGCCGACGTGCATTTCCTCGGGGTCGGCACGCCGCAGAAGAAGGGCGAGTACGCCGCCGATCTGCGGCACGTGTACGCCGTCGTCGACTCGCTGGTGCCGCGCCTGACGAGATCGTCGGTGCTGGTGGGCAAGTCGACCGTTCCGGTGGGAACCGCCGCCGAGCTGAACCACCGGGCGGCCACCCTGGCGCCACACGGGGTCGACGTCGAGATCGCCTGGAACCCCGAGTTCCTGCGCGAGGGTTACGCCGTCCACGACACCCTGCACCCCGATCGCATCGTCCTTGGTGTCCAACCGGATTCGACGCGCGCCGAGGCGGCGGTGCGTGAACTCTACGAGCCTTTGCTCGCCGAGGCCGTGCCGTTTCTGGTGACGGACCTGCAGACCGCGGAGCTGGTCAAGGTGTCCGCCAACGCCTTCCTGGCCACCAAGATCTCGTTCATCAACGCCGTCTCGGAGGTGTGCGAGGCCTCGGGCGCCGACGTCAGCATGCTGGCCGACGCGCTCGGCTACGACCCCCGGATCGGGCGCCAATTCCTCAACGCCGGCTTGGGATTCGGCGGCGGCTGCCTGCCCAAGGACATCCGCGCGTTCATGGCCCGTGCCGGTGAGCTGGGCGCCGACCAGGCGCTGACCTTCCTGCGCGAGGTGGACAGCATCAACATGCGCCGCCGCACGCGGATGGTCGAGCTGGCCAGCGCCGCCTGCGGCGGCTCGCTGCTGGGCGCCAACATCGCCGTGCTCGGCGCGGCGTTCAAGCCCGAGTCTGACGACGTGCGCGACTCGCCCGCGCTGAACGTGGCGGGCCAACTGCAGCTCAACGGCGCCGCGGTCAACGTGTACGACCCGAAGGCGCTGGACAACGCGCAGCGGCAGTTCCCCACGCTGAACTACGCGGTATCGGTCGAGGAGGCCTGCGACCGCGCCGACGCCGTGCTGGTGCTGACCGAATGGCGGCAATTCGTCGAGCTCGACCCCCACGCCCTCGCCGACCGCGTGCGCTCGCGGGTGATCGTCGACGGCCGCAACTGCCTCGACGTCGCGCGCTGGCGTCAGGCCGGGTGGAAGGTGTTCCGGCTGGGGGCGCCCCGACCCTAATACGGTTGCGCCCGCTCGGTGTCGATGCGGCGGGCGCGGTCTTGGGTGCGGGTGTGTTGGCGGGTGGGCATCATCAGGGCGCGGTGGGCGGTGCGCTCGGGTGTGGTTGT
>NZ_JAZGLV010000019.1:0-101321 GCF_036409085.1 Mycobacterium sp. 050134
GATCAAGGCCCACTGGGCATCGGTAAGCAACTGAAACCGCGACATACCCCAAGCCTCACGCACAACACCCGAAACCATTGTCAGACACGCCCTAGGTGTGTCCCTGCGTGTGAAGAACTCGCTACGGGTCGGGGAAATCACTGGCATCCCCAGGCGAACACGAGCTAACGTCGAGGACAATCTTCAATGACTCATTGGTCTGGCTCACTGGTCATTTCCAGGGACCCCGCTGACGGGAAGGGGTGAGTACTCGGCACCTTGCTCCGGCGGGCAGCCTGCGGCGGTGATCCCTCTCGGACCCGTTCCCACCCCGTCGGCGCGTTGTGAAAGCCCGGGCACGCAGGGCGCGTGCGACGTGACGAGAGAAACGAGCTGTCCCGTATGTCAAGGAACACCGTACTGTCCGCTCAGATTCTGGACCAATCCCCGGCAGAGGCCGACGCGCAACCCGAACCGACACTCACGGCCGAGGTCGTGTTCAAGGGCCGCAACGTGGAGATCCCCGAGCACTATCGCGTCTACGTCTCACAGAAACTCGCCCGCCTCGAGCGGTTCGATCGCTCCATCTACCTCTTCGATGTAGAGCTCAAACACGCGCCCAACCGCCGTCAGCGCAAGTCCTGCCAGCGCGTCGAGATCACCGCGCGCGGCCGCGGGCCCGTGAGCCGGGCGGAGGCGTGCGCCGACAGCTTCTACGCGGCCTTCGAGTCCGCGGTCCACAAGCTGGAGAGCCGGCTGCGCCGCGTCAAGGACCGCCGCAAGGTCCACTACGGGGACAAGACGCCGGTCTCGCTGGCCGCCGCGACCGCGGTCGTCCCTCAGCCCGACGGGCGACCCAGCCCGGCCGAGGCGCTCGAGGCCCCGTCCGCCAACGGTGCCGACGGCCACGAGCCGGGACGCATCGTCCGGACCAAGGAGCACCCGGCCAGGCCGATGACGGTCGACGACGCGCTCTACGAGATGGAGCTGGTCGGACACGACTTCTTCCTGTTCCACGACAAGGGGACGGAGCGGCCGTGCGTCGTCTACCGGCGGCACGCCTACGACTACGGCTTGATCCGGTTGGCCTGAGGCGCTCCTGAGGTTCGGCGGCCTTTGCGGGGTCGTCACCTACCATGGGAGTCGCCTGATCGAAGACTCCTACCAACAGGGGACATCCCAAAAGGGGACCACACCGTGCTGTCGAAGTTGCTGCGCCTCGGCGAAGGTCGCATGCTCAAGCGTCTCAAGCGGGTGGCCGACTACGTCGACACCCTGTCCGACGACGTCGAGAAGCTGACCGACGCCGAGCTTCGGGCCAAGACCGACGAGTTCAAGAAGCGGCACGCCGACGGCGAGAGCCTCGACGACCTGCTGCCCGAGGCATTCGCCGTGGCCCGCGAAGCGGCCTGGCGGGTGCTGGACCAGCGCCCCTTCGAGGTGCAGCTGATGGGCGGCGCGGCGCTGCACTTCGGCAACGTCGCCGAGATGAAGACCGGTGAGGGCAAGACCCTGACCTCGGTGCTGCCGGCCTACCTCAACGGCATCGGCGGCAAGGGCGTGCACATCGTCACCGTCAACGACTACCTGGCCAAACGCGACAGCGAGTGGATGGGCCGCGTGCACCGCTTCCTCGGGCTGGACGTCGGCGTGATCCTCGCGCAGATGACGCCCGACGAGCGCCGGGTCGCCTACGCCGCGGACATCACCTACGGCACTAACAACGAGTTCGGCTTCGACTACCTGCGCGACAACATGGCGCACTCGCTCGACGACCTGGTGCAACGCGGCCACAACTTCGCCATCGTCGACGAGGTCGACTCCATCCTGATCGACGAGGCCCGCACCCCGCTGATCATCTCCGGGCCGGCGGACGGCGCCTCCAACTGGTACACCGAGTTCGCCCGGCTTGCGCCGCTGATGGAAAAAGACGTGCACTACGAGGTCGACCTGCGCAAACGCACCGTCGGCGTGCACGAACTGGGCGTGGAGTTCGTCGAGGACCAGCTCGGCATCGACAACCTCTACGAGGCCGCCAACTCGCCGCTGGTCAGCTACCTCAACAACGCCCTGAAGGCCAAGGAGCTGTTCACCCGGGACAAGGACTACATCGTTCGCGACGGCGACGTGCTGATCGTCGACGAGTTCACCGGCCGCGTGCTCTACGGCCGCCGCTACAACGAGGGCATGCACCAGGCCATCGAGGCCAAGGAGCACGTCGAGATCAAGGCCGAGAACCAGACGCTGGCCACCATCACGCTGCAGAACTACTTCCGGCTCTACGACAAGCTCTCCGGCATGACCGGTACTGCCCAGACCGAGGCGGCCGAGCTGCACGAGATCTACAAGCTGGGCGTCGTCCCCATCCCGACGAACAAGCCGATGGTCCGCACCGACCAGTCCGACCTGATCTACAAGACCGAGGAAGCCAAGTACATCGCCGTGGTCGACGACGTCGCCGAGCGGTACGAGAAGGGCCAGCCGGTCCTGATCGGCACCACCAGCGTCGAGCGCTCCGAATACCTATCGCGGCAGTTCACCAAGCGCCGGATCCCGCATAACGTCCTCAACGCCAAGTACCACGAGCAGGAGGCGGGCATCGTCGCCGTGGCGGGCCGGCGCGGCGGCGTCACCGTCGCGACCAACATGGCCGGCCGCGGCACGGACATCGTGCTGGGTGGCAACGTCGACTTCCTCACCGACCAGCGGCTGCGGGAGCGTGGCCTCGACCCGGTGGAGACGCCCGACGAGTACGAGGCGGCCTGGCACTCCGAGCTGCCCAAGGTCAAGGAGGAGGCGTCCAAGGAGGCCGACGAGGTGATCGAGGCCGGCGGCCTGTACGTGCTGGGCACGGAACGGCACGAGTCGCGCCGCATCGACAACCAGCTGCGCGGCCGCTCCGGCCGGCAGGGCGACCCGGGGGAGTCGCGGTTCTATCTGTCGCTCGGTGACGAGCTCATGCGGCGGTTCAACGGTGCCGCGCTGGAGGCGATGCTCAACCGGCTCAACCTGCCCGACGACGTGCCGATCGAGGCCAAGATGGTCACCCGGGCGATCAAGAGCGCCCAGACCCAGGTCGAGCAGCAAAACTTCGAGGTCCGCAAGAACGTCCTGAAATACGACGAGGTGATGAACCAGCAGCGCAAGGTGATCTACGCCGAGCGTCGCCGCATCCTGGAGGGCGAGAACCTCAAGGAGCAGGCGCTGGACATGATCCGCGACGTGGTCACGGCCTACGTCACCGGAGCGACGGCCGAGGGCTACGCCGAGGATTGGGACCTGGACGCGTTGTGGACGGCGCTAAAGACCCTGTACCCGGTCGGGATCAGCCACGAGGCCCTCGCGCGCCTCGACGGCGACGGGAACGTCGATGACCGCGACGACCTTACCCGCGAGGAGCTCCTCGACGAGCTGCTCAAGGACGCCGAACGTGCCTACGCCGCGCGGGAAGCCGAGCTCGAGGAGCTCGCCGGCGAGGGCGCGATGCGGCAGCTGGAGCGCAACGTGCTGCTCAACGTCATCGACCGCAAGTGGCGCGAGCACCTCTATGAGATGGACTACCTCAAGGAGGGCATCGGCCTGCGGGCGATGGCGCAGCGCGACCCGCTGGTCGAGTACCAGCGCGAGGGCTACGACATGTTCATGGCCATGCTCGACGGCATGAAAGAGGAGTCCGTCGGGTTCCTGTTCAACGTGACGGTCGAGGCGGTGCCCGCCCCGCAGGTCGCCCCGGTGCAGGTGCCGGAGGGGCTGGCCGAGTTGGGTAAGCCGGCTCAGCCCGCCGAGCAGGGCGAACCCGAGGCCGCCCCGATTCGCGAAGAGCCGCGAAACGTGTTGCACGCCAAGGGGATTGACGACGAGGCGCCCGCCCTGACGTACTCCGGCCCGTCGGAGGACGGCTCCGCGCAGGTCCAGCGCAACGGCGGCGGTTCCCCGAAGGCGCCGGCCGGCGTCGCCGGGGGCGCGAGCCGTCGCGAGCGGCGGGCGGCGGCGCGGCAGCAGGGCCGCGGCGCCAAGCCGGCCAAGTCGGTCAAGAAGCGCTAACGGGCTTCGCCCCACACGAGCGCCCGGCTGGCCGGGCGCTCGAGACCGAGTGCCCGGCCAGCCGGGCGCTCGCGGCCCCGGGCGGCTACGCGGCCGGGCGCAGGCGGGCCAGCTGGACCCGATCGCCGTCGAGGCGGTGCTCCGGGCGGCGGGACAACCGGCGCGACGGACCAACCTGCGGCCGGATGGGCTGACGCCGAGCGGTCGAGGTGCTGTGCCACGTCGCCCGGTGATCAGCGAGAAGACGGCCCGCAACCACGTGGTAGCGCACCCACACCAAGATTGGGGTGTCTGACCGCATCGGCGCCAGCATGTACGAGCTCCGGCGCCGCCTAGTCAATCTGACTAGGCGCCACGGCGGGGCCAAGTTGAGGCAAATGACCTATATCCCAAAGGCCTTGCTCGGCGGACACTTAGCCCATGAAGCGTTACCTCACCGTCGCCTACGGCGCCGCGGCGTACCTGTTGTTCCTGGGCGCCTTTCTCTACCTCGTCGGTTTCCTCGGCAACATCCTGGTGCCGCGAACCGTCGATCACGGGCTGCCCGCGCCACTCGGCCAGGCGGTGCTGGTCAACACGCTGCTGGTGGGCGCGTTCGGCGTTCAGCACAGCGTCATGTCACGGCCGGCCTTCAAGGATTGGTGGACGCGCATCGTGCCGCCGTCGATCGAGCGCAGTACCTATGTGTTGCTGTCCAGCGCGGTGCTGGTCCTGCTCTACTGGCAATGGCGAACGATGGGCGCCGTCGTCTGGGATGTGCGACCACGGTCGGGGCGGCTTGCGCTGTGGGCGTTGTTCTGGCTCGGATGGGCGATCGCCCTGGCGTCGACTTTCATGGTGAGCCATTTCGACTTGTTCGGTCTCCGGCAGGTGTACCTTGCCTGGCGAGGAAAACCCTACACCCACATCGGTTTTCGCGTGAGGTTGTTGTATCGGCTGGTGCGCCACCCGCTGATGCTCGGTTTCCTCATCGCGTTCTGGGCGGCCCCCACCATGACGGCCGGACACGCCCTCTTCTCGATCGCCATGACCGGTTACATCGTGCTTGCCCTGCAGCTGGAGGAACGCGATCTGGTCGCGGCCCTGGGCGACGAATACCGCCGGTACCGCAGCGATGTGCCGATGCTGGTTCCCCTCAAGCAGCTGCCGCGGCGACGGACCCCGGCGGCCGTTCGGAAGAATTGACGCCCGCCCCAAGCCCTATGAGTTTGGCCGGCATCGCCCGCAACCGACCGCCCCTGCGCCACGCCGTCCCGGTATGTTGCGGGTATGGACGTCAAGGAGGTGTTGCTGCCGGGCGTCGGGCTTCGCTACGAATTCACCGACCACAAGGGTGACCGCATCGGGATCATCGCGAGGCGAAGCGGCGAATTCGACGTCGTCGTCTACGCCCGCCAGGACCCCGACGAAGCCCGGCAGCTCCTGCACCTCAGCGACGAAGAGGCCGAGGCCGTCGCCCAGATCCTGGGGGCGCCGCGGATCGCCGAGCGGTTCACGGAGCTGGCCTCCGAGATTCCCGGCCTCGAGACGGGACAGGTCCACATCCTTGCCGGCAGCCCCTTCGTGGGCCACCCGCTCGGGGATACGCACGCCCGCACCCGCACCGGGGCGTCCATCGTCGCCATCGTGCGCAACGAGCAGGTGCTCGCCTCACCCGGCCCGGCCGAAATGCTGCACGCCCGGGACGTGTTGATCGTCATCGGCACCGAAGACGGCATCGCCGGTGTCGAGCAGATCATCGATAAGGGTTGAGGCGTGCAGGTTTCCGGGGCGCTGCTGCTGCAACTCGGCGCCCTCCTGACGATGCTCGCGCTGGTGGGCGCCGCCGCGCGCCGATTCGCGCTCTCGCCGATACCGGTGTACCTGCTGGCGGGTCTGTCCCTGGGGAAGGGCGGGATCCTGCCGGTGGCCGCGGCCGGGGATTTCGTCACGACGAGCGCGCCCATCGGCGTCGTCCTGCTGCTGCTGACGCTGGGGCTGGAGTTCTCGGCCACCGAATTCGCCAGCAGCATGCGGCACCACCTGCCGTCCGCCGGCGTCGACATCGTGCTCAACGCGGCGCCCGGCGCGATCGCGGGCTGGCTGCTCGGTCTCGACGGCGTCGCCATCCTGTGCCTGGCCGGCGTCACCTATATCTCATCGTCCGGGGTCATCGCGCGGTTGCTCGAGGACCTCAACCGGCTCGGCAACCGCGAGACGCCCGCGGTGCTCTCCGTCCTGGTCCTGGAAGACTTCGCGATGGCGGCCTACCTGCCGCTGTTCGCCGTGCTGGCCTCCGGGGGTGGGTGGCTGCACGCCGTCGGTGGGATGGCCGTCGCGGTCGGCGCGCTGCTGGCGGCGTTCGCGGCGTCCTACCACTGGGGCCATCATGTCGGCCGGCTGGTCGAACACGCCGATTCCGAGCAGCTGCTGCTGCGGGTGCTGGGTATCACCCTGATGGTGGCGGCCGTGGCCGAGAGCCTGCACGCGTCCGCCGCCGTGGGCGCGTTCCTGGTGGGGCTGACGCTGACCGGTGACACCGCCGACCGGGCGCGCAAGGTGCTGGGGCCGCTGCGCGACCTGTTCGCCGCGATATTCTTCCTGGCGATCGGGCTGTCGGTCGACCCGCACGAGCTGGTCCCGATGCTCCCGGCGGCGCTGGTCCTGGCCGCGGTCACCGCGGCGACGAAGGTCCTGACCGGAATGCTCGCCGCCCGGCGCGACGGCGTGGCGCGCCGCGGCCAGCTGCGCGCCGGGACCGCGCTGGTCGCCCGCGGCGAGTTCTCGCTGATCATCATCGGGCTGGCCGGTGCGTCCGTCCCCGGGGTGGCCGCGCTGGCGACGTCCTACGTCTTCGTCATGGCGATCGTGGGTCCGGTGCTGGCGCGCTACACCGGCGGTCCGTTGCCGGCCAACGCCGAGCCGCCGGGCTAGTCCCCGGCTCAGCCGATGTGCAGGGCCACCACCTGCCACCGCTGCGCCACGCCCGCCGGCGCCCGCTCCACCCGGCAGGCGATGGCGTGCATCCGGTTGCCCCGGCTGTAGGAGCCGAAGACCTCCGCCGCGCCGTCGGGGTCGCGGTGGCCGGCGGGCTGCACTCGCGTCCGTCGGAGCACGGCGGCGCCCTGACCGGCCGCGGGCCCCGTCAGGGACCGGCCCGCCGACACCACGGAGTCGACCAGCGCGGGGGCGAGCATGGGCCGCAACTGGGCGGCCGGCCGGCGCCGGTCGATCACCTCGAGCACCCGCCGCAGGGCGGCGTCGGCGAACGCCGCCGCCTGGCGCATCGGCGCCGACATGACGGTGGCGACTTCCGGCGGGTGAGGCGCCGCCCCGGGCTGCCCGGTGCAGGGCGTCCGTGCTGCGCGCGGCGGCGGCGTCCGCCGGCGCCCCAGCGGCCGGCACTGGGGGCCGTCGCGCGGCACGTCCTGCGTCGGGGGCTCGTAGTCGACGACGGGGACGACAGCGAAAGCGCCACGGCCGGCGCGGCTTACGACATGGCTTGTTGTCAACGCGCACTCTCCAACATGCTCGATCCTTAGAGGGTGGCCTGCTGGAGAGTGGCAGACGGTGTTCGATCAGTGGTCATCATGGCACAACTTGCGCCCTCGCGTACCCGCGCGGAGGCGGGTGCCCACCGGGCGGTTACCGTGGGCGGCGGGATGGGTAGACAGCGTGAAATGACGAGGAGAACAGCGCCGTAATGGTGACCCGGTTGTCCCCCTCGGACACGTCGTTCTACCGGCAGGAGAACACCGCCACCCCGATGTACGTTGGGTCGCTGTCGATCCTGCGGCGGCCGCGCGCCGGGTTGAGCTACGAGACGCTGCTCGCCACCGTCGAACAGCGGCTCCCACAGATACCGCGATACCGGCAGAAGGTTCGCGAGGTGCGGATCGGCATGGCCCGGCCCGTGTGGATCGACGACCGTGACTTCGACATCACCTACCACGTGCGGCGTTCGGCGCTGCCCTCGCCCGGCAGCGACGAAGAGCTGTACGACCTGATCGCCCGGCTGGCCGCGCGGCCGATGGACAAGTCGCGCCCGCTCTGGGAGATGTACCTGGTCGAGGGGCTGGCCAAGAACCGGCTCGCCCTGTACACCAAGTCCCACCAGGCGCTCATCGGCGGCATGAACGCGCTGGAGATCAACCACGTTATCGCCGACCGCACGAGGCGGCCGCCCCCGTTCCCCGAAGACATCTGGGTACCGGAACGGAACCCGGGCAGCACCCGGCTGGTGATCGGCGCCATCGGCGACTGGTTGGCGACTCCGGGCGCGCAGCTGCAGGCCGTCGGGTCGGCGGTCGCCGGGTTGGCCACCAACTACGGCGAGCTCCTCGACGCCGGCCGCCGGGCCGTCGACTTCGCGCGCAACGTTGCGCGCGGCACCGCCCCGAGCAGCCCGCTCAACGCGCCCGTGTCGCGCCACCGCCGGTTCACGGTTGCGCGCGGCAGTCTGGAGGACTACCGCGCCGTGCGCGCGCGGTATGACTGCGACGTCAACGACGTGGTGCTCGCCGTGATCGCCGGCGCGCTGGGCAACTGGCTGATGTCGCGCGGGGTGGCGGTGTCGCCAACCGCGACGGTCCGGGCGATGGCGCCCCTGTCGGTCTACGCCGACGGCCAACTCGACGCGAGCGGGCCCGGCCAGAAGATCAGCCAGGTGATGCCGTTCCTGGTCGACCTGCCGGTGGGGGAGCCCAACGCGGTCGTGCGCCTGTCGCAGATCGCCCACGCGACCGAATCGAACCCGACGGCCGGATCCCTAGTGGATGCCAGGACCATCGTCACCCTCTCCGGTTTCGCGCCACCGACCCTGCACGCCATGGGGATTCGCGTCGCGACCAGCTTCCCGAGCTTCTCCCGGCGAACGTTCAACCTGCTCATCACCAACGCGCCCGGGGCGCAGTCGCAGATGTACATCGCCGGAACCAAGCTGCTGGATACCTACGGCGTGCCACCGCTGTTGCAAGACCAGGCGTTGGCCATCAGCGTGACGTCGTACAACCGGATGCTGTATTTCGGGATCAATGCCGACCGCGAAGCCATGAGCGACGTCGATCTGCTGCCCGGCCTGTTGAGCCAGTCGCTCGAGGAACTCCTGGAGGCGTCCCGCTAGCAGTCGGCCGTCCGAATCGTCGCCGCCATCTATCATTCGGTGGTGAGCACCGCGACAAACGACGGCGCGTCGGCCAAGGCGAAGAAGCGGAAATCGCCTTCGGCGGGCGCACCCAAGATTTCCGATTCCGTGTACCAGGCCGAGTTATTCAGGCTGCAAACGGAATTCGTGAAGCTTCAGGAATGGGTCCGGCATTCCGGGGCGCGCCTCGTGGTGATCTTCGAGGGTCGCGACGCCGCGGGGAAGGGCGGTGCGATCAAGCGGATCACCGAGTACCTGAGTCCGCGCGTCGTGCAAGTCGCCGCGCTACCGGTGCCCACGGAACGTGAACACGGGCAGTGGTACTACCAGCGCTATATCGCCCACTTGCCCACCAAGGGCGAGATGGTGCTGTTCGACCGGTCGTGGTACAACCGCGCCGGCATCGAAAAGGTCATGGGATTTTGCACGCCCCAGGAGTATGTGCTGTTCCTCCGGCAGACGCCGATCTTCGAGCAGATGCTGATCGACGACGGGATCCTGTTGCGCAAGTACTGGTTCTCGGTCTCCGAGGGGGAACAGCTGAGACGTTTCAAGGCGCGGATGAATGACCCTGTGCGGCAATGGAAGCTGAGCACGATGGACCTGGAATCGGTGTATCGGTGGGAGGATTACTCGCGCGCCAAGGACGAGATGATGGTGCACACCGATACCCCGGTCAGTCCTTGGTATGTCGTGGAATCCGACATCAAGAAACACGCGCGGCTGAACATGATGTCGCACCTGCTGTCCACGATCGATTACTACGACGTCAAACAGCCCAAGGTCACGCTGCCGAAGCATCCCGTCGTGAGCGACAACTACCACCGACCGCCGCGCGAGTTGTCGACCTATGTCGATGACTACGCGGCCACGTTGATCGGAGGCTGACCATCCAGGTCTTCATCCCGGTCACCCTCGCGATGCTGCAGGGGCTGATCACCGACGGTTCGCTGCGGCCGGTCAACGGCACCGCTTTTGCGGTGACCCCGACGCTGCGGGAGGCCTACGCCGAGGGCGACGACGACGAGCTTGCCGACGTGGCGCTCCGCGAGGCGGCGATGGCGTCGCTGCGCCTCCTCGCGGCCGATCCCGCCGACGACCCGGACGGCGTGGTGCGGGTGCCGCCCCGGCGCGCCGTGCTGGCCGCGGACGTGGGCGACATCACGTACCGCCCCGATCTGGACGACGCGGTGGTCCGGATCGGTGGGTCGGTCGGGCTCGATCAGGTGATCGCCGCCTACGTCGACAACGCCGGCGCCGAGGGCGACGTCCTCAAGGCGATCGAGGTCATCGACGCCGCGGACCTGGGCGACGAGGATGCCGAACTCGTCGTCGGCGACGCGCAGGACCACGACCTGGCGTGGTACGCCAACCAGGAACTTCCCTTCCTGCTGGAACTTCTCTAGCCCCGCCCCGGCGACACGCGCCCTAGCTACGGGACCGTAGGTTACGGTACCGTAGGTTTCGTGATGCCTACGGAATCGACAAGAATGTGAGCGTAAGCCAGAAGCCACGTCGCGATCAGGAGCTTCCTCTGGGCAAGCGCAACCCCTCGATCAAGGGCGACGTCGTCGACACCACCCGGCCCGTCGTCGCCGGCACTGACCGGCATCCCGGCTGGCACGCCCTGCGCACGATCGCGGCACGGATTACCACCCCGCTGTTGCCCGACGACTACCTGCACCTGGCGAACCCGTTGTGGTCGGCGCGCGAACTCCGGGGCCGCATCCTCTCGGTCCGCCGGGAGACGGAAGACTCCGCGACCCTGGTGATCAAGCCGGGGTGGGGCTTCAACTTCGACTACGAGCCCGGCCAATACATGGGCATCGGGCTGCTGGTCGACGGCCGCTGGCGTTGGCGGTCCTACTCGCTGACGTCGAGCCCGACCCCCTCCTCTCGCGGACGCCGCACCGTCACCATCACGGTGAAGGCGATGCCCGAGGGCTTTCTGTCCTCCCACCTCGTGGCGGGCGTCGAGCCGGGCACCATCGTCCGGTTGGCCGCACCGCAGGGCAACTTCGTCCTGCCGGATCCCGCGCCGCCGTCGATCCTGTTCCTCACGGCGGGTTCCGGGATCACCCCGGTGATGTCGATGCTGCGAACATTGCGGCGCCGCAACCAGATTGGCGACGTGATGCACCTGCATTCGGCGCCCACCGAGGCCGACGTCATGTTTCGGGGCGAACTGGCCGCCCTGGCGGCCGACCAGCCCGGCTACCGCCTCCGGCTGCGGGAGACGCGCTCGCAGGGCCGGCTCGACCTTGCCTCCCTCGACCGGCAGGTGCCGGACTGGCGCGACCGCCACACGTGGGCCTGCGGGCCCGAGGGCATGCTGGCGCAGGCCGAGAAGATGTGGACGGCGGCGGGTATCGGCGACCGGCTGCACCTGGAACGGTTCGCGGTGACCAAGGCCGCGCCCGCCGGCGCCGGCGGGACGGTCACGTTCGCCCGGAGCGGGCGCACCGTGGCCGCCGACGCCGCGACCTCGCTGATGGATGCGGGGGAGGGGGCCGGCATTCAGATGCCCTTCGGCTGCCGGATGGGCATCTGCCAGTCGTGCGTGGTCGTGTTGGCGGAGGGTCACGTCCGTGACCTCCGAACGGGTCAGGAGCACGATCCTGGAACCCGGGTGCAGACGTGCGTGTCGGCCGCCTCGGGCGACTGCACGCTCGACATCTAAAAGCTACTCGGAGGTAACCTACGGATTCGTAGGTTACGATAGCGTAGGTATCACCCGCACATCGACCGCAGGGAGAAAAAGACGATGGCGATAACCGACGTCGACGTATTCGCCCATCTGACGGACGCCGATATCGAAAACCTGGCCGTTGAGCTCGACGCCATCCGCCAGGACATTGAAGACTCTCGTGGTGCCCGCGACGCCAGGTACATCCGCCGCACCATCGCGGCCCAGCGCGCGCTGGAGGTGGCCGCCCGGCTGACGCTGGCCGCCAGCTCGAAGCGCTCGGCCTGGTGGGCCGGGGCCGTCACGCTGGGCGTGGCGAAGATCATCGAGAACATGGAGATCGGCCACAACGTCATGCACGGCCAGTGGGACTGGATGAACGACCCGGAGATCCACTCCTCGACGTGGGAGTGGGACATGAGCGGGTCGTCCAAGCACTGGCGCTACACCCACAACTTCGTGCACCACAAGTACACCAACATCCTCGGGATGGACGACGACGTGGGCTACGGCCTGCTGCGCGTCACGCGCGACCAGCGCTGGAGGCGTTTCAACCTGTTCAACCTGGTGTACAACACGATGCTCATGCTCCTCTTCGAGTGGGGAGTCGGCCTGCAGCACGTCGAGCTCGGCAAGATCGCCAAGAAGCGGATGGACCACGACGACGCCCGGCAGCGGGTCGACGAGTTCCTGGCCAAGGCCGGTCGGCAGGTGCTCAAGGACTACGTCGCCTTCCCGACGCTCACCGCGCTGTCGCCTGGCGCGACATACACCTCGACGCTGAAGGCGAACGCGGTCGCCAACGTGATCCGCAATGTGTGGGCCAACGCCGTCATCTTCTGCGGCCACTTCCCCGATGGCGCCGAGAAGTTCACCAAGACCGACATGATCGGCGAGACCAAGGGCCAGTGGTACCTGCGCCAGATGCTGGGCAGCGCCAACTTCGAGGCCGGGCCGACGCTGCGTTTCATGAGTGGCAACTTGTGCCACCAGATCGAGCACCACCTGTATCCCGACCTGCCGAGCAACCGGCTGCACGAGATCTCGGTGCGGGTGCGCGCGGTCTGCGACAAATACGACCTGCCGTATACCACCGGTTCTTTCCTCTTGCAGTACGCCAAGACCTGGCGCACGCTCGCGAAGCTGTCGCTTCCCAACCAGTACCTGCGAGACAGCGCCGACGACGCCCCGGAGACCCGCAGCGAGCGGATGTTCGCCGAGCTGGGACCGGGCTTCGCCGCGACCGACCCGGCGACCGGCCGCCGGCGCGGGCTCAAGACGGCCATCGCCACCGTGCGGGGCTGGCGCCGCGACCGGCGCGCCAAGCGGCAGGCCGCGCCGGTGGCCAAAGACGCCGACGGCCTGGCGGCATAGGAGTCCTCGCGCCGAACGTGCGCTGAGGGCGAGGTCTCGCGCCGTCTTTCGCAATCAGTGCACGTTCGGCGCCGGATCGGGTGCCGCGCGGCCGCCAGGACGTACCTTCGTGGCATGGATTTCTCCCCCTCCCCGCGCGCGGCCGAGCTCACCCACGAGGTGCGCGCCTTCGTCACCGACGAGGTCCTGCCGGTGGAAGAGGCGTTGCATCGTCGACGGCGGGAGGCGCGCCCGGGTGACGACCCCTGGCGGGTGCCCGCGGAAGTCCACGCGCTACGCCGCGAGGCCCGCTCGTGGGGCCTGTGGAACCTGTTCCTGCCGGCCGGGCACGAGGGCCCGTACGCCGAGCGGTTCGGCACCCGTGACGGCGTCGGGCTGAGCAACGTTGACTACGCGCCCATCGCGGAGGCGACCGGGTGGTCGTTCCTGGCCCCCTACGTGATCAACTCCAACGCACCCGATTCCGGCAACGCCGAGGTGCTATTGCGCTACGGCAGCGAGGAACAGAAGTCCCGGTGGCTGGAGCCGCTGCTCGCCGGCGACATCCGGTCGGCGTTCGCGATGACCGAGCCGGGCGTAGCGTCTTCGGACGCCACGAACATGCAGCTGACCGCCGTGGTGGATGCCGACGAAGTGGTCCTCAACGGCCGCAAGTGGTGGACCACCGGGATCGGACACCCCGATTGCGCCGTGCTGATCGTCATGGGGCTCACCGACCCGCACGCGAGCAAGTACGCGCGCCATTCGATGGTGCTGGTGCCGCGCGACGCTCCCGGCGTGCGGGTCGAGCGGATGCTCGACACGATGGGGTTCTTCGACGAGCCCTTCGGTCATGGCGAGGTGTCCTTCACCGACGTGCGGGTGCCGCTGGCCAACGTCGTCGCTGGCCCGGGCCGCGCGTTCGAGATCGCCCAGGGCCGGCTCGGCCCCGGCCGGGTGCATCACGCCATGCGCATGGTCGGGCTGGCCGAGCGGGCACTGCATCTCGCCTGCGAGCGAGGCCTGAGCCGGACGGCGTTCGGCAAGCCGATTATCAACCTCGGCGGTAACCGGGAGCGAGTGGCCGAGGCCCGGATTGCAATCGATTCCACCCGCCTGCTGATCCTGGACGCGGCGTGGAAACTGGACACCGTCGGCCCCCTCGGGGCGCTCAGCGAGGTGAGCGCGATCAAGGTGGCCGCGCCCAACGTGGCCCAGCAGGTTATCGACTTCGCCATGCAGATCCATGGCGGCGCCGGCATGTCCAGCGACTTCCCGCTGTCGGCTGCCTGGACCGCGGCCCGAGCCGTGCGACTGGCCGACGGCCCCGACGAGGTGCGCAAGAACGTCATCGCCCGCGTGGAGCTGGGCAAGCACGGCGCCAGTCGCTGACCGGCGCCCGCGTGGCCTGTTCGGGGGTGCCGCACCCGTTGGCCATACTGGGATGCGTGCAGGTGTTCGCCGGGCAGCAGGTGTCGCACTGGGATTTCCCCCGCAACATCGCCAGCGTCGCCTTGATGGCCGAGTTCGCGCGCGAGCGCGGGTTGGCCGTTGTGGACGTGCTGGAGGGGTCCGGCCTGTCCGAGGCCGGGCTGCACGACCACGACCGCATGATCGTGGGACGCCAGGAGCTGGCGGTCGCCACGAACTTGGTGAACCGGCTCGGCGACCCGGCCAACCTGGGGATGCGGGTCGGCCGCCGCTACTACGTCGGATCGTTCGGCATCTTCGGCTTCGCCTGCCTGACGAGTTCGACCCTCGGCGATGCGGTCCGGTTCGCGGCCAGGTTCTACGAGCTCACCTACGGGTTTTGCTTGCCGAGCGTGACGGTGGACGGTCCCCTCGCGGCGCTGCGGCTCGACCTGCCGGACCTGACGGGCCCCGTCGCGGAGTTTCTCGTCCGGCGCGACCTGGCGGCCATCGCCCGGGTGATGGCGGAGTTGTTGGGCCGCCCCATCCCGTTCACCGAGGTCGAATTCGCCGGTCCGGCACCGTCGTCGGGTGACGCCGAGGTCCGCGAGGCGTTCGGCGTGACGCCACGCTACGACTGCCCGGCCAATGTGGTCCGCTGGCCGGCCGCGCTACTGGACAGCCGGTTGCCCCAGGCCAGCGAGATGAGCGCGGCGATGTGCGAGCAGCAGTGCCACGACCTGTTGGAGCGCCGCCGGCAACGCACCGGTGTCGCCCGGCGGGTCCGTGAGCGCCTCGCGTCGATCGGCGGCGAACCGCACACGATCGGCGTCGTCGCCCGGCAGCTGGCGATGAGCGAGCGGACGCTGCGGCGGCGTCTCGCCGAGGAGAACACGACGTTCCGCGAACTCGTCGAGGAGGTTCACCGCGTCCTCGCCGAGGAGCTGTTGGCGACGGGTGCCCTGTCGGTGGAGGACGTCGCGCTGCGGCTGGGCTACGCCGAGGCGACCAGCTTCATCGCCGCGTTCAAGCGCTGGACGGGCACGACTCCCGCCCGCTACCAGCGTGCGGCGGCGCCCCGGGCGCGGCTGCTGGCCGTCTGACCGGTGGCGAGGGTGTGGCCGGAATCATGGATTTGCCGTCCGCAATCGGCTGCCGGTGGCGTGCCCCGCACTCCTAACTTGTGAGGCATGACTTCGTCTCTTCGTCGCCCGCGCGTGCTGGTGATCGGGGCGGGCTTCGGCGGCCTCGCCGCGGCCCACGAGTTGTCCCGGGATGGGCTGGCCCACGTGACCGTGTTGGAACAGGCTGCCGACATCGGCGGCGTCTGGCGGGAGAACACGTATCCCGGCGCCGCTTGCGACGTCCCGTCGAACCTGTATTCGTACTCGTTCGCCCGCAAGACCGACTGGGGCCGGCGCTACGCCGAGCAGCCCGACATCCTCGGCTACATTCACGACACCGCCGACCGGTTCGGCCTCCGCGGCCTGGTGCGGACCGGGGTCGAGGTCGCCTCGGCGACGTACGACGACAGCACCGCGACGTGGCGGGTCGCCACGTCGGGCGGTGACGTCTACGAGGCCGAGGTGCTGGTGCCCGCCGTGGGTCAGCTGTCACGCCCGGCGTTGCCGGCGATTCCGGGGCTCGACACGTTCGCGGGCCCGTCGTTCCATTCGGCGCAGTGGCGTCACGACGTCGACCTGGCCGGCAAGCGCGTCGCGGTCCTCGGCACCGGCGCGTCGGCGATCCAATTCGTGCCGCGCATTCGCGAAACGGCCAGGCACGTCACCGTCTTTCAGCGATCCGCGCCCTACGTCGTCCCGAAGCCAGATCGCGCCTACACCGGTGCGCACCATGTTGCATTCCGGAGGGTGCCCGGGTTCGCCGCCGCCATGCGCACGCTGATCTGGGAGATCAGCGAGTTCTTCGGTCTCGCGCTGACCCGGGTGGCCCCGCTCGCCCAGCTGATCGGCGTCGCCGCGTCGCTGAACCTCAAGCGCCACATCAAGGATCCCGTGCTGCGGGCGAAGCTCACCCCCGACTATCAGATCGGCTGCAAGCGCGTGCTGTTCAGCAGTGAGTGGTACCCGGCGCTGGCCCGCGAGAACGTCTCGGTCGAAACGGCCGCCATCACCGAGGTGACGCCGACCGGTGTGCGCACCGCCGACGGTCGCCTGCACGAGGTGGACGTGATCGTCTATGGCACCGGGTTCAAGGCCACCGAGTTCCTCGCGCCGATGACGATCACGGGCCGCGACGGCCGCGACCTGCACGACCAGTGGGCCGAGGGGGCGCGCGCCCACCTTGGCATGGCGGTGCCCGGATTCCCCAACATGTTCCTGATCTACGGGCCGAACACCAACCTCGGCACCAGCTCGATCATCCTGATGATGGAGCAGCAGGCCCGCTACATCCGCCAGCTCACCGAGGAACTCGCACGCGGGGGAGTGGCCCGCGCGTTCGAGGTCCGGCGCGAGGTCGAGCAGGCCTATGACGAGGATGTCCAGTCCCGCCTGGACCGCGGAGTGTGGACCACCTGCCAGTCCTGGTACCGCACCGCGTCCGGCCGGGTCACCACCAACTGGCCGGGGCTGGTGCACGAATACCAGCGCCGCACAACGGATGTGGTGCTCGCGGACTACATCGAAGTCCGGCCCCGGTCCGCGGCGGAGGCAGTCGGCGCGTGACGCCTTTTGACTACGACGTGCTGGTGATCGGCTCGGGCTTCGGCGGCAGCGTCACCGCGCTGCGGCTCACCGAAAAAGGTTACCGGGTCGGCGTTCTCGAGGCCGGCCGCCGCTTCCGCGACGAGGACTTCGCCAAGAACAACTGGCACGTCCGCGATTACCTGTTCAAACCGTCCCTCGGCTGTTACGGCATCCAGCGGATCGACCTGCTATCCGATGCCGTCGTGCTCAGCGGCGCGGGCGTGGGTGGTGGCTCGCTGGTTTACGCGAACACGCTCTACGAGCCGGGCGACTCGTTCTACGCCGACCCGCGCTGGAGCGGGATCACCGACTGGCGCGACGAGCTGGCACCCGCCTACGACCAGGCCAAGCGGATGCTCGGTGTCGCAACCTATCCGCGAATGACGCCCTCGGACAAGGTGATGCTGCAGGTGGCCACCGACCTCGGCATCGCGGACTCCTTCCACGCCACCCCGGTCGGCGTGTGCTTTGCCGGGGAGGACGGCCGCCTCGCGGCACCGGGCGCCCCGGTCGGCGACCCCTACTTCGGCGGCGCCGGGCCGGCCCGCGACGCGTGCCGCCACTGCGGCGAATGCATGACGGCCTGTCGGCACAACGCCAAGAACACGCTGGTGAAGAACTATCTGTACCTCGCCGAAAAGGCTGGCGCACAGGTCCACCCGCTGACGACCGTCGTCGACGTCCGGCCGCGGCGCTGCGGCGGCTACGATGTCGTCACACGCCGCACCGGGGCCAAGGTTCACCGCCGGCGCCGCACGTTCACCGCCGAGCAGGCGGTGTTCTCGGCCGCCGCCCTGGGCACCCAGCGGCTGCTCCACCGGTTACGTGACCGCGGCAGCCTGCCGCGGGTGTCGCCCCGCCTTGGGGAGCTGTCGCGAACCAACTCCGAGGCGATCCTGGCGGTGCGGGCGCGCAGCGACGACGTGGACTACTCGGAGGGCGTGGCGATCACGTCCTCGATCCATCCCGACGAGCACACGCATGTGGAACCGTGCCGTTATGGCCACGACTCCAACCTGATGGGGTTGCTCGGAACCGTTCTCGTCGACGGCGTGGACGGTGGACGGCGCTGGCGGTCGGGGATGAAGGAACTGGTGCGGCAGCGACGCGATCTCGCCCGCCTGCTCAACCCGACGAACTGGTCCGAGCAAACCATCCCGCTGCTGGTGATGCAGACCCACGACAACTCGCTGACCACCTTCACCCGCCGCGGCCTGTTCGGGCGGCGCATGCGGACCCGTCAGGGGGTGGGCGAGCCGAATCCGACGTGGATCCCGGTCGGCCACGAGGTGGCCCGGCGCGCGGCCGCATACCTGGACGGCATCGCCGGCGGCGCCTGGGCGGACCTGGCGGACATCCCAATGACCGGCCACTTCATCGGCGGCTGCGTGATCGGCCAGACCGCCGCCGACGGCGTCGTCGATCCCTACCACCGCATGCACGGATATCCGGGCCTGCACGTGATCGACGGCTCGACGATCACCGCCAACCTGGGAGTGAACCCGTCGCTGACCATCACGGCGCTCGCCGAGCGCGCGACCTCGCTGTGGCCCAACAAGGGCGAGCCCGACCCGCGCCCGCGGCTGGGGTCGTCCTACCTGCGCGTTCCGCCCGTGGCGCCGCGCACCCCCGCCGTCCCGGCCGGAGCGCCGGGCGCCCTGCGCCTCGAGGCCGACGCCGCGCGCAGCGGGTAGGTCTACAGTCGGAAACATGCTCGCAGCGTTTGGATTCGAAACACTGGGTGTGGTCGTGGGCGACATGTTCTTCGTCGATCCGCGCCCGCTCGAAGGTCAGGAAACCCCGGAGCGGGGCGTCAGGCTGGAACTGCGCCTGGTCGACCGCGACGAGCCGCAGGGGTCGATCTACGCCGGCGTGCCGATCGGCTTCAACCGCCCGGTGTGGCGGGTGGACCTGTTCGGCTCCACCGAGAGCCCGCCCGGGACGCTCGACCGGGCCCATCACCACCCGCGGTTCGACGGGTGGGAGCCGGGGCGCCGGCACTTCGTTCCCGAGTTGTCCGCGGATCCCGTGGCGTGGCTGGCCGGGCAGCTTGCCGACCCGGCCGCCGTGCTGGAGCGGGCGGGCGTCGATCCGGACGGGATCCCGGACGCCGACAAAGCCGGGCTTGCCTCGGCCGCACCGGAGATCGTCGCCGCCGTGCAGCGGATGCTCGACGGCGTGCGGGACGGGGAGTTGGCCCCGGCGCCCCCCGAGCCCGTCGCCGCCGCCCGCACCGGCTGGCTCTGATTCGTTCCCGTCGGCGGCCAAGACGCCCGGCGGTCCCGTGAGGATGTCGACATGGACTTCCGGATGCGCTACGACCGGTGGTATCGCCCGCTGGCGGCGCTTCTGGGCGCCGGGCCGAAGCGGACGACGATCCGGGTGGACCAGAGCGCGCTGCACGTCAAGCACGGCTGGATGTTTCGAATCGACGTACCGCTGAACGACATTCGGTCGGCTCGGACGATACCCGGGCGGCCGCTGGCCTGGGGGATCCACCCGACCGGAGACGCCTGGATGGTCAACGGCTCGCGGGACGGGATCGTCGAACTGAAGTTCTCGCGTCCGGTGACGTCGAAGGCCGTGCAGCTGATGAGTTCGAGCTGGGGCGAAGTCCGCTGCCTCTACCTCAGCCTCGAGGATCCGGCGGGCTTCGTCGCCGCGGTGAGGTCTGCGCCCTGACGTGGGCGCCATCCTCCTGTCACGACCCGACGGTCACCTTCTCGGCCAGCGCGGCCAGCTTGGCGTCGAGTTGCTCTGCCGCCCTGAGCAGTTCGGCATTCGGCTCGACCACCATCAGCGATGACGGCTTGACGTAGGTCAGGCTGCTGCCGGTTCCCTCGTCGGTCAGCAGCAACTCGACCGGGGCGAACAGGCCCGCGCTCACGTCGTGGCGCAGCATCGTGATCGCGATCAGCGGGTTGCCGACGATCACGCGCATCACCTTGCGCTCGATGCCCGCCTTGGCGATCCACGCCCCGTGGTCCAGCAGCGCGAACAGCATGAATCCGCTTGGACCGACGTAGGATTCGACCCGCTGCCGGTACGAGTCCCAGTCACCGGTGTCCGTTGCGATGTCGTGGATCGGCACCGGCTTGTCGCCGATGTCGGCCAGCAGGGCGTCGAGCAATTGCGCGTAGGCCTTGGGGCTGTCGTAACGGACCCGCACTCCTTGAAATCCCGTTTCCTGCGTCATGCTGATCCCCTACAGCCGCTCGATGATGGTGGCGTTGGCCATGCCGCCGCCCTCGCACATGGTCTGCAGGCCGTACCGCCCGCCGCGCTGCTCGAGCGCGTTGACGAGTGTGGTCATGATGCGGGCACCGCTGGCGCCCAGCGGGTGGCCGATCGCGATGGCACCGCCGTTGACGTTGGTCTTGGCCAGGTCGGCGCCGGTGTCATGGGCCCAGGCGAGCACCACGGGCGCGAACGCCTCGTTCACCTCGAACAGGTCGATGTCGGCCAGCGTGAGGCCGGCCCGGCGCAGTACCTTCTCGGTGGCCGGGATGACGCCGGTCAGCATGTAGAGCGGATCCGAGCCCACCACTGTGGTGGTGTGGATCCGGGCCAGCGGGCGCAGCCCGAGCCTCGCGGCGACCTCGCTGGTGGTGATCAGGACCGCGGCGCTGCCGTCGGAAAGCGGCGACGAGTTGCCCGGCGTGATCGACCAGTTGATCTGCGGGAAGCGCTCTTTCATGGCGTCGCTGTAGAAGGCTGGCTGCAACCCGGCGAGCGTCTCGACGGTGGTGCCGGGCCGGACGATCTCGTCGACGGCGAGCCCCGCGATCGGGATGAGCTCGTTGTCGAAGAGTCCGTCCTTGGTGGCGCGGGCGGCCTTGTCGTGGCTACCGGCGGAGAACTCGTCGAGCTGCGCGCGCGAGAAACCCCACTTGGCCGCGATCAGCTCGGCGCTGATGCCCTGCGGCACCAGGCCGTCAGGGTAGCGGCGCGTCATGTCCTCGCCGAACGGGTTGCTGCCGGGGAGCACCGAACTGCCCATCGGGACGCGCCCCATGGACTCGACCCCGCCGGCGACGACGAGGTCATAGGCCCCGGCGATCACGCCCTGGGCGGCGAAGCTGATGGCCTGCTGGCTGCTGCCGCACTGCCGGTCGATGGTGACGCCCGGAACCGACTCCGGGAAGCCCGCCCCCAACAAGGAATTACGCGCGATGTTGACGGCCTGGTCGCCGGCCTGGGTGACGGCCCCGGCGATCACGTCGTCGATCTGCGCCGCGTCGACACCCGTCCGCGCCACCAGTTCGCGCAGGCTGTGCGCCAGCAGGTCCGCGGGCAGCACATCGTGCAGCGCGCCGCTGGCCTTCCCCTTGCCGATGGGCGTTCGAACGGCTCCGACGATGACGGCGTCCCGACCTTGAACCATGGCTCCTCCTTGAGTCCCGTGAGGCTAAGTCGCCTGTGCTATACCCAGGTAAACACCTAGGTATGCTGAATGCAACCCAGGCCGGGAGGTGATCTACATGACATTCCTGCAAGGACCGCTGGCGCACCGTGACGAATGGTCGGCGGTCGGCGAGTGCGCGATCGAAAAGACCATGGCGGTCGTCGGCACGAAATCCGCGATGCTGATCATGCGCGAGGCCTACTACGGCACCACGCGCTTCGACGATTTCGCGCGCCGCGTCGGCATCACCAAGGCCGCCACGTCGGCGCGGCTGGCCGAACTCGTGGACCTGGGCCTGCTGCGCCGCCAGCCCTACCGGGAGCCCGGGCGGCGCAGCCGCGACGAGTACGTGCTTACCGAGGCCGGTGTCGACTTCATGCCGGTGGTGTGGTCGATGTTCGAATGGGGCCGTCGGCACCTGCCCGGCCGCCACCGGCTGCGGCTGACGCACCTCGGTTGCGGCGCCGATGCCGAGGTCCAGATGCGGTGCACCGAGGGCCATCTGGTGCCACCCGACGAGCTCGGCATGCGGATGGCCGGGTCGGGCTGAGCGCGAGCGTGCGCAAAGGTACGCCTCAACCGGCGCGTCGGCGTGCAAACACGCACGCTCGCCGGGGGTCGAGGCGCGGTCACGGCTCGGCGGAGCGCAGCGCCGCCAGCAGCCGGCGGGCCGCGGCGACGCGGCGCTCGGCTGGCCCGGACAGCGCGTCCAGCGCGCATTCGGGGTCTGCGGGCGGGCCCAGGTGTCCGCAGCCGCGCGGGCAGTCCTGGATCGTCTCGGCCAGATCCGAGAAGGCCATCAGCACGTCGTCGGGCCGGATGTGCGCCAGCCCGAACGAGCGGATGCCCGGGGTGTCGATGACCCATCCCGAGCCGGCCAGCGGCAGGGCCAGCGACTGCGTCGACGTGTGGCGGCCTCTGCCGATGTCGGTCACCTCGCCCACCGCCCGGGCCGCCTCTGGCACCAGGCGATTCACCAGGGTCGACTTGCCCACCCCGGAATGGCCCAGCAACACGGTGATCTTGCCGACCAGCAGGTCGGCCACCGCTAGCAGCGGATCGTCGCGGCCCGCAACCACCACCGTCAGGTCCAGGTCGATGAACTGCTCGGCGAACGGGCCGGGTGGGGCGAGGTCCGTCTTGGTCAGGCAGAGGATGGGCTCGAGACCGCCGGCGTAGGCGGCGATCAGCGCCCGGTCGACGAGGCCGGTGCGGGGCGGCGGGTCCGCCAGCGCCACCACGATCAGCAACTGGTCGGCGTTGGCCACCACCACCCGTTCGGTCGGGTCGGTGTCATCGGCGGTGCGCCGCAACACCGTTCGCCGCTCACCGCGCCGCACGATGCGGGCCAGGGTGTCGGGCCGTCCGGAAAGATCACCGACCAGGTCGACGTCGTCGCCGACGACGATGGGGGTGCGGCCCAGCTCGCGGGCCCGCATCGCGGTGACGCGGTGATCGGGCTTGCCGCCGAGCACGCAGCCCCAGCGGCCGCGGTCGACACTGACCACCATGGCGGGTTCGGCGTCGGCGTGGCCGGGACGGGTCTTGGTTCGCGGGCGCGAACCCCGCCCGGAGCGGATCCTGACGTCGGACTCGTCGTAGTCGTCAGGCCTCAAACGGTGGCCCCCGGATCGCCCAGCATGTCCGCCCACAGCCGCGGAAACTCCGGTAGCGTCTTGCTGGTGGCGCCGATGTCGTCGACCTGGACGCCGGCCACCCGCAGGCCGACGATCGCGCCGGCCATCGCCATCCGGTGATCGGCGTACGCGCGCCAGGTGCCGGGCCGCAGCGGCGTCGCGGTGATCACCAGCCCGTCGGGCGTCTCGGCGCAGTCGCCGCCCAGCCGGTTGATCTCGGTCCGCAGCGCGGCCAGCCGGTCGGTCTCGTGGCCACGCAGATGGGCGATCCCGGACAGCCGCGACACCGATCCCGGGCTCGCCAGCGCGGCAAGCGCCGCCACCGACGGGGTCAACTCGCCGACGGCGCGTAGGTCGACGTCAAACCCGTCATAGCCGGCGGAGCCGGTCACCTCCAGGTATGAATCACCCTGTGCGACAATCGCATTCAGCTTTCCCAGGACGTCCAGGATGTGATCGGCGGGTTGCACGCTGGCCGTCGGCCAGCCGGTGATGCGGACCGTACCGCCGGTGACCACGGCGGCGGCCAGGAACGGAACGGCGTTGGTCAGGTCGGGTTCGACGTCCCAGTGCCGGGCCGCGACCGAGCCGGCGCGTACCCGCCACCGGTTGGGCGCCGAGTCGTCGACGTCCACGCCGGCCTGCCGCAGCATCGCCACCGTCATCGCGATGTGCGGCGCCGACGGCAGCTCCGCGCCGGTGTGCTGCACGGTCAGGCCCTCGGTGAACGACGGCGCGCACAGCAGAAGTCCCGACACGAACTGCGACGACGCCGAGGCGTCGATCGCCACGGTGCCCCCGGCGACCGAACCGCCGCCGTGCACCCGGAACGGCAGCCCGTCGCCGTCGATCCGGACGCCGAGACCGCGCAGCGCGTCGAGCAGCGGTGCGATCGGCCGCGCCCGGGCCTGCTCGTCGCCGTCGAACTCGACCACCGCGTCGGCCAGCGCCGCCAGCGGGGGAACGAAGCGCAGCACCGTGCCGGCCAGGCCGCAGTCCACCCGGGCGCCGGGCCCCGGCTCGATACGGCCGCCGACCGTCAACTCCGGCCCGGTCCCGTCGACGCGCAGCCCGAGGGCGCGCAGCGCCGCGATCATCAAATCGGTGTCGCGGCTGCGCAGCGCCCCGCTGATGGTCGACGTGCCTCCGCCCGCCGCCGCGAGCGCGGCCAGCACCAGCGTTCGATTCGTCTGCGACTTCGAGCCCGGGACCGTCACGGTCGCATGCACGGGTGCGGTGGCGCGCGGGGCGGCCCAGGGTTCGGTGCTCACGCGCCTTATCCTGCCGTGTCGGCGAGTGCCATGGGTATTCGGCACGATGGAAGCCATGTGCGGACGTTTTGCGGTCACCACCGATCCGGCCCTGCTGGCCCAGAAGATCAAGGCGATCGACGAGGCCACCGGGACGACGCCGAACACCGGCGCCCCGAATTACAACGTGGCCCCGACCACGAGCATCGCGACCGTGGTCAGCAGGCACGCCGAGCCCGACGACGAGCCGACGCGGCGGGTGCGACTGATGCGCTGGGGGCTCGTCCCGCCGTGGGCGAAGGCCGGCGCCGACGGGGCGCCCGAGGTCAAAGGCCCGATGCTGATCAACGCGCGCGCCGACAAGGTCACCACCTCGCCGGCCTTCCGGTCCAGCGCGAAGTCCAAGCGGTGCCTGATCCCCATGGACGGCTACTACGAGTGGCGCGTGAACGACGCGGACGCGGGTAAGAAGTCGCGCAAGACGCCCTTCTTCATGTACCGCGAGGACGGGGAGCCGCTGTTGATGGCGGGCCTGTGGTCGGTGTGGCGGCCGACGAAGGAGGGGCAGCCGCTGCTCAGTTGCACGATCATCACCACCGACGCGCCGGGCGAGCTCGCCGACATCCACGACCGGATGCCGCTGGTGGTGCCCGAGAGCGAATGGGACCGCTGGCTCGACCCGGACGCGCCGGTCGACGAGGGGCTGCTGGCCGGCACCCCCGACGTGCGCGGCATCGGCATGCGCGAGGTGTCGACGCTGGTCAACAACGTGCGCAACAACGGCCCGGAGCTGATCGAGCCGGCCGTGCCACAGCCCGAGCAGGCTCGCCTGCTGTAGGGCGGTTACAGCACGGCCACGTCGATGATGGGGTGCGCCGAGACGCTCGGGCCGGCGCCCAGCGCGCCAATGAGGTCGCGGGTGACGGCGCCGGGGAAGTTCAGCGCCGCGTTGCCGACCCCGTCGACCCCGTTGCGGATCGAGCTCGCGATGGCGGTGGGATCCCCGGTGAACAGCGACTGCCAACTGCTGTAGGCCGCGAACTGCGGCGCCATGACCAGGTCGCGCACGTCGACGAACAGCTGGGTGGGCAAGGACGCCGGCGCGACGGGCACCCCGTCCCAGCTGACCAGGTTCCAGCCGTCCTGTGGGTCGCCCTGCACCACGACGACGCCGGTGTTGGACAGCGGGTGGGTGAGCATCAGCAGGAGGTCGGGGTTCTTGACGTTCATCAGCGTGCCGACCTCGATCGCGAACTCGCTGGAGAAAGCGACGTCGGTGATGTGGCCGGTCTGCGCGACCACCGGGTTGGCCATCGCGGTCGAGTACATCGTCTGCAGCGCGTTGGTGAAGCCCTGGTCGAACACCACGCCGTTGAACTGGACGGATCCCGGCGTCAGCATCGGCACCAGCGGGAATCCGAGCGTCCACGCCAGCGGGGCCGGGATGTACAGGAGGCCCGCGGGGATCTCCGGGAAGCTGCTGAAGATGCCGGCGTCGATCTCGTTGAGGCCGGGCAGGGCCGGCACGGTCAGCATGCCGGCCAGCGGCGCGGCGGTCTCCTGGGCACGGAGCAGCTGCGACGAGAAGATTCCGGCGAACGGTCCCTGCGCCCCGAGAGCGGCGGCGATGGCCTGCGCCTGCTGCTCGCCCAGCGCGGTGAGCCCCGTCCCGGGCACCGCGGTGTCGATGAAGCCCAACGCATTGCCGAACGACTGCCCGTGCCGCACGAAGTCGATGACGATCTGGGTGGCGCGAGGCGCCGTCCCGATCGCGCCGTCGCCGATCAGGTCACGCCCCAGCAGCACATCGGTGGGAGCGTTGATGAGCGGGTCGAGCACCCGGCCCAGCGGGCTGCCGACCCAGGCTTCGCCGACGGCGCGGAGCGGATCGCTGGCGAACGACTGCAGCCCCGTGGCGATGCTCGCCTCCGCGGCTGTATAGGCGCCCGCGGCCGCGCTCAGGTTCTGCACGAACTGCTCGTAATACGTAGCAGCCTGCGCCGCCGCCGCTTGATACTGCTGGGCGTGCGTGCCGAACACCGCCGCGATCGCCGCCGACACCTCGTCGGCGCCCGCCGTCGCCAGCTCGGTCGTCGGGATGAGCGCGGCCATGTTGCCGGCCCTGACGGTCGCACCGATGTGCGCCGCATCGGACGCCGCCGTCTCCAGCAATTCCGGCGCCACGTTCACGAAAGACATTGCCCCACCCCCGCGGCTAAGACCTCCGGCCATCCCGGTTTTTCGGAGTTCGTCCGAATCGGTGACCATTGGTGGCAGCCACACAGTAGGCCAATGCGCGTTCTTGCGAGGGCTTTTTGGGCAGGGAATCGGCGGTGCGGCCATAACGTGCGTGGGTGACCGGCTCGTCCGCCCGCACGTTCGTCGACATCCGCGCCCGACCCGTCGCCCTCATCGGGGCGGGCACGCTGGGACGACGGATCGCGCTCATGTTCGCCAGCCGCGGTGGAGCGGTCCGGATCTTCGCGCGGCGCGCCGGACAGCTGGCCGCGGCGAGCCGCCACGTGACTGAATCCCTGCCAAATTTGTTGCAGTTCAGGGAACTCGGCGAAATCGGTAGCGTGATCGAGACCAGCTCGGTCGGAGGCGCTGGACGTGCCTGGCTCGCAATCAAATCCGTGACCGAGAGGCTGGACGTCAAGGTTCCGCTCTGGGGCGAGATCGACCGGGGCCGCCCGGCGCAGCTCGTCGTCATTCCCGTCGCGGCTGCTGGCCGAGAACGTCGCGACAAACGGCGGTTGTGCGGTGAACGGCGCGCTCGCGAGCGGGAACGCCCTAGCCGTACACCGTCTGCCGGGTGGCCCCGAGCCGACGGGGGACGTCGGCGAGGCGTAAGGCCGATCCCTGTTCGGCGACCACTTCGTCGACCGCGTCGAGGATTCGGGCGATTGCCTCCTCGTCCGACGCGGGTGTCAAACCCGCCCAGCCGCGACTACGCATTCGGGGTCACCAGCATGTCGACGTCGAACTCGATCTCGAGTGTTGTCGGGCCGGTCAGTCCCAGCAATGATTTCCTGGGGGCCGGACCGACGCGACGGGGTGCCAGGAGGCGTCGGGTGAGGATGGTGAGCGCTTCGGCCAGTTCCCGGCGGGCGAGGTTTGCCCCCAGGCAGTAGTGCGCGCCGCCGCCGAAGGTCAGGATGGCGGGCGCGTCCTCGCGGGCGATGTCGAACCGATCAGCGTCGTCATAGATCGCCGGATCACGGTTGGCCGCAAAGGTGTTCACGAGCACGAGGGTCCCGGCCGGGAATGTGTAACCGGCGAATTCGACTTCTTTTGCCGTAGCCCGTGGCACGATAGAAACCGCCGGTGAGTGGCGCATGCTCTCCTCGACCGCGCGCATCGCCAGCTCCGGTTGATCGGCCAACTTCGCCCATTGATCCGGATGCTCGCAAAGCACCTGCACCGACGCGACCAGTTGGTTTCGCGTCGTGTCCGTTCCCGCCATCAGGAAACCGCCCACCAGCATGCGGAGTTCGTCGAGATTGAGCCGGTCACCGTCGCTTTCGGCGCGGATGAGCTCAGAGAGCAGATCATCGGTGAGGTTGTCGCGGCGGACCGCGACCATGCCGTCGACGTACGCGTCCAGCTCGCTCCACGCGCGCATGACCGCGGCCTCATCGAAGGTGACTTCCGGATGAAGATTGAGGGCCTTGAAGACTTCGTCGGTCCAATCCGCGAACAGCTGCCAGTCCTGGCGAGGCACACCAAGCAGCGCGCAAATGATCGGGGTGGGGTACGGCCGCGCGATGTCGGTCACGACGTCGCAACGCCGGGCGTCGATCACTTGATCGATCAGCCCGTTCACCACCTCGTGGATGGTGTCTGAAAGACGTGCTGTCGCGCGAGGAGTGAAGGCTTTAGAAACCAGTTTGCGCAACCGAGTATGCGGCGGGCCGTCGAGGCCCACGAGGCTGCTCGTCAGCTTGTCGTACAACGGACCTGAGGTGACGCCCTGCGCCGCCAACGTGATGCCGGGTGGCATAGCGAACCTGTTGTCGCGCAGCATATCCCGAGCCAGTTCGTAGGACAGGATTTCCGGGCCGAGGGGCCCGATGGCGATGGGCGCGCATGATTGCGCCTCGCGGATATCGGCCAGGATGTCGCTCGGGGTGGCGGTGGGGCTGTAGTTCAGCGTGGGGAGGCCGGCGTCGAAGACGCTGGGAGCCGTGCTGTTCGCGTTCATCGATGTTTTGACTTCCCGTCGGGCGTCGGCAGAGTGCGGCGGTTACGGACAATTCCGCGGCAACCGTACCATCGCCTCAGAGCCTCAATGACGGACCTGTTCTGACCACGGACGTTGGTAACGGCGTTAGCTGTCTCAAACACCTTGACAGCTAACGCTTACCCGGCCGAGCGGGAAGAAGGTCAACGATCAAACCCTCTCTGGCAGGGTTGGGCGCGACAGCAGAGCTTGGAAACATCTGACCAGGTTTGAGGGCAAGTAGGGATTGGAACGAACGGTGACCGCGACTTTGGCTGAAACCAGGACGGATGGCGCCGATGATGGAGGGGTGGATAGCGATTCGACCGAGGGTCCAGCGGGTCGTCCCCGGCGGCGCAGCTTCACCCCGGGGTACAGGGCGGCGGTTGTGGCGGCAAAGACCGCGACAAGGTCGAGATCGAACGGCTACGCAAGCGGGCCGAACGCGCCGAGGCCGAGCTCGAACGCACCAGGGCTGCACCGGATCTGGCGGTAAAAGCACAAGCACTCTTGGAGACGCTCTCCGAGAGCACCAGCACGCGGCCCAAGTCGAAGAAGTGATCGAGGCGGCCGAGCACACGCAGATCCTGGCCGTGTTGTGCGAGCCGCGCTTCGCCGACAAGGCGGTCGCACAGGTGTGGGCCGAGCTGCTCGACGAGGGCGTCTACCTAACTTAGGCTCGCAGTCCACGCTGTATCGGAGATCCTGCGCACACAACATGACCCGGGAGCGGCGGCGGGTGGCCACACACCCGCCGCGGATCAAACCCGAGCTCGTGGCCCACCAACCCAACGACGTGTGGTCCTGCGACATCACCAAGCTGGCTGGGCCGCTGCGCGGACAGTCCTACCAGCTCTACGTGATGCTGGACATCTTCAGCCGCTACCCCGTCGGCTGGCGCGTCGAACACCGCGAGGACGCCGACATCGCGCAGGCATGGATGGCCGAGCTAGGCGCGGAGGTCCGCGGTGCTCGCGCCGGTCAGCCGGATCAGCTCCCTCGGCGCGAGCCCGACGTCCCAACCGCGTCGGCCGGCGCTGCAGTACATCCGCTCCCAGGCGAGCGCCGACGAGTCGACAACGGTCGGCAGCGCCCTGCGCTGCCCCAGCGGCGACATGGCGCCGACGACGTAGCCGGTGGACCGCTCGGCGGCCGCGGGGTCGGCCATGTCGGCTTTCGCGACCCCCAGCCCGGCCGCGGCCGCCTTCAGCGAGAGCCGTGCGGGCACCGGCAACACCGCCACGGCCAGGCCATTCGGCACCGCCAGCACCAGGGTCTTGAAGATCTGTTCGGCGGCGATGCCGTGCTCGGTCAGCGCCTGGACAGCCTCGGCGCCGAACGAGCGCTCGCGGGGGTTGTGCCCGAACTTGACGACGTCGTGCGGCACACCGGCTTTCGCCAACGCGACTAGCGCGGGTGTGGCGGCACGAGGCACGGCGGTTGCCCGGCTAGGGGCCGGTGTACCCCGGCGGGTTGACGCCGTCGACCCAGAAGTCGACGCCCAGTTCCCCGCCCGGTACGCAGTTGTAGGCGGACAGGTCCTCGACGCCGGATTCCAGCAGGACGTCCTCGCACAACAGCATGTTTCCGGTGTACTCCCGGGAGGGCTTGTTGAGGACCACGTAGGCGGCGTCGGAGTACACCTCGGGCTTGCGGGCGCGCCCCATCGCCTCGTCGCCGCCCAGCAGGTTCTGCACCGCGGCGGTCGCGACCAGCGTGCGCGGCCACAGGGTGTTCGATGCGATGCCGTCCGCGCGCATCTCCTCGGCGATGCCCAGGGCGCACAGCGTCATGCCGAACTTCGCCATCATGTAGGCGGTCGGCTTCAACCACTTGCTTTCCAGCAGCACGGGCGGCGACAGCGTCAGGATGTGCGGGTTCTCCCGTCCCTTCAGGTGCGGGATGCACGCCTGCGACACGGCATACGTGCCGCGCACCTGAATGCCGTTCATCAGGTCGAACCGCTTCATCGGCACGTCGGTGATGGACCCCAGGTTGATCGCCGACGCGTTGTTCACGCAGATGTCGATGCCGCCGAACTGTTCGACGGTCTTGGCCACCGCAGACTCGACCGACTCCGGGTCGCGGACGTCCCCGACGATCGGCAGGGCCTGGCCACCCGCCTCCTCCAGCTCCTTGGCGGCGGTGTAGACGGTGCCCGGCAGCTTCGGGTGTGGCTCGGCGGTCTTCGCGATCAGGGCGACGTTGGCGCCATCTTGCGCGGCCCGTTTGGCGATCGCGAGGCCAATGCCGCGGCTGGCTCCGGAGATGAACATGGTCTTGCCTTGCAATGACATGGCGTCACCCTAACGCCCGCCGGACCGGCGCGGATCGGGCCCTGGAAATAGCGCGTCGGCCGCCACTGTTGACGGAATTGGTTTCTGATGCAGATGAGGTGGCAAGCCCGGGCAGACACTGTCAGGGGCTGCCTCTAGATTGGGAGGAGCAGTCTGGTGTCAACGGCGACGGCCCTACGGGGCGGCTCGATGAACGCCGAGCAGCTGGCCTGCCTCCTTGCGAGTCCGGCGGCGGTCGCATTGCCGTCCGGAGACACCGCAGCAGAAGGGACCGGGTTAATCGATATGGCCGAGTCTGAACATGGCCCTGATCCTGACCAAGACGGCGCGTCAGGGGCGGAAATCGTCGAGCCGGTGGAGACGGACGCCGAACTGATGGCGCGCTTCGAGCGCGACGCGATCCCCCTGCTCGACCAGCTCTACGGCGGCGCTCTGCGCATGACGCGCAATCCCGCCGACGCCGAAGACCTGCTGCAGGAGACCATGGTGAAGGCCTACGCGGGTTTTCGCTCGTTCCGGGCCGGCACCAACCTCAAGGCGTGGCTCTACCGGATCCTGACCAACACCTACATCAACAGCTACCGCAAAAGGCAGCGCCAGCCCTCGGAGTACCCGACCGAGGAGATCACCGACTGGCAGCTGGCGTCCAACGCCGAGCATTCCTCCACTGGCCTGCGCTCCGCCGAGGTCGAGGCGCTGGAAGCGCTGCCTGACACGGAGATCAAAGAAGCGCTGCAGGCTTTGCCGGAGGAATTCCGGATGGCCGTCTACTACGCCGATGTCGAGGGTTTCCCGTACAAGGAGATCGCCGAGATCATGGATACGCCGATCGGGACGGTAATGTCGCGGCTGCACCGCGGCAGGCGTCAGCTACGTGGCCTGCTGGCCGACGTCGCCAAGGAACGGGGCTTCACCCGCGGTCAGCAGGCGCACGAGGAGGTGTCGTCATGAGCGAGTTCGCGGACCCGACCGAGCGGTGCCCCAACGACCACTCCCACGGCGGCGTCGGCTGTGCCGAGGTGATTGCCGAGGTATGGACGCTGCTCGACGGCGAATGCACCCCCGAATCACGGGAGAGGCTGCGTCAGCACCTCGAGGCCTGCCCAGGGTGCTTCAAGCACTATGGGATCGAGGAGCGGATCAAGGCGTTGATCGCCACGAAATGTCGTGGTGAGCGGGCCCCCGAGGGGCTCAAGGAGCGGCTGCGGCTGGAGATTCGGCGGACCACCATCGTCCGCGGTCTGGATTAGGGCCGGCGGCCCGGGCTAGCTGTTGGGGCGCTTCCCGTGGTTGGCCTTGCTGTGCTTGCGGTCACGCTTCTTGCGGCCACGCTTGGCCATGGTGAAAACCTCCGTTGATCGTTCGTGGAATCGGGCGATGACGCCCGTTGGCTTGCTGCCATTGTCTCATGTGAGATGCCCCGCTTCGCCAATGGCCCGCGCGCCGCGAGCCCGAACCGACACTGTGGTTCGATATACATGAGCTTGACCGATCAGCAGCCAGCCTGCGCAGATGGCCGAAACGGGGTGAAGATGGCGGAAGATGTTCGGGCCGAGATCGTGGCTAGCGTGCTCGAAGTCGTAGTCAACGAGGGCGACCAGATCGGCAAGGGCGACATTGTGGTGCTGCTGGAGTCCATGAAGATGGAGATTCCCGTCCTGGCCGAAATCGACGGAACGGTCAGTAAGGTCAGCGTGTCCGTCGGCGATGTCATCCAGGCGGGCGACCTGATCGCCGTCATCTCCTAGCGGTTGAACAGCCGCAGCGCCGGGAAAACGACTCGGGAGTAGTTGATGTCGACTCTCGGTGACCTGCTCGCCGAACACACCGTCCTGCCGGGCAACGCGGTGGACCACCTGCACGCGGTGGTCGGGGAGTGGCAACTGCTCGCCGACCTCTCGTTCGCGGACTACCTGATGTGGGTGCGCCGCGACGACGGTGCGCTGGTGTGTGTGGCGCAGTGCCGGCCGACCACCGCACCCACCGTTCTGCAGACCGACGCCGTGGGCAGCGTCGTGGCCGCCGACCAGCTGCCGCTCGTCGCCGACACCTTCGCCTCCGGCAGCGCCAAGCTGGAAGACCATGGCCCGCAAGACCCGTCATGGCCGCTGCCGGGCCAGCATGTCGAGGCCTCGCCGGTTCGCTACGGCGAGCAGGTGGTCGCGGTGCTCACGCGCCACCAGACCGCGCAGGCGGCCGACCACATGTCGGGGCACCTGGAGACCGCCTACCGCGATTGCGCCACGGACCTCGTCCACATGCTCTCGGAGGGCACGTTCCCCGACGTGCGCGACGTGGCCATGTCGCGCTCCACGCCCCGGGTCGGCGACGGCTTCATCCGGCTGGATGTCAACGGCGACGTCGCCTACGCCAGCCCCAACGCGCTGTCCGCCTACCACCGGATGGGACTCACCAGCGAGCTGGAGGGCCGCAGCCTGATCAAGGTGACGCGGCCGCTGATCTCCGACCCGTTCGAGGCCCAGGAGCTGGCCGAGCACGTGCTCGACCTGCTGGCCGGCGGGAAGAGCATGCGCATGGAGGTCGACGCCGGTGGTGCCACCGTGCTGCTGCGCACGCTGCCCCTGGTCGTCGCTGGTGTCGGCGCCGGCGCCGCGATCCTGATCCGCGACGTCACGGAGGTGAAGCGGCGCGACCGCGCCCTGATCTCCAAGGACGCCACCATCCGCGAGATTCACCACAGGGTCAAGAACAACCTGCAGACCGTGGCGGCGCTGCTACGCCTGCAGGCCCGCCGCACGGTCAACGTGGAGGGCCGGGAGGCCCTGATCGAGTCGGTGCGCCGCGTGTCGTCGATCGCGCTGGTCCACGACGCGTTGTCGATGTCGGTGGACGAGCAGGTGAATCTCGACGAGGTGATCGACCGGATCCTGCCGATCATGAACGATGTGGCGTCGGTGGACCGGCCGATCCGGATCAACCGCGTCGGTGACCTCGGCGTTCTCGACTCCGACCGCGCGACGGCCCTGATCATGGTGATCACCGAGCTGGTGCAGAACGCCATCGAGCACGCCTTCGATCCGGCCGCACCGGAGGGGTCGGTGACGATTCGCGCCGAGCGCTCGGCGCGCTGGCTCGACGTCGTCGTGCACGACGACGGCCGTGGCCTGCCGGAGGGATTCAGCCTCGACAAGTCCGACAGCCTGGGGCTGCAGATCGTGCGGACCCTGGTATCGGCCGAGCTGGACGGGACGTTGGGCATGCGCGAGGCCCCGGGCCCGGGAGGCAACAAGGGCACCGATGTGGTGCTGCGGGTTCCGATCGGCCGCCGGGCGCGGTTGCCCATCTAGGTCGCAACGCCGGACGCAACAGTGCGGCCCCGACGATTCGTCGGGGCCGCACTGTTTGCTGACTGGGTCAGACTCCGCTACGGGCCTTCGTCCGGGCGTTGCGACGCTTCAGCGCGCGCCGCTCGTCTTCGCTCATGCCGCCCCAGACGCCCGAGTCCTGGCCCGTGTTCAGGGCCCAGGACAGGCAATCTGTGGTCACCGGGCACCGATTGCAGATCAGTTTCGCGTCAGCGATCTGCGCGATAGCCGGGCCGCTGTTCCCTACCGGGAAAAACAGCTCGGGGTCCTCGTCGCGACAGACCGCCTTGTGGCGCCAATCCATAAGTTGTTACTCCTCACTGAGTGCGCAGCAAGGCGCACGGCCAATTTTCTTCGGCTGTTAAGCGTGCACAAGAAAAGGGTCCGCGCCCCTACGTAAATTTCTGCATGCAACCTTTTAATCGTTTCACAGGCTCAACAGAAGTCAATAGCAGTGAGTTCGCTCGTGGGCTATCTCACTTCGCCCGTTACGTCGTTGAGTCCTCACTCAGTTGTACTACACTGATCGGCTACTTCTGGAAATTTTCATGCCGGCGGGCGATTCGCGTCCGCGTCACCGCAGGTCGCGCGGCGTTTTCGCGGGCGGCGCAACCACCGGCAGCAGGTCGGGCACCGACCGGAACGTCATGGCGCCGCGCAGGCCCAGGTAATCGCCGTCGAACTGGCAGGCGATCGGCTCCCCGGGGCAGGTGACTCTGGCGCACGCGACATCGTCGTCGCGGATGAGTTGCTCTGCCTGCGGATTTCCCCGCTTCGACAGGATCTGGCCCACCAGTCGGAGCGTCGGGAAGATTTTCATGCTGGTCAGGGCGAACACCCCTAGGCCCGTCTCGAAGCTGCAACCGGGGTTGGGTCGCAGCGGCCGGTTGTTGCTGTACGTCCAGGGGTTGGTGTTGGACACCCACACGAAATGCACCCCCGAGACCGGTTCGCGCCCGGGCAGCTCCAGCGTCAGCCGTGGCGCCCGCCGGCTGAAGGCCACCGACGTGGGCACCGCCACCCACCAATAGCGCAGCGCGTTGACCTTGACGCCCTTGTCGCGCTGGGCCTCCACCCCGGCCACCACCTCCGCGTCCACGCCCATCCCCGCGTTGAGCACCGCCCACCGCTCGCCGCAGTCGATCAGCCCGATTCGGCGCCATGCCTGGTGGCGGCGGTAATCGTCGATCAGCTGGATGAGCTGATTGGTGGCGGCGACCGGGTCCGTCGAGATGCCCAACGAGCGCGCCAGCACATTCGCCGAGCCGCCGGGCAGCACCGCGACGGCGGGCAGGTGCGCCGGCGGCGTGGAGCCCGGCTGGCCCAGCAAACCGTTGACGACCCCGCTCACCGTGCCGTCGCCCCCGTGCACGACCACCAGGTCCAACCCGTCCGCGACGGCGTCCCGTGCGAGCTCGGCGCCATGACCGGGATGGGTGGTGTGCTCGACGGTGAGTTCCAGGCGGCTCTTGAGCGCGTGCGCGACCAGGTCGCGGGCTGCCGGAGTGGTCGAAGTGGCGGTGGGATTCACGATCAGCACGGCGCGCATGATGCTCGAGCTTATGCGCGGCGGTTATGGCCCCGCTGTGGCAGCCGGGACCCCCACTACGCTGGCGCATGTGACGCAGCCCCGCAATCCGGCCGGATCGACCAACCCGGTGCCGCCGGCCCCCGTGCGCGCCGCGGGCGTCATCGTCGCGATCCAGGGCGCGGCCGCGCTGGTGGTGGCGGTGATCCTCGGGGTGCGGGGCCTCGCCGGGGCCGACCAGCGCATCGTCAACGGGCTGGGTACGGCCGTCTTCTTCGTTGTGGTCGGCGCCGGGGTGCTCGCGGCGGGGCGCGCGCTGACCGTGGGCAGGCGCTGGGGTCGTGGGCTGGCCGTCATCACCCAACTCCTGCTGTTGCCCGTGGCGTGGTACCTCGTCACGGGTTCGCACCAACCGGCCGCCGGGGTCCCGGCCGCCGCGGTTGCACTGACGGTTTTGGTCCTGTTGTTCACTCCGGCTGCGGTGCGCTGGGCCGCGACCGCCGGTCAGGGCGGTCCGGCCAGCCCGGCCAACCGGGCACCCGACAACCGGTAGGTCGTCCATTCGCGCTGCGGCTGACCCCCAACGCCGTCGTAGAGCGCGATGGCGTCGGAATTCCAGTTCAGCACCGCCCACGACAACCGCGTGTAGCCGTTCGCGAGGCACTCACCCGCCAATGTGGCCAGCAGCGCGCGGGCGAGGCCGAGGCGGCGAAACCTGGGACGTACGAACAGGTCTTCGAGGTGGATACCCGCGACGCCGTCCCAGGTGGAAAAATTGGTGAACCACAGCGCCATCGCGGCGATCTCGCCGTCGATTTCCGCGACGTGCCCGTGCAGCGTGGGCGATTCACCGAAAAGCGCGGCGGTGATTTGCGTTTCGGTGACGGTGCATTCGTCGGCGGCGTGCTCGAATTCGGCCAGCGCGTGGATCATGTCGGTGATATCGGCGGCGTCCTGAGGAATGACGCCGCGAATGTGCGCGCTCACGACCGGACCCCCAGCGCGTTCAGCATCGTCGTGAATTTCGTTGTGGTTTCCGCGACTTCGGCGTCCGGGTCGGACTCCACGACAATGCCGCCGCCGGCGCGCGCGAGGGCGGTGCGGCGGTCCGCGGACAATTGCGCGCAGCGAATGGACACCACCCAGCGGCCGTCTCCGCTGGCGTCGCACCAGCCCACGGCGCCGGCATAGAAACCGCGCTCGCCGTCCAATTCGGCGATCAACTCGGTCGCCGCCTTCGTCGGCACCCCGCCCACCGCCGGGGTCGGATGCAGCGCCAGCGCCAGATCGATTGCGGTGGTTGACGGGTCGCGAAGCCGGCCGCCGATCGGGGTGCACAGGTGCCAGACCGCCGCGGTGCGGCCCAACTCGGGCTCGGGCGCGATCGTCAGCTCGTCGCACAGCGGCTCCAACGAGTCGCGCATGCTGTCGATGACCAGCCGGTGCTCGTGGCGGTCCTTGGCCGAGGCCGCCAGCGCGGCGGCGTTGGCGGCGTCGAGTTCCGGGTCCGCGGCGCGCGGGGCGGACCCGGCGAACGGCCGGCAGACGACCCGGTCACCGCTGCGCGCCACCAGGAGTTCCGGGCTGGCCCCGACCAGCGCCGCACCCGCATAGCCCTCGCCGGCCGCAGTCAGATCGACGAGGTAGCCGTATGCCGCCGGATCCGCGGCCACCAGTCGACGCAGGATGGCGCGGGCGTCCAGTGGTGCGTCGGCGCAAAGACGCAGCGCGCGGGACAGCACGACCTTGCTCAGCGGGTTTCCTGGCGCGGCCAGCTGCTCCCGCGCCCGGCCGACGATCCTGCGGTAGTCGCCCGGTGCCGGGATGGCGGCATCGATATGCACCGGCGGCGGCGGTCCCGTCGGCCAGTCCGGCGGTGCGGCGGCCCGCACCGAGCCCGGCGTCAGCAGCGCGGCCGGCCTGCCGATGTCAAAAGGCAACGCGCCCATCACGATCGGCGCCGATGCCGAGCGCAGCGCCGCCTGTGCCGCCCCCACGTCGCGGTAGCGTTGCCGCACACCGTCGGCGATTAGGGTCCCTTCCGGGCCGCACAGCGCGAACGGGGGCTCTGGGCTGAGCTCTTCGGGACCGCTCACCCGGGCGTGATCGCCTGCGGCTGGGCGGTCAGGCCGAGCGCGGCAAGCTGCCGCACTCCGTGCTCGAAACCGCACACCCCGATGGAGCCGGCGAGCATCCAAAAGCGGCTGCCCTCGACCAGCGGCAGCTCCACCCAGCGCGTGATCACCGACCGGGAGAAGTGGCTGTGGCCCACGAACACCACGTCGCGTGCGGCCATGTGCTCGAGGGCGAAGGCGACGGCGCGGTCGGCCCGGTCGCTGACCTGCGCCACGCTCTCGCCGCCGGGGCAGCCGTGCGTCCAGACCAGCCAGTCCGGCACCGATTCGTGGATCTGCGCGGTCGTCAGTCCCTCGTAGGAGCCGTAGTCCCACTCGGAAAGCAGGGAAGACACTTCGTCGACGGCGAGCCCGGCCAGCTTGGCCGTGGTCAACGCCCGGATGCGCGGGCTGCTGACCACGAGCGGGTTCGACAGGTGCAGTTCCCGCAGCACGCGCCCGGCAAGCTCGGCCTGGACACGGCCGGTGTCGGTGAGCTCGAGGTCGGTCCGGCCCGTGTGCTGGCCCGACTTCGACCATTCCGTCTCACCGTGGCGGAGCAGCACCAGCCGGTGGTCGTGTATGCCCATATCGACTGATTCTGCCCGACGATATGCCGACTCAGTGCCCGGAGCGGGCGGCGGGCGAACATGCCAGGATGGCAATGTGAACAAGACCCGGGTATTGGCGGTTGCAAACCAGAAGGGCGGCGTGGCCAAGACCACGACGGTCGCCTCGCTGGGCGCGGCTTTTGCGGACGAGGGGCGGCGGGTGCTGCTCGTCGACCTGGACCCGCAGGGCTGCCTGACGTTCTCGCTCGGTCAAGACCCCGACAAGCTGCCCGTGTCCGTCCATGAGGTACTGCTCGGCGAGGTCGAGCCGAGCGCGGCGCTGGTCACCACGATGGAGGGCATGACGCTGCTGCCCGCCAACATCGACCTCGCGGGCGCGGAGGCGATGCTGCTGATGCGGGCCGGCCGCGAATACGCGCTCAAGCGCGCGCTGGCGAAACTCTCCGATCAGTTCGACGTCATCATCATCGACTGCCCGCCGTCGCTGGGCGTCCTCACCCTCAACGGACTGACCGCGGCCGACGAGGTCATCGTGCCGCTGCAGTGCGAGACCCTCGCCCACCGCGGGGTCGGCCAATTCCTGCGCACCGTCGCCGACGTCCAGCAGATCACCAACCCCGATCTGCGGATGCTGGGCGCGCTGCCGACGCTGTATGACTCCCGCACCACCCACACCCGCGACGTGCTGCTCGACGTCGCCGACCGCTATGACCTTCCGGTGCTCGCGCCGCCGATCCCGCGCACCGTGCGCTTCGCCGAGGCCAGCGCCTCGGGCGCGTCGGTGATGTCCGGGCGCAAGAACAAGGGCGCGTCCGCTTACAGTGAGCTCGCGAAGGCGCTGCTCAAGCACTGGAAGACCGGCAAACCGCTGCCGACTTTCGCCGTCGAGGCCTAGTCGAGGCCTAGTCGCGGCGCTCACCGGGGCGAGGTCAGCCGAGCGCCACGACAGTGTCGCCGCGCTGCTCGAACACCCGCGATCCCGACACCGCGGGGACCACGGCCGCGGTGCTCGGCACCCGGTCCACCGGAATGTAGCGTTCGTTGACGCCACTGATCGGGTCGTAGACGCCGATCGCGCCGGTCACCGGCACCAGCAGCCGGCCGGCCATCATGACGCCCGGCCCCAGCGGGGCCGTCATCCCGCCCGCGGCGATGGTGTAGCGCAGCGTCAGGTTGCTCGCGTCGAACACCATCAGCGAGTCGCCGGTCCACCAGGTCACCAGGCTGCCGGACTGTGCGACCACCGACTGCGACGGCGGCTTGGGCAGCAGGGTGCTCGACACCGTGGTGCCGGTCCCATCGATCACGTCGACGCGGGGCTGGGCCGCGGCGCTCCCGGCCTGCGCGCCGGGAATACCGGGCAGGTAAACCGCCGTGTTGCTCTCCCAGACCGCTAGCACCCGGGCACCCGAATCGGCCGGGATGCCGGGCTCCGGGACGATCTGCTGCTGGGGCTCGTCGTCGTCCTTGCCTGGCCGCAACAGCACCAGCCGCAGGTTCGCCTGGTTTCCGCAGCCCTCGAGCACCGAGACCGCCGACGAGCTGGCCGCGGCGGAAACCAGGGTGCACCCGGAGTGCAGACCCCGCGCCGACGGCTTGACCCGCGCATCGGTCTCGCCGTACGACATCATCCGGACCAGGTCCGAGCGCCATAGCTCCAGTCGCGTAGAACCCGCCGACAGCACGGTCGTGCCGTCGGAGGTGAGCCGCACGCGCGTGTCGGCGTAGCTGCTGCGGGCCGGTCCGCGGCGTCCGGTGGACGCGTCGAGCGCGCTGACCTGGCCGCAGCCGCGGTCGTCGCGGAAGACTGCGATCGCGTAGTGGTACACCCAGGACACGCCGCACAGGTCGGTGTCGCGGGCGTAGCTCCAGTGGGATTGCCCGGTGCCGGGGTCGCGGCCGTCGACCCGGCGGCCGTCGCCGGTGGCGAGCGTCCCGCCCACCACGATCGGGGTGGTGGTCGCGGGGCTGTGCGCGGTCCACAACTGATGCAGCGTGGCCGGCACTTCCCGGGCGGAGCTCGGATTCGGGGCCGGGACGGCGGCCGGCCGGCTGATGGTGGCCCGGGCGTCGCTCGTCCACCAGATCAGCGACGCGGCCGCGGCGACGGCGAGCGCGATCGCCGCGGCGGCGACAACGTCGCCCCTGGTCCGGCGTTCGGGCTTGACCATGCCTCGGCGCGCTAGTTGGCGGGTGCGCCGGCTTCAGCCGGCTTGCGGCGCCGGCGGCGGCGCCGGCTGGCGCCGGGGTTGCCGGACGGGGCGCTCGAAGCGGCCTCGGCGGCGGGCTCGCCGGCGGCGGGGCCGGCGGAAGCGTTGCCGCTGGTATGCCCGCTGACGGGCTGACCCCCCCGCGTGCGGCGCCGGGTGCCTGAGCGCTTCCGCGCCGGCTTGTCCGACTTCTCCGCCTCGCCGTCCCGGCCGGCCTCGCGGCGCTTGGTCTGTGTGCCGCGCGGGGACCCGACTGTGCCGCGCGCCTCGGCGGGGATGCCCAGCTCGTCGTACAGGTGCGGCGAGCTGGAATACGTCTCGGCGGGCTCGGGGGTGTCGAGTCCCAGCGCCTTGTCGATCATCGTCCAGCGGGGCAGCTCGTCCCAGTCGACCAGGGTGACCGCGACACCGGTCTTGCCGGCCCGCCCGGTGCGCCCGATCCGGTGCACGTAGGCCTGTTCGTCCTCGGGAATCTGGTAGTTGACGACGTGGGTGACGTCGTCGATGTCGATGCCGCGGGCGGCCACGTCGGTGGCCACCAGCACGTCGATGTCTCCGGCGCGGAATGCCTTGAGCGCCTTTTCCCGGGCAACCTGGTTCAGATCGCCGTGCACGGCGCCGACCTTGAAGCCCCGCTCGGCCAGCTCGTCGGCGACCTTCTGGGCCGTGCGCTTGGTGCGCGTGAAGATCATCGTCGCGCCGCGGCCCTCGGCCTGCAGGACGCGGCTGACCAGCTCGACCTTGTCCAGCGCGTGGGCACGGTAGATGAACTGCTCCGTCTTGTCGTGCACGGCCGAGGAATGAGGCGCCTCGGCGCGGATGTGGGTGGGCTGGTTCATGAACGTGCGGGCCAGCGTGATGATCGGTCCCGGCATGGTCGCCGAGAACAGCATCGCCTGCCGGTCGGTGGGGATCTGGCGCAGGATGCGCTCGATGTCCGGCAGGAAGCCCAGATCGAGCATCTCGTCGGCCTCGTCGAGCACCAGCATCGACAGCCCGCCGAGCTGCAGGTGGCCCTGCTGGGCGAGGTCGAGCAGCCTGCCCGGGGTGCCCACCACCACGTCGGCACCGGCGCGGAGCGCCTCGATCTGGGGCTCGTAGGCCCGTCCGCCGTAGATGGACACCACCGACACCCGTCGGCCGTCTTCGGCGGTCAGGTACTTGGCGGCCGTGGCCAGGTCCTCGGTCACCTGCACGCAGAGTTCACGGGTGGGCACCACGACCAACGCGCGCGGCGCGCCGGTCAGCGGCCGTTCGCCGTTGCCGATGCGCTGCAGCAGCGGCACCCCGAAGGCGAACGTCTTGCCCATGCCAGTGCGAGCCTGGCCGATGACGTCGTCGCCGGCCAGGGCCATCGGCAGGGTGAGTTCCTGGATGGCAAAGGGACGCTCGATGCCCTTCTCGGCCAGTGCCCGCACGATTTCGTCGCGGACGCCGAGTTGGGCAAAGCTGAGTTCAGTTGTGTTTGTGAGTGCAGTCATATGGGGGAGGGAAACCTTTCGGTGACGTTCCGTCGTGTGTCGGTGTTTTCTCGGTCGCGGTTCACGCGCGCACGAGTTCCGACTCCGAAAACGTCGCCGAGTCGCCGGCCCCTCGCTCAGCCCGAGGTTCGATCTGAGCGGGCCCAATCCAGGCGGGCCAGCACGTGCACGCACATTTCGCCGGTAATGGCGGCAACGGACATGCCAATACCTATGCCCATGATAGCTGGTCGACAGCCGGCCCCCATGAACCGGCGGATTCGCCGACTAGAGTGTTGCCATGACTCGGTCCTCCTGGCAGCCCTCCGAAGCCGATCTGGAAGCCGACCGGGCGGACGGCCCACGGGCCTCGCTGCTGACGGCCGATCATCCCGGCGTCAACGAGCTGTTCGCGGTCCTGGCATACGGCGAGATCGCGGCGTTCTACCGGCTCACGGACGAGGCGCGGATGGCACCCAACCTTCGCGGCCGGATCTCGATGGCGAGCATGGCTGCCGCCGAGATGGGCCACTATGAACTGCTGCGCGACACGCTGGAGCGCCGCGGCGTCGACGTCGTCGCGGCGATGTCGAAATACGTTTCCGCGCTAGAGAATTACCACCGGCTGACGATGCCGAGTACGTGGCTGGAAGCCTTGGTGAAGACGTATGTCGGCGACGCGCTGGCCGCGGACCTGTACCTGGAAATCGCCGACGGCCTACCCGATGAGGTTGCCGACGTCGTGCGGGCGGCCCTGGCCGAGACCGGGCATTCGCAGTTCGTCGTCGCCGAGGTGCGCGCGGCGGTGACCGCGAGCGGCAAGCAGCGCAGCCGGCTGGCGCTGTGGGCTCGCCGGCTGTTCGGTGAGGCGATCACCCAGACCCAGTACGTGCTTGCCGACCACGACGAGTTGGTCGACCTGGTCCTGTCGGGCGCTGGTGGGTTGGGCCAGCTGCACGCATTTTTCGACCGCCTGCAGCAGACCCACGACCGGCGGATGAACGAGCTCGGGCTGGCGTAAGGCCGCTCAGCGCGTGCAGGTCGCCAGATTGTTGTTGTTCGCCGACGCCACCACCGTTTGACCGGCGGCGTTGACCACCGAGCAATTCAGCTGGCCATAGAAGCTGCTCGCCACCACCGACACCGTCTGGACCCCGGGGTTCAGCACGATCATCCTCGACCAGGGCAGCGCCACGTTGAACTCGGTCTGCGGGTAGCCACGGGCGTCGGTGTAGACGATGTTGACCAGGTCCAGCAGCTGCTTCGAGCCGGTCACGGTGTAGACGACGGTGCGGGGGTTGATTGTGGCCGTCGGCGACGGGAGGGCCGGCGCCGGCGCGGCGGTGGGCGTCGGCACGAGGGTCTGCGGGGGCAGCGTGTTCGTCGGCGCGCTGCGCGGCGGGACGGTGGTGACCGTCTCGGGCGGCAGTTGCGCCGCCGGGGCGGGGGCCGCGGACGCGCTGGGCGGGTTGGTCGCCGTCGGTGACGGGGTCGCGGAGGTCGACGTCTGCGGCATCGGCGGAACCACCGTGGCCTTGGTCGACGCGCTGTCACCGCTGTTGATGATCACCGCGGTCGCGATCGCGCCGATCGCCACCACGGCGCCCAGCAGCGCCGCGATGGGGCGCCAGCGGAACTCGGCGGGCCAGCCCGTCCAGTCGTAGTCGTCGGCGGGCAAGGAGTCGGTGTCTTCGGTTCCCCAGGCGTCGTCGCCGGCGTAGTCATCGGGGTAGTCATCGGGATAGTCCCGGAATCGGTCGTCGGGGCGGGGCTTGCCCAGGGGGGACTTGCCCGGGGGCGACAGAGTGGTACCCATGGTGCCGAAGGTAATGATGTGAAATCAGGGGTGCGGCGCTGCGCGCCACTGTCGATCCACCTGCAAGCGAATCGTTACCTGCGCGCGACCGGGTTTCACTTACCGCGAACCGGCCTGGGGGGCCGAGGCGCGGCCTATGCCCGTCCACTAGCCTGCTGCTGACAGGTCTGCGACTTCGAACGCCATTGGAAGAGGGGTGACCGTGGAGGTCAAAATTGGTATCACGGACAGTCCGCGCGAACTGGTGATCTCCAGCGCGCAGACGCCGGCCGAAGTCGAGGAACTGGTGACCGCTGCGCTGAGCCAGGGCTCGGGTTTGCTCAGCCTCGGCGACGAGAAGGGCCGTCGCTTCCTGGTGGACAGCAAGAAGATCGCCTACGTCGAGATCGGCGCCCCGGATGCGCGCCGGGTGGGCTTCGGTATCGGTGCGGAGGCGGCGCGGCTGGCCGCCAAGGTCGCTAAGAGCGAGTAAGCGGCACGTGTGACAGCCCGCCCCAGGCGAACTGGACGGTGCCTTCGACGGCGTCCGACTTCGAGATCGGGCGGTCGGAGTCCAGCCAATAGCGGGCGCAGTCGACGCTGATGCCGACCAGCCCGACGGCGATCATCCGGGCACGGTGCGGATCGAGGCCGGAGTCGGCGCTGATCAGCGCGAACACCGCGTCTGTGCACGATTCCGTGGCGACACGCACCTGCGCGGCGACCTCGGGCTCGGTGACGTAGTCGTTCTCGAAGATCAGGCGGTAGCCCTGGCTGTCGTGCTCGATGAAGTCGAAGAACGCCTGGACAGCGGCGTGCAGCCGCTGCCGGTTGTCGGTGGTGGTGCGCAGCGCCTGCTGCACCCCGGAGACCAGGTTCTCGACGTGCCGGGCGAGAACCGCCAGGTACAGCTCGAGCTTGCTGGAGAAGTGCTGATACAGAACGGGTTTGCTGACGCCCGCGCGCTCGGCGATCTCGTCCATCCCGGCCGCGTGGTAACCGTGGTCCACGAAGACGTCGCTGGCGACCACCAACAGCTGGCCGCGGCGCTCGTCGCGCGGCAGTCGGTTGCCGCGGCGATTCTGGGTTGACGCGGCGTCGGGCCGGACGCGGTCGTTCGCTCTGACGGCACGGCGCGCCGCCGTCTTGGCGAGATCGCTCATCGAGTCCCCATCCGGTCCTGGCGACTGACCGTTTCCCGTCTGGGCCAGCCGCGCTCGTCGCACCGACCTTACTACTCGCGGCGTGTTGACGATCGTTGTGGAAGCCGTCGCCGCTGGCAGGGCGGTTGTCGTTCGGCCCGCTCGGGCGCGCCAAGGGCTGCGGTCGCCGGACCTGTGCCATCCTGGGGAAATGACGTCGCAGCGGCCTGTGCGCGGCACCGGTCGGGTGCCGGTGCTACGCGACGAGTGGCGAGAACCACTGCGCGCGCTGCGCGACCCGATCGGGCGGGAGGGGGGACGCGTCCGCGCCGACCGGGAGCGGCCGCGCCAGTGGCGCAAACAGACGTGGCTGGGCCGGTTCGTGTCGACGTACGGCTGGCGCGCGTACGCGTTGCCCGCGCTGGCGGTGCTCACCGCCGTGGTGATCTACCAGACGGTCACCGGCACCAGCGCGACGAAACCGGCGGCGACCCACTCCATTCAGGCCCCGCCCGCCATCGGCGCGGTGGGCACCGCAATCATCGATGCGCCGCCCCGCGGGCTCGCGGCGTTCGACGCCAACCTGCCCGCCGGAACGCTGCCCGACGGCGGCCCCTTCACCGAGGCGGGTGACAAGACATGGCATGTCGTCCCCGGGACCACACCGCAGTTCGGCCAGGGCACGGCCAAGGTGTTCCGCTACACCGTTGAGGTCGAAAACGGCATCGACCCAACGATGTTCGGCGGCGACGCCGCATTCGCCCAGATGGTCGATCAGACACTTGCCAATCCCAAGGGATGGACGCACAACCCGCAGTTCGCGTTCATCCGGATCGACGACAGCACCGGCGCAAAGCCCGATTTCCGGATCTCGCTGGTGTCCCCGGTGACCGTCCGGGAGGGGTGCGGTTACGAGTTCCGGCTCGAAACATCCTGCTATAACCCGTCGTTCGGGGCGGACCGGCAATCGCGGGTCTTCATCAACGAGGCGCGCTGGATCCGCGGGGCCGTGCCGTTCGAGGGCGACGTCGGCTCCTACCGGCAGTACGTGATCAACCACGAGGTCGGCCACGCCATCGGGTATGTGCGCCACGAGGCGTGCGACGTGCAGGGCGGGCTGGCGCCGGTCATGATGCAGCAGACGTTCTCCACGTCCAACGACGACGCCGCCAAGTTCGACCCCGACGTCGTTAAGGCCGACGGGAAGACCTGCCGCTTCAACCCCTGGCCCTACCCGATCGCCTGACCCGCTCTTGAGCCGCGCTCGAGCCGCTCTCGAGCCGCTGCGACTGCGGCCCCGGCGCCCAGCCTGCTCCCACGGCGTACAACGGACGGGTCACCACGATCTGCGCGCAGGCTCGGGGCAGTCACCGCGGGCTCGTTGCCGCGCCTGGAGAGTCCTGCTGAGATGGATCGTGAACGGGAGCAGAGAACGCTAGAGAAACCGGGAGATGTTCGGTGTCGAAACCCCAGCCGTCGCTGCCGCCGCTGGTGGAACCCGCGGCCGCGCTGAGTCGCGAGGAGGTGGCCCGCTACAGCCGCCATCTGATCATCCCGGACCTGGGGGTGGACGGGCAGAAGCGCCTGAAGAACGCCCGGGTGCTGGTGATCGGGGCCGGTGGCCTCGGGGCGCCGACGTTGCTGTACCTGGCCGCGGCCGGCGTCGGCGCCATCGGCATCGTCGACTTCGACGTCGTCGACGAGTCCAACCTGCAACGGCAGATCATCCACGGGGTGGCCGACGTCGGGCGCCCGAAAGCCAGCTCCGCCCGCGACTCGATCGCGGCGATCAACCCGCTGGTCGACGTGCGCCTGCACGAGGTCAGGCTGGACGCGAGCAACGCGATCGAGTTGTTCGGGCAGTACGACCTGATCGTCGACGGCACCGACAACTTCGCCACCCGGTACCTGGTGAACGACGCCGCGGTGCTGGCCGGGAAGCCCTACGTCTGGGGGTCGATCTTCCGCTTCGAGGGCCAGGTGTCGGTGTTCTGGGAGGACGCTCCCGACGGGCGAGGGCTGAACTACCGCGACCTCTACCCGGAGCCGCCGCCGCCCGGATCGGTGCCGTCGTGCGCCGAGGGGGGCGTGCTCGGAATCGTCTGCGCCTCGATCGCTTCGGTGATGGGCACCGAGGCTATCAAGCTGATCACCGGGCTCGGCGAATCGCTGCTGGGCCGGTTGATGATCTACGACGCCCTGGAGATGACGTACCGCACCATCGCGATCCGCCGGGACCCGTCCGACGCGTTCCGGCCCCGGATCACCGAGCTCGTCGACTACGAGCAACTCTGCGGTGCGCCGACCGCCGGCGTGGGCGGGACCGAGGGCGGCTCGTCGATCACTCCGCGGGAGTTGCGCGAGTTACTGGACTCGGGCACGAAGCTGGCCCTGATCGATGTCCGTGAGCCGGCCGAGTGGGACATCGTGCACATTGATGGCGCTCAGCTCATTCCGACGTCACTGCTCAGCACCGGGGAGGGGCTCGCCAGGCTGCCGCAGGACCGCATGCCGGTGCTGTACTGCAAGACGGGCGTTCGCTCGGCCGAGGCGCTGACCGCGGTGCGGAAGGCCGGATTCACCGATGCGGTGCATCTGCAGGGCGGCATCGTTGCCTGGGCCGAACAAATGCAGCCCGACATGGTCATGTACTGATCCGGTCGGCTGAGGCTCCGGGCGGCGACCCGCCGCGCCCGGCTTCGCCGCGCTTGCGGTCGCCGCGAGGCCCCTCTATTACGCTACGCATGTGATTGTCGAGCCACCGCCGGAGCATGTCCTGTCGGCGTTCGGCTTGAACGGCGTGCAGCCCGTCGCGCTCGGTCCCGGCTGGGAGGGCGGCTGGCGATGCGGCGAGGTCGTCCTGTCCACCGTGGCCGACCACGCGCGTGCGGCCTGGTCGGCCCGGGTGCGCGAGACGCTGTTCGTCGACGGCGTTCGGCTGGCCCGGCCGGTGCGTTCGACCGACGGCCGCTACGTGGTGTCGGGCTGGCGGGCGGACACCTTCGTGGCGGGCGTCCCCGAGCCCCGGCATGACGAGGTGGTCTCGGCGGCGGTGCGGCTGCATGAGGCGACGGGCAAGCTCGACCGGCCCCGGTTCCTGACGCAGGGCCCGACGGCGCCGTGGGGGGAGGTCGACGTCTTCATCGCCGCCGACCGCGCCGCGTGGGAGGAGCGGCCGCTGGCGTCGGTGCCGCCGGGGGCGCAGACGGCCCCGACGGCGGCGGACGCCGAGAGATCCGTCGAGCTGATCAACCAACTCGCCGCATTGCGCAAGCCGACCAGGAGCCCCAACCAGCTGGTGCACGGGGACCTCTACGGCACAGTGCTTTTCGTCGGCACCGCCGCGCCCGGCATCACCGACATCACGCCCTACTGGCGGCCGGCCTCGTGGGCGGCCGGGGTGGTCGTCGTGGATGCCCTGTCCTGGGGCGAGGCCGACGACGGGCTGATCGAGCGCTGGAGCGCGCTGCCGGAATGGCCGCAGATGTTGTTGCGGGCGTTGATGTTTCGGTTGGCCGTCCACGCGCTGCATCCGCGCTCGACAGCCGAGGCGTTTCCCGGTCTGGCGCGCACGGCGGCCCTGGTTCGGCTGGTGCTCTAACCGCCGGCGCTCAATCCGCGAACGTGTGACGGACTTCGTGCAGCGCCACCTTGCCGTCGGCCGCGAGAACCCCCTCGGCACGCAACAATTCCAGCTGCCGGGTTCTCAGGTGCTGTGCCGGGCGCCCCGACGCGGTGATCACGCGGTGCCACGGCAGGTCCGACGAGTCCGTCCGCATGATCCACCCGACGATGCGTGGGCTGGAAAGCCCCGCCACGTCGGCGATGTCGCCATAGGTGGCGACCCGGCCGGCGGGAATCGACGCGACCAGCGAACGCACCCGCTCGACCTGCTCCTCGGTCACCGGCGCCACGGTCAGTCGACCCCGGCCAGCCCGCGGACCAGCGCGGCGACTTCGTCGGGCTTGGCGTAGGGCACCATGTGGTTGCAGTCGAAATCGAGCAGCGTGAAGTCGGACCCCAGGCGCTCGTTCAGCCCCGCGACGAGTTGGTCGCCGACGTAGGGCGGCGTGGTCTGCTTCGCCCGGACCAGCGTCGTGGTCGTACCGGCGGGCGGCAGCACGGCGGCCCGCGCCAGCTCACTCCAGTACGAGATCATCGCCGGCAAGCTGACGCGCCAGCCGTACCGGCCGGTGGGCAGCGTGACCAGGTGTTCGTCGATCTCGGCGTCGAGCAGCGCGGGGTCCACATCCGCCCAGGAGCCCGTCGCCTTCTCCATGCGCGCCTCCTCGGCGTCCGGGTAGTCCGGGGAGGACAGCATCGCCTCGGCGATCTGGCGCATCCGGTTGCCGTCGAGCCCCACCGCGGGGTCGAGCAGCAACAGCGCCTTGACGAGGTCCGGCCGGGCCGCGGCCAGGTGCATCGCGAGCGCGCCGCCGAACGAGTGGCCGACCACGAGGACGGGCGCGTCGGCCCCCTGGTCGAGCAGCGCGGCCAACGCGCCGACGTTGGCGTCGATGGTCCACGGCGCCGCCCACGACGACCGACCGTGGCCGAGGAGGTCCGGCGCCGCGACGGCCAGGCCAGGCAGGTACCCGGCCAGGTGCTCCCAGCGCTGCCCGTGGCCGGTCAGGCCGTGGACCGCGAGGACGTGCACCGCACCGGGCGGACCGTAGCGGTGCACGTACATGCCCGCGACCGCCGGCTCAGCGATTGTCGTCCCAATCATCCTCCGCCGGAACGACGAACGCTTGCTCGATCACGTCGGCCTCGTTGGCCTCGCGTTCCCCTGCGGTCAGGTAACTGGTGTCCAAGCCCGCCTCGTCGTCGAGGTCGACGGGTTGCTGTTGCTCCACGGCGTCGCCTTCCGGCGCGTCGTCGATGGGAAAGCCGCGATCGACGTTCTCCACGATCAGAATCCCTCCTTACCCATTCTTCATCCGTTCATCGGGCCTTGGATCGGCCGCTGAATCACGACGCAATAACGACGTGCACCCTCCACCCTAGGATCCGCCGGGATCGGCGCATCCCGGGTCGACTTGTCATACCCCGGTGGTTGCATGCAGCCCATGTCATACACCTGGGACGACGGGCCGGCCACCCTCCTGGCGCCCGGCGCGCGCGGGTTGGTGCGGGTGCTGGGCGGCCCCGGCACCGGGAAGAGCAGCCTGCTGGTCGAGGCGGCGGTCGTCCGCATCCGAGCCGGGGCCGCGCCGGAATCGGTTCTGCTGCTTACCGGGTCGGGCCGCATCGGGACGCGGCAGCGCACCGCCTTGACGACGGCGCTGCTGCGGGCGAGCGACGCCGGATCGGTGCGGAGCGCCGTCCGCGAGCCGCTGGTACGCACCGTGCACAGCTACGCGTACGCGGTCTTGCGGCGTGCCGCCCAGCGGGGCGGCGATGCACCGCCGCGGTTGGTCACCAGCGCCGAACAGGACGCCATCATCCGGGAGCTGCTGGCCGGCGACCTCGAAGACGGACCGCGGGCCGCGGTCGCCTGGCCCGCGCATCTGCGCCCGGCCCTGAGCACCGCCGGGTTCGCCACTGAACTGCGCAACCTGTTGGCCCGCTGCGCCGAACGCGGGGTGGACCCGCAGGCGCTCGAGCGGCTGGGCCGGCGTTGCCGGCGCGCGGAATGGGTCGCGGCCGGCCAGTTCGCGCGCCAGTACGAGCAGGTGATGCTGCTGCGGGCGGCGGTCGGGACGGCGGCGCCGGAGGCGACGACGCCGGCGCTCGGTGCCGCCGAGCTCGTCGGCGCCGCGCTGGAAGCGTTCGCGGCCGATCCGGAGTTACTGGTCGCCGAGCGCGCCCGGGTCCGGGTTTTGCTGGTCGACGACGCGCAACAACTCGACCCACAGGCGGCCCGGCTGGTCAGGGTGCTCGCGGCGGGCGCCGACCTCGCGCTGGTGGCCGGCGATCCCAATCAGGCGGTGTTCGGTTTCCGGGGTGGGGAGCTGAGCGGACTGCTCGCCGACGATTCCCCGTCGGTGACGCTGACGGTCTCGCACCGCTGCGCCCCGGCGGTGGCGCGCGCCGTGACCGCCGTCGCCCGGCGGCTGCCCGGCGGCAGCGGTGGCAAGCGGATCGAGGGCACCGGCGATGACGACGGGTCCGTCGCCGTGCGCCTCGCCGCGTCGGCCCATGCGGAGGCGACGATAATCGCCGACACGCTGCGTCGCGCCCACCTGGTCGACGGCGTGCCCTGGTCACGGATGGCGGTGCTCGTCCGCTCGGTGCCGCGCTCCGCCGCCCGGCTGCCCCGCGCCCTGGCCGCCGCGGGTGTCCCGGTGGCGGCGCCGGCCGCCGGGGGAGCGCTGTCGGCCGAGCCGGCGGCCCGGGCGCTGTTGACGGTCCTGGCGGCCACCGTCCACGGATTGGATGGTGACCGGGCGCTGGCGTTGCTGACCGGACCGATCGGCCGGGTCGACCCGATTTCCCTGCGGCAGCTGCGCCGAACCCTGCAGCGCGCCAACCCCGATCGTTCACCCGGCGACTTCGGCGGCCTGCTGGTCGAGGCGCTGACCGGCGACCGGGCACCCGTGGGTGCCCAGGCCCGCGCGCTGCAGCGGGTGCGGGCGGTGCTCGACGCGGCTGCAGCCGGCCACGTCGCCGACCCGGGCGCGCCCGCCGTGGGGGGAGATCCGCGCAACACCCTGTGGAACGCGTGGCAGCGCTCCGGGCTGCAACGCCGCTGGCTGTCGGCCGCCGAGCGGGGCGGTCCGGCGGGCGCCCAGGCCGCCAGGGATCTCGAGGCGGTCACCGCACTGTTCGACGTCACCGACGACTACGTGTCCCGCACGCCCGGCGCGTCGCTGCGGGGCCTGGTCGAACACGTCTCGGCGCTCCGGCTGCCGAGCGGCAACCCCGAACCGGTGAACGTGGCCGAGCAGGTGCGGGTGCTCAGCGCGCACGCCGCGCTCGGGCACGAATGGGACGTGGTAGTTATCGCCGGCCTGCAGGAAGGCCTCTGGCCCAACACCGTCCCGCGCGGTGGCGTGCTGCGCACCCAGCGGCTGCTCGACGTGCTGGACGGCGTCACCGACGATGCGTCGGTCCGGGCCCCGCTGCTGGCCGAGGAACGCAGACTGCTGGTGGCGGCCATGGGCCGGGCCTGCCGCCGGCTGGTGGTGACGGCGGTGGACGGCGACGCCGTCGGCGCCGACGGGGAGTCGGCGCTCCCATCGCCCTTCTTCCACGAGCTCGCGCAACTGGCCGAGCACGCCCAGGGCTTGCCGGAGCCCGTCTCGGCCCCCCGGGTGCTGTCGGCGGCGGCGGTCGTGGGTCGGTTGCGCGGCGTCGTTACTGCCCCCGATGGGGCGGTGGCCGACGACGCCCGCCGCTGCGCCGCGACGCAATTGGCGCGATTAGCCAAGGCCGGTGTGCCGGGCGCCGACCCGGCCGGCTGGCAGGGCCTGGTCACGGTGAGCACCAACGAACCTCTGAGGTCCCCGCAAGACCCCGTGACGCTCACCCCGTCGAGCCTGCAGACCCTCGACGACTGCCCGCTGCGTTGGCTGGCCGAGCGGCACGGCGGCACCGACGCGCGGGACCTGCGGTCCACGGTCGGCTCGGTGGTGCACGCGCTGGTCGCCGAAACCGACAGGGCGGATGCCGAGTTGCTGGCCGGACTGGAGCGGGCCTGGAAGCACCTGCCGTTCGACGCCCAATGGCACTCGGTCAACGAGTTGGCCCGTCACCGCGCAATGATCGAGGCCTTCGTCGAGTGGCGGCGCCAGACCCGGGGCGAGCTGACCGAGGTTGGGGTCGAGGTCGACATCGATGGGACGCTGGCGAGCGTCCGCGACGGCGGCGGCGAGGTCCGGCTTCGCGGCCGGGTCGACCGACTGGAGCGTGACGCGGCGGGCCGGCTGGTGATCGTCGACATCAAGACGGGCAAGACGCCGGTCAGCAAGGACGACGCCCAGCGACACGCCCAGTTGGCCATGTATCAGCTGGCGGTGGCCGAGGGTCTGGTGCCGGGCGAGTCCCGCGATGGCGAGCCAGGTGGGGCGCGGCTGGTCTACGTCGGCAAGAGAGGCGCGGCGGGCGCCACCGAGCGCCAGCAGGATCCGCTGACCGCGGCCGGCCGCGACGAGTGGCGCAACCGCGTCGGGGCGGCGGCCGACGCGACTGTGGGCCCGCAGTTCGTCGCGCGCCGTAACGACGGGTGCACGCACTGCCCGATCCGGCCGTCTTGCCCGGCCCACACCGAGGACAGGGGACCGCTGTGAAACCGCGCTACACGCCGGCCGAATTGGCCGACGCGCTTGGGCTTTTCGCGCCCACGGCCGAGCAGGCCGCCGTCATCGCCGCGCCGCCGGGACCGCTGGTCGTCATCGCGGGGGCCGGCGCCGGCAAGACGGAGACGATGGCCGCGCGGGTGGTGTGGCTCGTCGCCAACGGGTACGCAGAACCCGGCCAGGTGCTGGGGTTGACGTTCACCCGCAAGGCGGCCGGTCAGCTGTTGCGCCGCGTGCGGTCCCGGCTGGCCCGCTTGGCGGGCATCGGCCTGACGGGCGCCGGCGCGGTGGTGGCGGATACGGCCGGAGCGCCGGTGGTCAGCACGTACCACGCCTTCGCCGGTTCGCTGCTGCGCGACCACGGCCTGCTGCTGCCGGTCGAGCCCGACACCCGGCTGCTCAGCGAAACCGAGTTGTGGCAACTGGCTTTCGACGTGGTCAACGGCTACAGCGGGGAACTGCGCACCGACAAGTCGCCCGCCGCGGTCACCGCGCTGGTGCTGCGATTGTGGGGAGCGCTGGCCGAGCACCTGGTGGACACGGGCCAGCTGCGCGACACCCACGGTGAGCTCGAGCGGTTGGTGCACGCGCTGCCGGCCGGCCCCTATCAGCGCGACCGGGGCCCAAGTCAATGGCTGCTGCGGCTGCTGGCCACCCAGACCGAGCGGGCCGAGTTCGTGCCGCTCCTCGACGCGCTGCGGGAACGCATGCACGCCGCCAAGGTGATGGACTTCGGCGCCCAGATGGCGTCCGCGGCGCGACTGGCGGGGGCCTTTCCGCAGGTGGGGGAGGAGCTGCGCAACCGCTACCGGGTGGTCCTGCTCGACGAGTACCAGGACACCGGGCATGCCCAGCGCATCGCGCTGTCCGCCCTCTTCGGTAGGGGCATTGACGACGGGCTGGCGCTGACGGCCGTCGGGGACCCCATCCAGTCGATCTACGGCTGGCGTGGCGCCTCGGCGACCAATCTGCCCCGGTTTGCCACCGACTTCCCGAAGTCCGACGGCACCCCCGCGCCGATCCTGGAGTTGCGGACCAGCTGGCGTAATCCCCCGAGCACGCTGCACGTGGCCAACGCCATCTCGGCGGAGGCGCGGCGCCGTTCGGTCGCCGTGCATGCCCTGCGCGCCCGCCCGGACGCGCCGCCCGGCACCGTCCGATGCGCGCTGCTGCCGGATATCCAGGCCGAGCGGGACTGGATCGCTGATCATCTGCAGCGCGAGTACGAGCGGGCCCGCGCCGACGGGGTCAGCCCACCCACCGCCGCGGTTCTGGTGCGCCGCAACGCCGACGCGGCGCCAGTCGCCGCCGCACTCGCCGCCCGCGGCGTGCCGGTCGAAGTGGTGGGGCTGGCCGGGCTGCTGTCCATCCCCGAGGTCGCCGACGTCGTGGCCATGCTGCGGCTGGTCGCCGAGCCGACGGCGGGCGCGGCGGCGATGCGGGTGATCACCGGACCGCGGTGGCGCCTGGGCGGCCGGGACGTCGCCGCACTGTGGCATCGCGCGCAGACACTCGGTGGGCGACGTGGCCCCGATGACGCGGCGTCGCCCGAGGCGATCGCGATCGCGGCGGGCCCCGATGCCGATGTGGTGTGTTTGGCCGACGCGATCAGCGATCCGGGCGGCGCCGACGCGTATTCGCCCGCCGGGTACCAGCGCATCGCAGCGCTCGCCGTTGAGTTGACCGCGTTGCGCGCCCACCTCGGGCATTCGCTACCCGACCTGGTTGCCGAGGTGCGTCGCGTGCTGGGCGTCGACTGCGAGGCGCGGGCCGCGGCGGGGGTCGCCGCCGGGTGGAGCGGAGCCGAGCACCTCGAGGCGTTCGCCGACGTCGTCGCCGGCTACGCCGAGCGGGCGGGCGTCGCCGGGACCGATGCGTCGGTGGCTGGCCTGCTGGCCTACCTTGACGCCGCGGAGGCCGTCGAGAACGGCTTGCCTCCCGCGCCGGCGGTCGTGGCCCGGGATCGGGTGCAGGTGCTCACCGTGCACTCGGCCAAGGGCCTGGAGTGGCAGGTGGTGGCGGTCGCACACCTGTCGGGCGGCGTGTTCCCGTCCACCGCGTCGCGCGGCAGCTGGCTCACCGATCCCGGCGAGCTGCCGCCCTTGTTGCGCGGCGACCGCGCCTCGGCGGGTGCGCTCGGCATTCCGGTGTTGGACACCTCCGCGGTGACGAATCGAAAACAGTTGTCGGACAAGATCGCCGAGCACCGCGGCCAGCTGGACCAGCGCCGGGTCGACGAGGAACGCCGGCTGCTCTATGTCGCCATCACGCGGGCGGAGGACACCCTGCTGGTGTCGGGCCACCATTGGGGTGGCAGCGGCGCCAAGCCGCGCGGGCCGTCGGACTTCCTGTGCGAGCTCAAAAGCGTCATCGACCAGTCGGCTGCGGACGGCGAGCCGTGCGGAGTGGTCGAGCAATGGGCCCCTGCCCCTGCGGATGGGGAGTCGAACCCGCTGCGGGACAATGTGGTCGAAGCGGTCTGGCCGGCAGACCCGCTGGCTGCGCGTCGCGGTGCCGTTGAGCGCGGCGCGGTGCTGGTGACCCAGGCGATGTCGGCAGGCGACGCCGGGGCCGCCGGGGATGTCGACGGCTGGACCGCCGACGTCGACGCGCTGCTGGCGGAGCGGGCACGGTCGGCCGCGCCGCGCGTGCACAGCCTGCCCGGGCAAGTGTCGGTGAGCGGCCTGGTCGACCTGGCCCGCGACCCCGCGGCCGCCACGCAGCGGTTGTTGTACCGGCTGCCGACACGTCCCGACCCGCACGCGCAGCTGGGCAATGCCTTCCACGCTTGGGTGCAACAGTTCTACGGCGCCGAGTGGCTGTTCGACCTCGGCGACCTCCCCGGCGCGGCGGACTCCGAGGTCGGCGAGCTGACAGGACTCGCGGCGTTACAGGCGGCATTCACCGAATCGCCCTGGGCGGCAAGGACTCCGGCCGCGGTCGAGGTGCCGTTCGAGATGGCGATCGGCGATCGGGTGGTGCGCGGCCGCATCGACGCCGTGTTCGCCGACCCCGACGGGGGCTTCACTGTGGTGGACTGGAAGACCGGCGAGCCCCCGCGCGGAGCCGAGGCCGTGCGGCACGCCGCCGTCCAGCTCGCCGTCTACCGCATGGCGTGGGCCGCGATGTCCGGGATTCCCGCATCGGCGGTGCGCACCGCCTTCTACTACGTGCGAACCCGCACGACGGTTGCCCCGGAGGAACTGCCGGGTCAAGCGGAACTGGCCCAACTCCTGGCGGACGGGGCCGGCAACGGGCCCGCCGGCGTGTGACCTGTGCCGCCCAGGTGCTGCCGGTCCCGTGAGAGTGGTTACATTTGACACGTGCGTGTCTCCGCCACTGCGGTTAAGCCGATGACGGGCCGACGTGGGCAACGGTAGATCGCGCAAACTCGCGGAGCTGAATCAAACGATGGCCGCCCAGCCCGGCCACCAGCTGGTCGGTGTCGTGCGCATCCCGGAAGAGCACGCCAGCCCGTTTCGCGTCATCGCTCGCCGGGTTGCCATCGCCCTGGTGTTTTTGTTCGCCGCCGCGGTCATCGTCTACCTGGATCGCAACGGCTATCGCGACGTTCGGGGCGAGCGGCTGACATTCCTCGATTGCGTGTATTTCGCGGCGGTGTCGTTGTCGACCACCGGCTACGGCGACATCACTCCGTACACCGAAACCGCGCGGTTGACACACACGGTGATTTTCACGCCGCTGCGGATCGCGTTCCTGGCCGTGCTGGTCGGTACGACCCTCGAGGTGCTCTCGGAGCGGTCCCGGCAGGCGTGGAAGATTCAGCGTTGGAGGAGCAAAGTGCGCAACCACACGATCGTGATCGGCTACGGCACGAAGGGCAAGACGGCGGTCGCCGCCATCCTCGGTGACGATGCCGCTCAGGGCGAGGTCGTCGTCGTCGACACCGACCGGAGCGCCCTCGAGAATGCAGCCGCCGCCGGGCTGGTCACCGTCCACGGCGATGCCACCAAGTTCGACGTGCTCCGGCTGGCCGGGGCGCAGCATGCGGCCTCGATCGTCGTCGCCACCAACCGCGACGACACGGCGGTGCTGGTGACGTTGACGGCCCGCGAGATCGCGCCGAAAGCCAAGATCGTGGCGTCGATCCGGGAGGCCGAGAACCAGCACCTGCTCCAGCAGTCGGGCGCGGACTCGGTGGTCGTTTCCTCCGAGACGGCCGGCCGGCTGCTCGGCCTGGCCACCAGCACGCCCAGCGTGGTCGAGATGATCGAGGACCTGCTGACCCCCGACTTCGGGCTGGCCATCGCCGAGCGGGAGGTGGAGCAGGCCGAGATCGGCGGCTCTCCCCGCCATTTGCGTGACATCGTGCTCGGCGTGGTCCGCGACGGCCACCTGCTACGCATCGGCGCGCCGGAGGTGGACGCCATCGAGGCGACCGACCGGTTGCTGTACATCAAGACGGCGGGGCATTAGTGGCGATCGCGAGCGCGGCGGGGCAGATCTGATCGTGGACTTTCAGCTCCGCGAGGTTCCATTGCTGTCGCGCGTCGGCGCGGACCGGGCGGACCAACTGCGTACCGACGTCGACGCGGCCACCGCCGGTTGGGCGGAGGCGGCACTGTTGCGGGTGGATTCGCGCAATCAGGTGCTGGTCGCCGACGGCCGCGTGGTACTCGGCTCGGCGGTCGGTCTGGCCGACAAGCCGCCGCCGGATGCGGTGTTTCTCGGTCGCATCGAGGACGGCCGGCACGTGTGGGCCGTCCGGGGCGCGCTGCAGGCGCCGGAGGATCCGGGCGTGCAGGCCGAGGTGGTCAACCTCCGCAGCCTCGGCCCGATCTTCGATGACACCAGCAGCCAGCTGGTGTCATCGGCGATCGCGCTACTGAACTGGCACGACAGGTCGCGGTTCAGCTCGGTGGACGGCTCACCCACCAGGCCGGCCCGGGCGGGCTGGTCGCGGGTCAACCCGGTCACCGGCCACGAGGAGTTCCCCCGAATCGACCCGGCGGTGATCTGCCTGGTGCACGACGGCGGCGACCGCGCCGTCCTGGCCCGTCAGGCGGTGTGGCCCGAGCGGATGTTCTCGCTATTGGCCGGCTTCGTCGAGGCCGGCGAGTCGTTCGAGGTCTGCGTTGCCCGGGAAATCCGCGAGGAAATCGGCCTTGCCGTCCACGACGTGCGCTACCTGGGCAGCCAACCCTGGCCGTTCCCCCGCTCGCTCATGGTCGGTTTCCACGCCATCGGCGACCCGGCCGAGGACTTCTCGTTCAACGACGGGGAGATCACCGAGGCGCACTGGTTCACCCGCGACGAGGTCCTCGCCGCGCTAGAGGCCGGCGATTGGAGCAGCTCGTCGGAGTCGAAACTGCTGCTGCCTGGGTCCATTTCGATTGCGCGCGTGATCATCGAATCCTGGGCCGCGGCCGGCTGAGCCGTTAGCTGATGCGGTCGGTGACCATCCGCATGATGGTGTTCGCGATCTGGTCCGCCGACTGCAGTCCCACCACCCCCACGGAGACCATGACCGCCGACTTGGTGACGTACAGGTGGGTCCATTGATAAGCGGTGATCCGCAGGGTCGAAGGATTTGGCTTGTCCAGGTTGAACTGGTAATTGGGGTCGTGCAGGTTGTCGCAGGCCTGGATGGCCGTTTCCAGCTGCCGGAAGGCGCCGAGCGCCGCGTCGGTGTTCGGATAGCGGCCGACCGCCTGCGTCACGCCGTTGATCTTCGAGTTGCCGCCCGGCTCGATGTCGTCGGTGATCCCGTGGTAGCCGGCACTGCGGAACTCCGACCAGCTGCTACCGAATGTGGCGGCGTTTTGGCCGATTGCCCGGCATGGCCCCGGCGCGGCGGCGTCCGCGGGCGGCGGCTTGTGCAGATCCGCCTCCGGGTGCGGCGCGAGACTGTCCGCGTCGGCGATGCGCCGCACGTCTTGGACGCTGACGATCATGTTGTCGACTCCGGACGCCGGCGCCTTGCCCGGCGCGGCCGGGGTGGTCGAATGGGAGCAGGCCGCCAGCAGAGCGACCGCGCAGCACAGGCCGCCGGCCGACCGGATCACGTCATTGCGGCTCCAGGGCAGCCGACGCCACGCCATGCCGTTATCGTAAGCTGTCAGGACGCTTTGCCGCCGAGCGAGTTTCGCCCCGCCCATCCCGCGGCCGGCAGGCCGCGTCGTGAACCGTCAGCCGACCTCCGCCAGTTTGGCTTTGACCTGCGCAAGGCTGGGATTGGTGAGCGCCGACCCGTCGGCGAACTTCACCGTGGGAACCGTCCGGTTGCCCCCGTTGACCGAGCTGACGAAATCGGCTGCGGCGGTGTCGTGCTCGATGTCCACCGTGTTGTAGGCGATGCCGTTGGACTTGAGCGCCGTCATGAGCCGGTGGCAGTACCCACACCAGGACGTCGTGTACACCGTGAGTGCAGCGTTGGTCATGCCCCGTTAACGTAGTCCGCCGCCGACGCATTCCATGCCGAGGTCGTCACCCGCGCGGCGAACCGCGACGCGCCGGCAACTCGCCGACGCGCGCCGGGCGGGGCCGCGGTTTGTCGGCGATCACTGCCAAGATGGACGCCATGCCGATGGTCGCCGACCCCTTGACCGCCGGGCTGGACGACGAGCAGCGCGAGGCCGTGCTCGCCCCCCGCGGACCGGTATGCGTGCTCGCCGGCGCCGGAACGGGCAAGACCCGCACGATCACGCACCGCATCGCTCAGCTCGTGGCGGGTGGTCACGTCGCCGCCGGGCAGGTCCTCGCGGTCACGTTCACCCAGCGCGCGGCCGGGGAGATGCGCAGCCGCCTGCGCGCCCTGGACGCCGGCGCCGGGGTCGGTGCGGTGCAGGCCCTGACCTTTCACGCGGCCGCCCACCGCCAGCTGCGGTACTTCTGGCCGCGGGTCGTCGGCGACACCGGGTGGCAACTGCTCGACAGCAAGTTCGCCGTGGTGGCCCGTGCGGCCAACCGCGCCAAGCTGAATGCCAGCACCGACGACGTGCGCGACCTCGCCGGCGAGATCGAGTGGGCCAAGGCGTCGCTCATCAGTCCCGAGGAGTATCCGGCCGCCGTCGCCGGCGCCGGTCGGGACACCCCGCTGGACGCCGCGCGGATCGCCGGTGTCTACACCGCCTACGAGGCCCTCAAGGCCCGCGGGGACGGCGTCACCCTGCTGGACTTCGACGACCTGCTGTTGCACACCGCGGCGGCGATCGAGAACGACCCGGCCGTGGCCGACGAGTTCCGCGACCGCTACCGCTGCTTCGTCGTCGACGAGTACCAGGACGTCACGCCGCTGCAGCAGCGGGTGCTGGCGGCGTGGCTCGGCGACCGGGACGACCTGACCGTTGTTGGCGACGCCAACCAGACCATCTACTCGTTCACCGGGGCCTCGCCCCGGTTCCTGCTGGACTTCTCCCGCCGATTTCCCGACGCGACGGTGGTGCGGCTCGAGCGCGACTACCGGTCCACGCCGCAGGTGGTGTCCCTGGCCAACCAGGTGATCGCCGCGGCCCGCGGCCGCGTCGCCGGCAGCAAGCTGCACCTTGTCGGGCAGCGGGAGCCGGGCCCGGCCCCGTCGTTTCACGAGCACCCCGATGAGGCCGCCGAGGCCGCCGCGGTCGCGGCGGCGATCTCCCGGCTGGTCGAGTCGGGCACCCCGGCCTCCGAGATCGCCGTGCTGTACCGGGTCAACGCGCAGTCGGAGATCTACGAAGAGGCACTGACCGAGGCCGGCATCGCCTACCAGGTTCGCGGCGGCGAAGGCTTCTTCAACCGGCAGGAGATCAAGCAGGCGTTGCTGGCGCTGCGGCGGGCGGCCGAGCGGGACCCGGAACAGGGCCCGGGCGCACCCGTGCCCGAGGTCGTGCGCGCCGTGCTGGAACCGCTGGGGCTGACGGCGGAGCCGCCCACCGGCACCAAGGCGCGGGATCGCTGGGAGGCGCTGACCGCGCTGGCGGAGCTGGTCGACGACGAGGTGGCGCAGCGCCCGCAGCTCGACCTGCCCGGGCTGCTCGCCGAGCTCCGGCTGCGCGCCGACGCTCGGCACCCACCCGTCGTCCAGGGTGTGACGCTGGCTTCGCTGCACGCCGCCAAGGGGCTCGAGTGGGACGCGGTGTTCCTGGTTGGGCTGGCCGACGGCACGCTGCCCATCTCGCACGCGTTGGCGCACGGTGCGGACAGCGAGGCGGTCGAGGAGGAGCGCCGGCTGCTCTACGTCGGCATCACGCGGGCGCGGATGCATCTGGCGCTCAGCTGGGCCCTGGCCCGAAACGCGGGCGGCCGGCAGGGCCGCAAGCCGTCGCGCTTCCTCAACGGCATCGCGCCGCAGACGCGCGCTGATTCCCCCTCGGGCAAGTCCCGGCGGAATCGCGGCACCCCGACGCGCTGCCGGATCTGCAACAAGGACCTGACCACGCCGGCCGCCGTCATGCTGCGCCGCTGCGAGACCTGTGCCGCCGATATCGACGAGGACCTCTTGCTGCGGCTCAAGGCCTGGCGGCTGGACGTGGCCAAGGAGCAGAAGGTGCCGGCGTATGTCGTCTTCACCGACAACACCCTGGTCGCGATCGCCGAGCTGCTGCCCTCCGACGAAAAGGCGCTGGTCGCGATCCCCGGCATCGGCGCGCGCAAGCTCGAACAGTACGGGCCGGACGTCCTTCGGCTGGTCCGCGGCCGCTGATGACGCGGTCCACGCCGAGCGTGGGGTCTATGGCGAAATCCGATGGGTGCGGCGTACGCAGGGCCCACGCTCGACGGCCGGTGGCCGGCCGAAACACGCTGGTCAGAAAATCGGTTGTGGCCCCGGCCGCACACCGTCTACCCTCTAACCCGACCGGCAGTCGCTAGGAGAGGGGGTGGCCACGATGATCGACGACGTGTTTGTCGCGGGCGTGGCCGGCGCGGTACCGACCGCGCGTGCCTCCCATGCCGCCCACTCCGCCGTGCCGGCGGCAGCGGTCAAGCACCGTCTCGCCGCCGCGACTGACGCGTCCGTGGATCGGGGTCACACCTAGGCCCCACCCACGCCCCGGTTTCACCGAATGGCCACGGACCCGAAGTCAAGGATCCGTGGCCATAGTCTTCGTTAGCCTCCCTGGTCCGGATCACCGCAAAAGGTCAACCCGATCAGGAAGCAGGTGAGCAAGACATGACGGCACCGACCGTTCGAAGACAGTCCTTGCCGTGTCACGCTGGCGACCCGGACCTGTGGTTCGCCGAAACCCCGGCCGACCTCGAGCGGGCCAAGGCGCTGTGCGTGGGCTGCCCGGTCCGGCGCCAATGCCTGGCTGCGGCCGTCGAGCGGGCCGAACCGTGGGGGGTGTGGGGCGGCGAGATCTTCGACAGGGGAGCGGTCGTGGGTTTCAAGCGTCCCCGCGGGCGTCCCCGCAAGGACGGGGTGGCGGCTTAGCCGGCGGCGGTGTCGGGGTCGGCGAACCCGGGGATCAGCTGCTCCGACAGCGCCTTGATCGGCACGTGCGCGTCGAGCTGGCACAGGATCGCGGCGACCGACGAGATGACCCGCATCGGAATGGCGAGCTTCGCTGGCAGGTCCATTTGCCGCGCCGTCTTGATTTGCGAGACGGACCGGTCGATCTGACTCACCGTCATCTTCTGCAGCCACTTGCGCGTGTAGTGGAAGACGTCGACCTCGATGGGCTCCACGTATTGGCGCAGCATCTCGTCGATGTCGCGCACCGACACCTGCTGGCCCTTCTGGATGAAGCCGACCTTTTCCATCGTCGGCAACAGCACGTCATAGTCTTTGTCCCGGGCCGAGCGCATGATGAGGCCCAGTTCGATGGGGAAGCCGTCGGGCAGGGGCGCCACAGCGCCGAAGTCGATGACGCCCATCCGCCCGTCGGGCAGCAGCATGAAGTTCCCCGGGTGGGCGTCCCCATGCATCATGCCGACCCGGCGGGGTGCGTCGAAGGTGAGCTCGGTGAGCCGGGTGCCGATCAGGTCGCGCTGCTCGGGGGTGCCGTTGCGGATGATGTCGGCCATGTGGATGCCGTCGATCCACTCTTGGATCACCACCTTGGGCGCGCTGGCCACGATGCGGGGCACGGCGAAGTGCGGGTGGTCTTGGTAGCCCTTGGCGAACGCGCGCTGGTTGTCGGCCTCGAGCCGGTAGTCGAGTTCCATCTCGGTGCGTTCGATGAGCTCGTCGACGACGCCCTGGACGTCGGCGCCGGGCGACAGCTGCTTGAGCACCCCGACCATCCGCTGCATGGTCTTCAGGTCGGCCCGCAGCGCCTCGTCGGCGCCCGGGTATTGGATCTTGACGGCCACGTCGCGGCCATCGGACCAGACCGCCTTGTGCACCTGCCCGATGCTGGCCGAGGCCACCGGGGTGTCGTCGAACGACGCGAAGCGCTCGCGCCACTTGGTGCCCAGCTGGGCGTCGAGCACCCGGTGCACCCGGTTGGCGGGCAGCGGCGGTGCGTCTTTCTGCAGCTTGGTCAGCGCTTCGCGGTACGGCTCGCCGTACTCTTCGGGAATTGCGGCTTCCATGACCGACAGGGCCTGGCCCACCTTCATCGCCCCGCCCTTGAGCTCACCCAGCACGGTGAACAGTTGGTTGGCGGCCTTTTCGAGCAGCTCGGCCTGCACCTCGTCCTTCGACTTGCCGGTCAGGCGTTTGCCGAAGCCCAGGGCCGCCCGGCCGGCCATGCCGACCGGGATGCTGGCCAGCTTCGCGTTGCGCGCAGCACGGCCGCGTTTGATGTCTGCCACACAACCATCATCCACGACGGTCACCGGGCCGTGGTATTGATCTTCGCAACAGTCGAACCCGGCACCCGGTCGGGCCCACGGCACACCGAATCGCGCATCGGAAGGGCGGTACCGACAAAGCCATGTCAGCAAAGCAATCGCAGCACGAGGCCGCGGACTCGCTGTTCCGGGCGATCATCGAGACGCTCGACAAGAACCGGAAGGACGGCACGTTGACGGCGGCGGTTCTCGAGGAGCTCTCGCGGGCTTATGCGTCGGTGGCGACGAGCGTGCCCGAGCCGGGGCGCCTGGGCTAAACCCCCGGCGGCATCCGACAGCATGCGCACAGCGGGTGCGGGGTCCATCGCCGCGCGACGATCGCGCCGGCGTTGAGGTCGAATTCCAAAGTGGTGTTCAGCGTCTGAGGGGGGCCCGGGTCCCGGACCGTCTCCTGGCCCCGCACGGCCGCGATCACGCGATTCACCTGACTGAGCGCCAACGCCGCGGTCGCCAGCACCGTCGCGCGATCGGCCACCCCGATGGTCTCGCGCAGCTGCGCCGAGATGGCCGGCCAGGCGGCGTCGCGGTCGCGGCGGTGCAGGTCCGCGCAACCGAGGCAGCTCGTCACGCCGGGAATGACCAGCGGGCCGACCAGCCCGGTGCCGTCGCGGACCCGGACCGGCAGGTGCGCCACGCCCTGGCCGTGCAGCTCGCGCACCAGGCGGGGGTCGGCGACCAGGTAGTCGGACAACACCACCAGGTCGACGGCGGCCGGGGACACCCCGGCGTGGGGCTGGCTGCTGTGCGCGACGCGCGCCCCAGAGCAGCGCAGCGCGTCGGTGAGCAGTTCGGACAACGGGCCGCGGCCGTGGACCCGAATCGATGCCGCGCGGCCGCGCGGCCGCCCGCATTCGGTCACCACCCCGGCGCCGACGAGTTGGTCGACGAGGTTGGTCAGGCCGGCGGCGTCCCGCAGCCCGCGGTCGGCGGCGTGCCGTTGCAGCTCCGCGATCGGCGTCGGCGACCGCAGGGACTGCAGCAAGGTGGCGAGCTCGGCGGCGCCCAGGCCGCTTGGTGGGCGAACCAGCACGGCACGACGGGGGTCCCAGCCGACCTGAACTGCGCCGTCGGGTCGCAGCAGCACCGGCAACGCCGGATCCAGCGCGTATCGGGAGACCGCGACCGGCGACATGAACCGACACTGTGCCACCCCGGGGGCGACCGCCCCGCCCTTCATCCACAGGCGGCGGAAGCTTAGCGGTCGGTGTCGCCCTCTTCCTCGAGCTTCGCGATCGCCTCGTCGATGCCGCTGGTGTCCCCGCCGATCACGCGGTCGATGAAGCCGGCGGGCTCGTCGAGGTCGTCGGCGGACGGCAGGAGATCGGGGTGCTGCCAGACGGCGTCGCGGCCGTCCACGCCGACGGCCTGGGTCAACCGCTCCCACAACGCGGCGGCCTCACGCATCTTACGGGGCCGCAGCTCGAGACCGACCAGCGTGGCGAAGGTCTGCTCGGCCGGCCCACCGCTGGCCCGGCGGCGGCGCAGCGTCTCGCTCAGCGCGGCGGCACCCGGAATCCGGTCACCCAGGGCGGCCGTCACGACCACCTGCACCCAGCCCTCGATCAGGGCGAGCAGCGTCTCGAGCCGTTCCAGCGCCTGCGTCTGCGCCGGGGTTGCTTTAGGTTCGAAAACACCTTGGCCCAAGAGGTTTTCGATCGCCGCCGGGTCGGACAGCGACGCGGGGTTGAAGTCGCGGGCCAGCTGCTCTATGCCGCTCATATCGATCTTCATGCCCATGGCGTAGGACTCAACCGCGCCCAGCAGCTGACTGGCGAGCCACGGCACGTGACTGAACAGGCGGTGGTGCGCCGCCTCACGGGCGGCCAGGAAGGTGAGGATCTCGCTGCGCGGCTGTTCGAGCCCGGCGCCGAACGATTCGAGGGCGTCCGGCAGGATCGCGGCGACTCCCTTGGGACCTAGCGGCAGGCCGATGTCGGTCGAGGTGAGCACCTCACGGGAGAGCCGGCCCAGCGCCTGGCCCAGCTGCGAGCCGAACGCCATGCCGCCCATCTGCGACATCATCGCCAGCAGCGGGCCGGCCATGCTCTTGGCCTCCTCCGGCAGCGAGGATTCCCACACCGTCGAGATCTGTTGGGCCATCGGGTCGCACAGTCGTTTCCAGGTTTCCAGGGTGTTGTCCACCCAGTCGCCGGGGCTCCAGCCGACGGCCTTCGTGGTGCCCGCAGGCAAGGCCGTCGCCCCGTCGAGCCAGGTCTCGGCGAGGTGGACCGCGTCGGCGATCGCCTTGTTGGTCGAGGCGGGGATCGGCGCAACGAACCCGATCGAGCTCGACGCGACCCGCCGCGCGAGTTCGTAGTTGACCGGTCCCGACGATTGCCCGCCGGCGGTCACGGTGCCCGGGTTGCTGAACATCTGGCCCAGCTGGGTGAAGATCTGGCCCAGGTCGCCCATGCCGAAATCGCCGCCCATGCCGAAGGCGCCGAAGGGGCCGGATCCGCCGGACTCGGGATCGTTCTTCCCGCGTTTGTCGGGGTCTTCCCCGCTAGAGAAGCCGAAAGGCTGGTCAGGCATACCGTCAACGGTACTCACCGCAGGAACGGAACGTGCGGCCTCCGGTCAAGCTCGTAGCTGAACGGGTGACGGCGGCTCCCGGTTAGGGTAATCGGCGTGAACAGGCGGATTCTGACCCTGATGGTCGCGCTGGTGCCGATCGTGGTGTTCGGCGTGCTGCTCGCGGTGGTGACGGTGCCGTTTGTGTCGCTGGGCCCGGGCCCCACCTTCGACACGCTCGGCGAGGTGGACGGCAAGCAGGTCGTGGCCATCGAGGGCACCCAGACCCATCCGACCACGGGCCACCTCAACATGACGACGGTGTCGCAGCGCGACGGCCTAAGTCTCGGTGAGGCGTTGACGCTGTGGTTATCCGGGCAGGAGCAGCTGGTGCCCCGCGACCTGGTCTACCCGCCCGGCAAGTCGCGCGAGGACGTCGACAAGGCCAACAACGAAGACTTCAAGAACTCCGAGGACAGCGCCGAGTATGCGGCGCTGGGGTACCTCAAGTACTCGCCCGCCGTCACCGTCGCGGCGGTCACCGATCCCGGGCCGTCGGCGGGCAAGCTGAGGTCCGGCGATGCCCTCGACGCCGTGAACGGCAAGCCGGTGGCCAACGTCGAACAGTTCACGAGCCTGCTCAAGAGCACCAAGCCGGGTGACGTGGTGACGATCGACTATCGCCGCAAGAACGAGCCCGCCGGCGTCGCGCAGATCACCCTCGGCACCAACAAGGACCGCGACTACGGATTCCTGGGCGTCGCGGTGCTCGACGCCCCGTGGGCGCCGTTCGTGGTCGACTTCAACCTTGCCAACGTGGGCGGGCCGTCGGCGGGACTGATGTTCAGTCTGGCGGTCGTGGACAAGCTCACCACCGGGGAGCTGGCGGGCTCGATGTTTGTCGCCGGCACGGGGACGATCTCCGTCGACGGCAAGGTGGGCCAGATCGGCGGCATCACCCACAAGATGGCGGCCGCGCATGCTGCCGGCGCCACGGTGTTCCTGGTTCCGGCGAAGAACTGCTACGAGGCGAACTCGGACAACCCGTCCGGCTTGCGGCTGGTCAAGGTGGAGACGCTCGGCCAGGCGGTCGACGCGCTGCACGCGATCACGTCGGGCGGGCAGCCGCCGAGCTGCTGAGCTGCACGGGGACGGCGGTCCCGGGATGCGTACAGTTGACACCGTCCGGGAATCGATCAGGGAGCGTAGCCAGTGGGAATGCGGCCCGCCGCAAGGATGCCGAAGCTGACTCGGCGTAGCCGGATCCTGATCCTGATCGCACTGGGTGTGATCGCGTTGCTGCTCGCCGGCCCGCGGCTGGTCGACGGCTACGTCGACTGGTTGTGGTTCGGGGAGCTCGGCTACCGCTCGGTGTTCACCACCGTCCTGGTCACCCGCATCCTCGTGTTTCTGATCGCCGGCCTGCTGGTCGGCGGAATCGTGTTCGCCGGGCTGGCGGTGGCCTATCGCACCCGGCCGGTGTTCGTGCCGAGTAGCGACAACGATCCCGTGGCCCGGTACCGCACGGTAGTCATGGCCCGGCTGCGGGTGGTGGGCATCGGGGTGCCGGTCGCGATCGGCCTGCTGGCCGGAATCATCGGGCAGAGCTACTGGGTGCGGGTGCAATTGTTCCTGCACGGCGGCGACTTCGGGATCCGGGACCCGCAGTTCGGCAAGGACCTCGGCTTCTACGCATTCGAGCTCCCGTTCTATCGCTTGCTGCTCAGCTACATGTTCGTCGCGGTGTTCCTGGCGTTTTTGGCGAATCTGTTGGCGCACTATCTGTTCGGTGGCATCCGGTTGTCCGGCCGGACCGGTGCGCTGAGCCGCTCGGCGCGGGTCCAGCTGGTGACCCTGGCGGGACTGCTGGTGCTGCTCAAGGCCGTCGCCTATTGGCTGGATCGCTACGAGCTGCTGTCCCACACGCGGGGCGGCAAGCCGTTCACCGGCGCCGGGTACACCGACATCAACGCGGTGCTGCCCGCCAAGTTGATCCTGATGGCCATCGCGCTGATCTGCATGGTGGCGGTGTTCTCCGCGGTCACCTTCCGGGACTTGCGCATTCCGGCCATCGGCCTGGTGCTGTTGCTGCTGTCGTCGATGATCGTCGGGGCGGGGTGGCCGCTGATCGTCGAGCAGCTCATCGTCCGTCCCGACGCCCAACGCAAGGAAAGTGAGTACATCAGCCGCAGCATCACCGCGACACGGCAGGCCTACGGGCTGACCGATGATGTAGTGACTTACCGCAACTACACCGGGGATTCCCCGGCCAACGCGCAGCAGGTCGCGACCGACCGCGCCACGACCTCCAACATCCGCTTGCTCGACCCGACGATCGTCAGCCCGGCGTTCACCCAGTTCGAGCAGGGCAAGAACTTCTACTATTTCCCAGACCAGCTGTCGATCGACCGCTACCGCGACCGCAACAACACGCTGCGCGATTACGTCGTCGCCGCCCGCGAACTCAACCCGGACCGGCTGATCGAGAACCAGCGTGACTGGATCAACCGGCACACCGTCTACACGCACGGCAACGGGTTCATCGCGTCACCGGCCAACACGGTGCGCGGTATCGCCAACGATCCCAACCAGAATGGCGGCTACCCGGAGTTCCTGACCAACGTCGTCGGGGCCAACGGCACCGTCGTCTCCGACGGGCCGGCCCCACTGGATCAGCCCCGGATCTACTTCGGCCCGGTCATCTCCAACACCGCGGCCGACTACGCGATCGTCGGGAAGAACGGCGACGACCGCGAATACGACTACGAGACCAACACCGAAACCAAGCGCTATACCTACGGCGGCAACGGTGGCGTGCCGATCGGCGGCTGGCTGTCCCGCAGCGTGTTCGCCGCCAAGTTTGCCGAGCGAAACTTCTTGTTCTCCAGCGTGATCGGCAACAACAGCAGGATCCTGTTCAACCGCGACCCGGCGCGCCGGGTGGAGGCGGTGGCGCCGTGGCTGACGACCGATAGCGCGGTGTACCCGGCGATCGTGAACAAGCGGCTGGTGTGGATCATCGACGGCTACACGACGCTGGACAACTACCCGTACTCCGAGCTCACCTCGTTGGAGTCGGCGACCGCCGACTCCAACGAGGTGGCGTTCAACCGGCTGCAGCCGGACAAGCAGGTGTCCTACATCCGCAATTCGGTGAAGGCCACGGTGGACGCCTACGACGGCACGGTCACGCTCTACCAGCAGGACGAGCAGGATCCGGTGCTCAAGGCTTGGATGCAGGTCTTCCCCGGAACGGTCAAGCCCAAGAGCGACATCACGCCCGAGCTCGCCGAGCACCTGCGCTATCCCGAGGACCTGTTCAAGGTGCAGCGGATGCTGTTGGCGAAGTACCACGTCAACGACCCGGGGACGTTTTTCACCTCGTCGGACTTTTGGGACGTTCCCCTGGATCCCAACCCGACCGCCAGCAGCTACCAGCCGCCGTACTACATCGTCGCGAAAAACATTCTGAAAAACGACAATTCACCGTCGTATCAGCTCACCAGCGCGATGAACAGGTTCAAGCGCGATTTCCTGGCCGCCTATATCAGCGCCAGTTCCGACCCGGCGACGTACGGCAAGATCACCGTGCTGACCATCCCGGGCAACGTCAACGGGCCGAAGCTCGCCAACAACGCGATCACCACCGACCCGGCGGTGTCGCAGGACCTCGGCGTGATCGGGCGGGACAACCAGAACCGCATCCGGTGGGGCAACCTGCTGACGCTGCCGGTGGGCCAGGGTGGGCTGCTCTACGTCGAGCCCGTGTATGCCTCGCCCGGGGCCAGCGACGCCGCCTCGTCGTATCCCCGCCTCATCCGGGTGGCGATGATGTACAACGACAAGATCGGTTACGGGCCAACCGTGTCCGACGCCCTGACCGGGCTGTTCGGCCCGGGTGCCGGGGCGGCCGCGACGGGCATCCAGCCCACCGACGCGGGCGTGCCGCCGAACCAGCCCGCCAGCCCGCCGCCGCCCGCGGGGACACCGGGTTCGCCGCAGCCGCCGGCGGCGGTGCCGCCGGCTCCGGACGGGTCGGTGACGCTGTCGCCGGCCAAGGCCGCGGCCCTGCAGGAGGTCCAGGCGGCGATCGGCGCGGCGAAAGATGCGCAGAAGAAGGGCGATTTCGCCGCCTACGGCGCGGCCCTGCAGCGGCTGGACGACGCGATCAACAAGTACAACGCCACGAAATAATTCACCGCGAGCGTGCGTGTTTGTACGCCGACACGCCGTCAATGCCGGCATTCTGCGCACCCCCGTGACGACAAAGACCCGGCCATGGAAACGACTCAGCCGCGGGCCGTCGTGCGGAACCTCTCCCGGTAGGCCCTCGGCGAGACGCCGAGGTGGTCGACGAACACCCGCCGCAGGCTTTCGGGGCTGCCGAACCCGGCCAGCCGCGCGGTGTCGGTGACGGTGTGGCCCGCGTCCAACGCCGCGCGGGCGGCGTCGATGCGCACCATCTCGACGTAGCGGGCGGGAGTCGTGCCGAGTTCGGACTGGAACAGCCGGGTCAGCTGCCGCGTGCTCAGCGACGCCCGCGCGGCGAGGGTCGTAACACTGTGGTCGCCCGCCGGGTCGGCCGAGATCGCATCGGTGACCCTGCGCAGCGGCGACTGCGGCGGTGGGTTTGCTTCCACCAGCGCCGAGAATTGCGATTGGCCGCCAGCGCGCTTGAGGTAGACGACCAGCCACCGAGCCACCTCCCGGACCAGATCGGTGCCGTGGTCCATTTCGACCAGCGCGAGTGCGAGGTCGATGCCGGAGGACACCCCGGCGGAGGTGAAAACCTCGCCGTCGCGGACGAAAATCGCGTCCGGCTCGACGGTCACCTCGGGGAAAGCCCTTGCGAACGACCTGATTTCGCGCCAATGCGTGGTGGCGCGGCGGCCGTCGAGCAGGCCCGCCTGGGCGAGGATGAACGACCCCGTGCAGATCGAGGCCAGCCGCCGGGTGCGGCCCGCCACCGCCCTGACCGCACGGACGAGTTCGGGATCGATTGGCCTCCGCGGCAGGTTGTCGCTGCCGGCGACCATGACGGTGTCCGCGGACTCGATCGACGCGAGGCTGTCCGTGACGCCCAGCCGGGCGCCGATCGAGGTCGTGACGTCGCGGCCGTCCACCGACGCGATCTTGATCCGGTAGTCGGCGCCGAACCGGTTGGCCTCAGCGAACACCTCGCCCGCCCCGGCGACGTCGAGCATCGTCACGTCGTCGAAGACGACGATGACCACCACCCGTGACCGCGCGCCGCCTCTAACCATTCGCTGATTGTCGCAACTCGCGTCGCTTTCTGTGGAGAAGACGTCGCAGTGGCCGTGGGTGGATGGGGCTTCGCGCCCGCAAACTGTTACTACCCCAACCGAGGAGACGGATCATGGCCACCCAGCCGATCGAAGCCATCGCCGACGTCGTCGTACCGGACACCCCGCTGGTGCGCGAGATCACCGAGTACATTCGCGACACCGAAGACGACCTGCTCTTCAACCATTCCCGCCGCGTGTTTCTGTTCGGCGCGCTGCAGGGCCGCCGGCGCGGACTGCAACCGGACCTCGAATTGCTGTACGCCGGGGCGATGTTTCACGACATCGGCCTCACGCAGCGCTACCGCACGTCAGAATTGCGCTTCGAGGTGGACGGCGCCAACGCGGCCCGCGACTTCCTGCTCGAGCGGGGTGTCGGAAAAGCCGATGCCGACAAGGTGTGGTTGAGTATCGCGCTGCACACCACTCCCGGCATACCCGAGTTCCTGAGGCCCGAAATCGCCTTGGTCACAGCGGGAGTCGAAACCGACGTGCTGGGCATCGGCCGTGCGGACCTTCCTCCAGAAGCCCTCGCCGCGGTCACGGCCGCCCATCCGCGTCCGGATTTCAAGCGGCGCATCCTCGCGGCCTTCAACGACGGCATGAAGCATCGCCCGCGCAGCACCTTCGGCACCGTCAACGCCGATGTGTTGCAGCACTTCGACGCGACGTTCGTCCGCGACAACTTCGTCGACATCATCCTCACCAACAGCTGGCCGGAATAGCGAGGCCGCGAAAGGGAGCAGCGATCATGGTCATGCACTCGATGGAAACAATTGCAGGCGTTGCCATCCCCGGCACCGCACTCGTCCGCGACGCCACCGAGTTCATTCGCGGCGCCGAAGACGACGTGCTCTTCGACCATTCCCGGCGGGTGTTCCTGTTCGGTGCGCTGCACGGGCGGCGACTCGGGCTGGCTGCGGATCCGGAACTGCTGTACGTGGGGGCGATGTTTCACGACTTCGGCCTGACCGCCCGCTACCGAACATCCACCCAGCGTTTCGAGATCGACGGGGCCGAGGCGGCGCGCGACTTCCTGCTCGAGCGGGGTATCGGAAAAGCCGACGCCGACAAGGTGTGGCTGGGCATCGCGCTGCACTCGACGCCTGAGGTGCCCGCGCGCCTCGACCCCGAAACCGCCTTGCTCGCGGCCGGCGTCAAGACCGACGTGGTTGGCGTCGGGCGGGAGGCCCTCGACCCCCAGGATGTCGCCGCGGTGACCGCCGCCCACCCGCGCCCCGACTTCAAGAACCGCATCCTGGCGGCCTTCAACGACGGTATGAAGCGTCGCCCCGACACCACCTTCGGGACGATGAACGCCGACGTGCTGGCGCACTTCGACCCCACCTTCGAGCCGCGAAACATGGTCGATTTCATTCTTAACAGCACATGGCCCGAATAGCGGAAAGGAGTAGAAGAATGGAGATCCACGAGGCGCTGTACACGACCAGGATGATGCGGCGGTTGCGGCCGGACCCGATCCCGCTGGATGTACAGGCGCGCATCAGTTCCCCCGCTGCTCTTCGTGTTCGCCGTCGATGACCTCGGCGGCGCCAACATCTACCCCGCGATCTGGAGCGCCCTGCTCGCCGCCCGCGCCGAGGGCGTCGGCGGCGTCATGACGATGGTGCTCCGAAATTTCGAGGACGAGGTGAACAAGCTGCTCGGCGTCCCCGTCGAGGAAGGCTGGAAGATGTCGGCGATGCCGACCCTCGGCTATCCGCGTGGCAAGTGGGGTGTCGCCGCGAATCGGCCCCCGTGCACGAGGTTTCGTCCCGCAACCGTTGGGGTGCGCCGTTCGGCGTCGAGGTTCCCGAGCCGCTGTGGCGGCCTCGGGAGTCGGCCGCACTGGTCGCGGTGAGCTGAGATGCCCGGCGGGGAAGGTTCGACGTTCGGTGTCACGATCGTGCGCCCGGGGAAAGGGGAGCGCGTGGCGATCCCGGGCTTCGGAGCGGTCTTCAAGCTATCGAGCAAAGCAACCGGCGGGCGGGTGTCCATCGTCGAGCACCCCTTCGAGGTCGGGCTGATCACTGCCCCGCACCGGCACTCCCGCGAAGACGAGCATTCCATCGTCGTGGCGGGCGAGATTGGATTTCGCTCCGACGACAGTGAGGTGGTGCTGGGCACGGGCGGCTACATCACCAAGCCCCGGGGGCAGATGCACGCGATGTGGAACGCCGGGAAAGAGCCCGGCCGCATCATCGAGGTCATCACGCCCGGGGGATTCGAAAACTACTTCCGCGAGTTGGGCGAGCTGCTCGCCGACCGGGCGGACGACCCGATCGCGCAGGTCGTGCGCGAAAGGCCCGAATTCCGTGAGCTCGCCGATAAATACGGGCTCACCTACGGGTCGCCCGACTGGTGCGACGACATCGTGCGGCGATACGGCCTGAATCCGCCCACTCACTGAACCCCCTACCCGGCGGCCTCCTTGTCGAATTCCGAGGCGATGTCCCGCGCGACCCGCTTGAGCAGGGGCGTGATCTCGGAGGCGGATTTCAGGGTGACTCGTGCCGCGGGGCCCGAGATCGAGATCGCCGTGAGTGACGGTGCGTCGGGCACCGGCACGGCGAAGCAGCGGACGCCGACTTCCTGCTCGCCCTCGTCAACGGCGTAGCCGCGGGAGCGGCACAGCTCGATGTCCTGGATCAATTCGTCGGGCGTGGTGTGGGACTTCTCGGTCGAGGGCGGCATGCCCGTCCGGGCCACCAGCGCGCGCACTGCGTCGTTGGGAAGCTGCATCAGCAGCGCCTTGCCCACACCCGTGCAGTGCGGGTACACGCGGCGGCCGACCTCGGTGAACATTCGCATCGAGTGCGGGGAGGGCACCTGCGCGACGTAGACGGCCATGTCGTTGTCCATCAGCGCCATGTTCGCCGTCTCACCCGTCCGTTCCACCAGTTCGAGCAGGTGGCCCCGCGACCACATGCCGACGAGCTGGCCCGCGCTTTCCCCGAGGCGGATCAGTTTTGGCCCCAACGAGTAGTGCCGGTTGGGCAGCTGCCGCAGGTAGCCCATGGCCAGGAGCGTGCGAGCGAGCCGATGAATCGTGGGTGCCGGCAGGTCAGCGTGGGCGGCGAGATCCCCGAGCGCCCCGGTCCCGCCCATGGTGGCCAGGATCTCCAGCAGCTCGAATGCCCGCTCCACCGACTGAACACCGCCCGTGCCTGCAGTTCCACGAGTTCCGCGAGCCATCACCGCTTCCGATCCAGCCCCGCGGGGCCCGTCCATGCTGCCTGGGCTTTTTCGTATCACGAAACGAACTCCGGCAGCAAGGAGGGCCACCGCTCAGTCGTAGAGCAGCGCGGCGGTCGGTGAGTCGTCGATGGATGCCGACAGTTCGTTGTGTTCGGTGATCTTGTCGATGTCGGTGCCCATCGCGATGTTGGTGATTCGCTCCAGGAAGACCTCGACCACGACGGGGACCTTGTGTTCGCGGGCGAGCTGCTGTGCCCGGATGAGCGCGGGGCCTATCGCGTCCGGCTCGGTGACCTGAATGGCCTTGCAGCCCATGCCTTCCACGACGCTGCGGTGGTCGACGCCGTAACCCTTGGGCAGGTCGGTGTCGCCGGCCTCCTGGGCATTGATGTTGTCGAAGGCGAGGGAGACGAAGTAGTTCATGTCGAAGCTGAGCTGCGCCTGGCGGATCAGCCCGAGGTACGAATTGTTCACCACGACATGCACATACGGAAGGTTGAACTGCGCCCCGACGGCGAGCTCCTCGATCAGGAACTGGAAGTCGTAGTCCCCCGAGAGCCCGACCACGGTGGCGTCCGGGTCGGCGGTGACCACCCCCAGTGCGGCGGGCACCGTCCACCCCAGCGGTCCCGCCTGGCCGCAGTTGATCCAGTGCCGGGGGTTGAACACCTGCAGGAACTGGCCGCCGGCGATCTGTGAGAGCCCAATCGCGGTGACGTACCGCACATCCCGGCCGAAGGCCCGGTTCATCTCTTCGTACACGCGCTGGGGCTTGATCGGGACGTCGTCGAAGTGGGTCTTGCGGTGCAGGGTTCTCTTCCGTTCCTGGCAGTCGCGGACCCAGCCGCCCCAGTCCGGCAGCGTGCCGGCGGCGGCTCGCTGCGTGGCCTTGGCGACGAGCAGCTCGAGGGCGGCCTTGGCGTCGGAGACGATGCCCAGGTCGGGGGTGAACACGCGGCCGATCTGCGTCGGCTCGATGTCGATGTGCACGAAGCGGCGGCCGCGCCGATACGTGTCGAGTCCGCCCGTGTGGCGGTTGGCCCACCGGTTGCCGATGCCCAGGACGAAGTCGGATTCGAGCATGGTCGCGTTGCCGTAGCGGTGGGCGGTCTGCAAGCCCACCATCCCGGCGGCCAGCCGATGGTCGTCGGCGATGGCGCCCCATCCCATCAGGGTGGGCACCACCGGGACGTTGAGCAGCTCGGCGAGCTCGACGAGCAGGTCGGACGCGTCGGCATTGATGATGCCCCCGCCGGCGACGATGAGCGGCCGCTCGGCCGTCGCCAGCATGTCGAGCGCTCGGTCGATTTGCGCGGAACTGGCCGCGGGCTTGTAGACCGGGAGGGGGTTGTATGTTGCTGGATCGAAATCGATTTCGGCCATCTGTACATCGATGGGTAGGTCGATCAACACCGGGCCGGGCCGTCCCGAACGCATCAGGTGGAACGCCTGGGCGAACGCGCCGGGCACCTGGCCCGGTTCGAGCACCGTCATCGCCATCTTCGTCACCGGCGCCGCGATGGCGGCGATGTCGACGGCCTGGAAGTCCTCTTTGTGCAGCTTGTTGACCGGCGCCTGGCCGGTGATCGCCAGGATCGGAATGGAATCCGCGCTGGCGGAGTACAGGCCGGTGATCATGTCGGTGCCCGCCGGGCCGGACGTGCCGATGCACACGCCGATGTTGCCCGGGGCGGCGCGTGTGAACCCCTCCGCCATGTGGCTGGCCGCCTCGACGTGACGGGCCAGGACGTGCCTGATCCCGCCATGGGCGCGCATGGCCGCGTAGAAGGGGTTGATGGCGGCGCCGGGCAGGCCGAACGCCTGTGTCGCGCCCTCGATTTCCAGGATCTTGACGGCCGCGTCGACCGTGCGCATCCGCGTCATCGTGCCTGGCCTTCCGCGCGGCCCGACAACCGCTCGACACCCAGCAACAGGCCAGAGTGATCGAGGGCGCCGTCCCCGTTGGCGAGTGCGGATGCCATCAGCTGGGCGACCATCGAGCCGAGTGGGATGACGACGTCCGCCTCGCGGGCCGCGCTGGTCACGATGCCCAAGTCCTTGTGGTGCAGCTCGATTCGAAATCCCGGATCGAAATTGCGGCCCAACATCTTTGCGGCCTTCTGGTCCAGCACCGCCGAACCGGCCAGACCGCCGCCCAGCACCTTGACCGCGGCTTCGAGGTCGACGCCGTAGGCGCGCAGGAACGTGATCGCTTCGGCGAGGAGTTCGATGTTGCCCGCCACGATCAGCTGATTGGCGGCCTTGACGGTCTGTCCGGCCCCGTTCGGGCCGACGTGCACGATCGTCTTGCCGACGGCCCCCAGGATCGGTTTGGCCGCGGCGAAGTCGTCGTCCGCGGCGCCGACCATGATCGACAGCGCCGCGTTCTTGGCACCCGCCTCGCCGCCGGAAACCGGGGCGTCGATGAGTCGCAGCCCCCGCCGTGTCGCCTCTTCGGCCAGCTGGGTCGTGACGTCCGGCCGGATCGACGAGAAGTCGATGATCAGGGTGGAGGGTTGGGCGTGCGCGAAAACCCCACCGTCGGAAAGCAATACGTCCTGCACATCTGGCGAGTCGGGCACCATGACGGCCACCACCTCGGCGTCCTTCACCGCCTCCTCGATCGACTCGGCCGTGACGCCGCCCGCCTCGACCAATGCCTTGGTGCGCTGCGGGGAGCGGTTGTACCCGACGACGGAATGGCCCGCCTTGACCAGGTGGCACGCCATGGGGCTGCCCATGATGCCTAGGCCGATGAATGCGATTCTGCTCATTGGTCCCTCGTCCCCGCGAGTGCTGCCAGGGAAGTGGTGTCGACGCCGCCGTGACCGCGTTCGGCCCGAGGTAACCAGTCGAAGGGGTCCGGTGCGGTCGGCTTGTATTCCAATCCGATGTATCCGCTGTACCCGCGGTCGAGCAGCATCGCGAGATAGCTGCCGAGGGGGATCTGGCCGGTTCCCGGCTCGCCGCGCCCCGGCGCGTCCGCGATTTGCACATGCCCCACGCGGTCGGCGTAGGCGCCGAGCGCGCCGGTCACGTCGTCGCCGTTGACGTAGAGGTGGTACAGGTCGGCAAGGACCCGCAGGTTGCCTTCGCCCGCCCGGTCGACGACCTTGACGGCGTCCGCCAACGACTTGATCGGGTAGCGCGGCGCGCCGCTGACCGGTTCGACGAGTACGGTTGCGCCGATGCGTTGCGCGGCCCGTGCCGCGTACGCGAGGTTTTCGACGGCCACGTCATCCTGGATGACGTCGGCCACCCCGGCGATCCGGTTGCCGTAGAGCGCGTTGAAGGCCTTGGTGCCCAACGCCTCGGCGATGTCGACGGCGATGTCGACGTTGTCGCGAAATACCTTGACATAGGCGGGGTTCGACAGGACACCGCGGTCACCGGCCGGCATGTCGCCCGCCGCGAAGTTCAGGCCGGTCAGCCGCACACCCGCGTTACGGGTGGCGCGGACGAACGCATCGACCTCCGCGTCGGGGGGCGTCGGCTCCGGGAAGGGCCACCAGAATTCCACCGCCTCGAAGCCGGCCTCTCGGGCAGCGGCCGGCCGGTCCAGCACGGGCAGGTCGGTGAACAAAATCGAGCAGTTCACCGTGTATGTCGCAGATGCCACGGCAATCCTTCCGGAATGTGGGGGAACACCCATTGGAGTTAAGTTCCGTAATGCGGAATTAGAACATCGAATTATGAAACGAGTGAACGCCCATGTCCCGACTCTTGTCAAGCGCCGACGCCGCCTGATTCGTTCGAAGGGGCACGCGCGGGCAGTACTTGACAGTTAAAGCTACTGACAACAGAGGTTGTCTTTGACCGCGAAACGTGACCCGTGCCACCATGACCGGAGCGAAACTGCTATTCCATAATGCGAAACGCTTCTGATCAGTCGCGACGGTGTCCGCGCGAGAAAAGGATTGCCAATGACGGCACTAGACGAACGCAGCGCCGACCTCGTCACCAGCCTCCCGAACGTGCCCGTCCTCACCGATCCGGACGTGATCGAAAGCTATCGACAAGACCGGGCCATGGATCCGGATGCGCCGCGTCCATTGGCCGTGGTGCGGGCCAGGGGCACCGAGGACGTGCAGGCGGTGCTGCGTTGGGCCAGCGCGGCCGGGGTTCCGGTGGTGCCGCGCGGGGCGGGTTCCGGGCTTTCGGGTGGCGCCACCGCCATTGACGGGGGCATCGTGCTGACCACGGAGTTGATGCGCGGCATCACCGTCGATCCGGTGATGCGAACCGCGGTGGTGCAGCCGGGACTGATGAACGCGGAGGTGAAGCGGGCGGTCGCGGAGTACGGCCTGTGGTATCCGCCGGACCCGTCGTCGTTCGAATTCTGCTCTATCGGCGGCAATGCCGCGACCAACGCCGGGGGGCTATGTTGCGTAAAGTATGGCGTGACAACCGATTACATCCTGGGCCTTGAGGTCGTCCTTGCCGATGGGACGGCGGTGCGGCTCGGTGGGCCCCGGCTCAAGGACTCGGCCGGGCTGTCACTCACCAAGCTCTTCGTCGGAAGCGAGGGGACGCTCGGCGTCATCACGGAACTCACCCTCCGGTTACTGCCGCCGCAGCCGCCCGCCAGCACAGTCGTGGCGTCGTTCTCGTCGGTGCACGACGCCGCGGAGGCGGTCTGCGCCGTCACTCGGGTGATGCGGCCGGCGATGCTCGAATTCATGGACCACGCCTCCATCTCCGCGGTGGAAAGCCACCTCAAGATGGGCCTGGACCTGCAGGCCCATGCGATGCTCATCGCCCAGTCGGACGCTACGGGCGAGCGCGACAAGGAGATCGCATTCATGGCGGAGGTGTTCGAGCGCCACCACGCCACCGACGTTTTCACCACCGACGACCCCAAGGAGGGCGAGGCCTTCACCGCGGCACGGCGGTTCGCCATCCCGGCCGTCGAGCGCCTCGGCCACCTGCTGCTGGAGGACGTCGGGGTGCCCCTGCCCGCGCTCCCGGCGCTCATCGAGGGCATCGAGGCGATCGCCGAGCGGCGCGCCATCGTGTGCGCGGTCATCGCGCACGCCGGTGACGGCAATACCCACCCGATGATCGTGCACGACCCCGCCGATGCCGACCAATCCCGGCGCGCGCACCTTGCCTTCGGTGAAATCATGGAACTGGCAATTGAACTCGGCGGGACCATCACCGGCGAGCATGGCGTCGGCAGGCTCAAGAAGGCCTGGCTGCCCGACCAGGTGGGTCCCGACGTGATGGACTTGAGCCGCCGCATCAAGCGCGCGCTGGATCCGCAGAACATCCTCAACCCCGGGGCGGTGCTGTGATGTTCCAGCCCGACTACACACCCATTGCCCATTCCCTCGGCTGGAGCGCCGCCGTCGCGGCGTTGCCGCTGCTCGTCGTGTTTGTGCTCCTCGGCGGGTTCAAGGTGCGCGCACCGGTCGCCGCGGCGGTCGGCGTCGTGACCGCCGCGCTGATCGCCGGGCTCGTCTACCACATGCCCGTCGGGCAGGTCGGGAACTCGGCGGCGCTCGGCTTCGCCTACGGCATGTTCCCGATCATGTGGTTGGTACTCAACGCGATCTGGGTCTACAACCTGACGGTGGCGACCGGATATCTCGGGGTGTTACGCCGTTCCATGGCGTCCGTCTCGCCCGACCGGCGGATTCAGGCCCTCATCGTCGCGTTCTGCTTCGGCGCGCTCATCGAGGGCCTGGCCGGTTTCGGAACCCCGGTGGCCATCACCTCGTTGATGCTGATCGCCCTGGGGTTCTCGCCGCTGAGGGCGGCGGCGTTGGCGCTGGTGGCCGACACCGCCACGGTCGCCTTCGGTGCGGTGGGGATCCCGATCATCACGCTTGGGGGCGTCACCGGTCTGCCCGTCGGTGAGCTCAGCGCGATGGTCGGCCGGCAGACACCGGTCCTTGCCTGCGTCGTGCCGTTCATCCTGATCTTCATGGTCGACCGGCGAAACGGCCTCAAGCAGACCTGGCCCGCGGCCGCGGTGGGTGGCATCACCTACGCCGTCGCCCAGTTCGTCCTGTCCAACTTCTCGGTCGAACTCACCGACATCGCCGCGTCCATCCTCAGCGCGGGCTCCATCGTGGCCCTGCTGCGGGTCTGGAAACCCAAGGTCCCGTTGCTCAGGACGGGCGACGAGGTAGAACCGCCGGAAGAGGTCACGGACGCCGGGCAGCCCAGGGATACGACGAAAGTGACTGAGCCGCCAGTGTCTTCGGGTCAGCCGCGAAGCGGCCGTGTCGAAGTCTTGTCGCCTACCACCGCGCCGGTGAGCGGGACGCGCGAGGACGTGGTCGACAAGCCGAGGAACGTCCTGGTGGCCTACGCGCCGTATCTGATCATCGTCGCGGTGTTCGCGCTCTCGGTGTGGCGACCGGTCGGCAACGCGCTCAAGCACGGCGGCACGAGCTTCCGGTGGCCCGGGCTGCACATCGCCAACGCCGCACACAAAGCCTCCGCGGTGACCGTCTTCAAGTTCGACTTCCTCTACAGCGCAGGCACATTGCTGTTCCTATGCGGGTTGCTCAGCATGCTGGTGCTGCGGGCCTCGGCGGGACAGGGCGTGCAGGCCTACGTACGTGCGGTGGTCCAGCTGCGCACCGCCACGTTGACCGTTGGCCTCGTGCTGGCGCTCGCCTACCTGATGAATCTGTCCGGCCAGACCACGACATTGGGCCTGTGGATCGCCGGGGCCGGAGGCCTGCTGGCCGTATTCTCACCGATCATCGGCTGGATCGGTGTGACGATCACCGGTTCCGACACCTCGGCGAACTCGCTGTTCGGCGCGCTGCAGGTCAGCGCCGCGAACGCGGCCGGCCTCAACCCGGTGCTGCTGGCGGCGGCGAACTCTTCGGGCGGGGTGATCGGCAAGATGCTCTCGCCCCAGAGCCTGGTCATCGCGACCGCCGCGGTGCAGATGAAGGGCAAAGAGGGTGACCTGTTCCGCAAGGTCTTCAAGTGGAGCATCCTCCTGCTGGCCCTGATGTGCCTGCTCGTGTACCTGCAGAGCACGTCGTGGCTTGGGTGGATGGTCGTTTGATGGTGGGCCACATCGTGCTGGCCCCGGACAAGTTCAAGGGCTCGCTGACGGCCCAGCAGGCCGTGTCGGCGATGGCGCAGGGTGTGCGGCGCGCTGACCCGACGGCGAGGGCGATCGCATGCCCCGTGGCCGACGGCGGGGAGGGAACGCTCGACGCCGTGGTGGCGGCGGGGTTCGACCGTATCCCCGCCCGCGTGGCGGGTCCCACGGGCGCGCCGGTCGACACGGCCTATGCCCGCATGGGGGCGCGCGCGATCGTCGAGATGGCCGACGTGTGCGGGCTGCAGCGGCTGCCCTCGGCGACCCCGGCGCCCATGACCGCCACCAGCTACGGCGTGGGAAGCGTTGTTGCACAGGCGCTCGACGACGGGTGCCGCGACATCGTAATCACCCTCGGCGGCAGCGCGAGCACCGACGGCGGCGCCGGCATGCTGATGGGACTGGGGGCGCGGGTGCTCGACGGCGATGGCAAGCCCGTCGGCCCCGGCGGTCAAGGGCTGGCCGACGCCGCCCACCTCGACCTGAGCGGGCTGCACCCGGCCGTCGGCGAATGCGCGTTCACGCTGGCCGCCGACGTTGACAGCCCGTTGTGCGGACCGCACGGTGCCGCAATCGTTTACGGGCCGCAGAAGGGCGCCGAGGGCGCCGAGGTGGCGGCGCTCGACCGCGCGCTGTGTCGGTGGGCGGACATCGTCGACACGGCGACTCGAACCGATTGCCGGCAAGCGCCCGGCGCCGGCGCCGCGGGCGGGGTGGGGTTCGCCGCGATCGCCGTGCTGGGCGCGCGCATGCGGCCGGGCATCGAGATGGTCCTGGACCTTGTCGGGCTGGACCGAAATCTGCTGGGCGCGAAAGTCGTCGTGACGGGCGAAGGTTCGCTCGACATCCAGTCCCTGCGCGGCAAGGCGCCCATCGGTGTGTCCCGGCGCGCCCACAAGCACGGCGTGCCCACCTTTGCCATCGCCGGTGTCTCGACACTCACCAGCACCCAGGCTCGCGCGGCTCGCTTCGCGGCGGTCCGCACCCTGCACGAGATCGAGCCCGATTTGACGCGCTGCACCACGCACGCCGCCGACCTGCTCAGCATCGTGACCGAACGGCTGATCCGTGAATCCACGCCGCACCAGGGAGGGAACACATGAGCGAGATCTATTACGACGAGCGGTACACCGTGCTGCACTGGTACGACTTCGTCTGCCCGTTCTCCTACATCGGGCAGTCGCGGACGCCGCTTCTCGTCGAGGCGGGTTTCAATGTCGTGGGGCTGCCGTTCCAGGCACACCCGGCCATGCCCCGCGGCGGCCTCCCGGTCCGGCCGGGTTACGGCACTAGGCACACCGCCCTCGAGCGCGAGGCCGAGGCCGCTGGCGTCGAATTGCGCTGGCCGCGGCGGATACCGCACAGCCGGCGCGCGTTGGCCGCCGCCGAATGGGTTCGGCGCAATCAGTTCGACGCGTTCGACGACGTCCGCCGCGGCCTGTTCGACGCCCACTTCGTTCGGGGGGAGGACATCGAAGATCCGGCGGTGATCGATCGGCATGCGGCGATGGCCGGGGTCGATGTCGGCCGGCTGCGCGCCGCGCTGGCCGACGGCAGCGCGGTGGCGGCGGTCGCGCAGGCAGAGTGGGTGGGCCGGCAGGCCGGCATCGACGGCACCCCGGCGTGGATGGTCGACGGCCGTCCGATCGTCGGTCTGCAGCCGGAGGAGGCTTTTCGGCGGCTCGCCCCGGCGACCGCCCGCGCATGTCGATGAAAAGCCGCTGTTCAGGGCGCGATTTGGTCGCCGCCGCCCAGGTTCGGTAACCTGGCATTTACCCAACGCGGGGTGGAGCAGCTCGGTAGCTCGCTGGGCTCATAACCCAGAGGTCGCAGGTTCGAATCCTGTCCCCGCTACCAGCGGAAATGACCCCAGAGGTGTGACCTCTGGGGTCATTTCCATGCCCGATGGCCACGCGTTTGGCCACATTAGTCAGGCTAGTTAGTTAACTGACCTGTGCTTTCGCGAACTGGATCCCACCCTTTTGCCGACGATAATCCTGCCCCCTTGTTCCGACGGCGTTTCGGTCATCGTTTGCTAAGGGCGCGTTTTACGCGGAAGCTCAGTGCTAGATGGCTGAAAGTCGGTTCGCTGGATGCCAGCATCGTGCTGGTCCCGGGTGACGTTCGACGGCGGTGTGCGGAGCGCAGTGGCCAGGTCATGTCGGCGTGGACCGCTCCGCCGTAGGCGGCGTCGTCGGTTATCAGCAGGGACGGCAAGACCGGGCTCATCGTGGCGGGTATTTTCGGGGCGGCGAGATCGGCGCTCAGAAGATCGCGAAGCACCTAGCCGACGAACTGGTGCACGACAGCGACGGTGTCACAGTCCGTGCCGGCGGCGTCGCGACGGTGTATTCGCAGGTCATCGATGGGGGTTGCGCCGATCACCGATCGGTGATGATGACCGGGCAGTGTGCCCCCGAGGAAAGCAGGGGCGCCCGATCAACTAGTCAGACGCGAACAACTAGGGCGATCTGGTTCCGGCGGTCGGACTATGACTCGGTGCGATCGCGGCGCCGCTCTCTGGCCAGAGCCGCCGCGTTGTCAGGGCAGCCGGCCCGGAAGCAGCGCGGATCGCTCTGGCCGCTAAGGATTTCGGCACCGTTTGCCAGCGTGTAGCGGTACTCGATTTGCTCGGGATGGTTGCCGCCAGAGTACGTGCCCGTGGGCACCTGTCGCTGGTTGAGTTGCATGCCCCTGATGGTATGCGCCGGAGCGACCACATATCGCCTATGGGTGAACGGGCTGCTCGCGAGCCTCAGGCAAGCATGTTCCGACTGGGGTTGTCGATCTTGGTCGCGACGCATTGTTGTTGGGCGGCAAGCAGAATCGAGCAAGCGGTCAGAAACACTGGTTTTTCGCAGTCGGCGGGGTTGATGGGCAGGTTGGCGGCCTGGCGCAGCAACATCAGGGCGAGCGCGCTGTGAGTCGCGTACGGGACAATCAAGAGGTTGGCGCTGCCGTCGTCGCCGCTGACGGTCATCAGGTGCTGGGGTTTGTATCGCCAGCCCAGCCAGTTCAAGTCGGGTGGTCGTCGTAGCGGTGGCCAGTTGACGTTGATGGATGTGATGTGTCCGAGCAAGGGCATCAGGACGGCGACAAGGTGGGGTAATTCGTTGGCGATGCGGTCTGCGCGGGGCCACCAAGCGCCGTCGATGTCGTGGCCTAGCGTGCGGGCCACGCACAGCCGTACGGGATCAGCCCGAGGCGGGCCTACGACCGGATGGATCATCGGAGGTTGGCTAAGTTCCCTTGGCGACCACTTGATCGGCAGTAGCGCGCATCCGACCCGACAATCGAAGCAGATCGTGCTCGCCGACCCCGTTGGGCACGGTGTAGGCGAGCTGCCGTAACTCGACGGCGTAGTTGCGCAACTCCCGGCGGAGCTGCGCCTCAACGGCGGGCGTGAAGTCTGCAAGTTGTGCGGGAGTGATTTTGTATCTGTGGTCGAGCATTGCTGCACCCTCGGGATCTAGCACCCGGGTGCGATGAGGGCGCGATGGTTGTTCCGACCAGTTTGTCTTCGGCGGCAGCACAGAACGCGGACCCAAGTCATCATCGCTACCTTGACCGGTGTACTCACTGTACCCCTTTGTTCCATGTCGAATCGGTCATCTCGGGCTGGCGGTGCCCGCCACAGCTGCCCGGTCGGGGCATAGCTGTCGGGGTGGGCGGCATTCGACGATGCCGGCGCACTTGACATCAATTCGCCTCAAGTTTGAGCTTGCAGTCGGAGGGTTATCCCTGCGTCGCTGAGCACTCCCCGGCGTGGTCGATGTCGGTGCCACATCAGCGTCGATGCTGTCGATCCGGCCGAACATGTGCGCAGACAGAAATTGGTGATGGTCGGCGAGATGCCGAATTGAGCGCTCGGCCCAACTCATTTGGCTGTTGCTTTACCTGGATAGGCGGGGTAGACCTAAGGGTACGGATCCACGGCAGACCAAGGTCGGACCGAAAGAGAAGATTCCTCCTCTCGGCTGTGGCGCCCGGCACGAGCACCAGGCATCCACGCAAAGCAATACCCATCAACTGGGTACAGTGCGGTGGGCTTGCGTCAGGTAGGAAAATGTCTCCTGACGCCGAGGCCACATTTCACCGCGCCATCATCCGCGATTGGTAACCAGGTGGTCCGTGCTTCGGACGGCGCTCCTTTTATCAGGAGCGCCGTCCGACCCGTGTATGCCGAACTTCCCGGTGGCGCAACGCATTACCGGTTGCTGGAAACGGTGCGCCAGTACGCGCTGGAAAAACTTTGGGAGTCCGGCGAGGCCGACACCGCGCACACCCTCACCGCGACCACTATGTGTTGCTCGTTCGGCTTCAAAGTGCGTCGCAGCATGCTCTGGGGAGCGAACAACCTCTTGGCCGTCTCGGACACCACCACAGTCAGCCATTCCATCCTCGCGGTTTCGCCCGTTGCGCCACTCTGATTCCGGACCAGACGCGCGTAGGGTGAAAGTCATCTGCGGTATTTTGTGCGCGACCGGTCGGGGTCGTGCCGTCGCCGATTTCGAATAATTGGCCGGTTGGTGGTCAAGAGGGATCGTCGCAATGACGATGGAACAGGCCCGCAAGAGCTGCAGGCAGCACGACACACCGCGCGTCCGCACACCGCGATTGCGATTGAAGCCCCAGGAGTCTCCCAGCGGGCACGTGGATGGGGCGTGGTGGCCGCGTAGCGATGACCTCACCGTGGAGCTGCCGGATCTGATCGCGGTGTTGTCGTTTCGACTCGACGAAATTGACCGGGTGACGTACAACGTCAACGAATGGATAGAAGCCCCAGCCCAATTCACCGCCGGCGGGCGACCCGTCCGACTCGACGGATGCCACGGCCCGCCGTCCAACACGCTCGGAGTTCTGGACGCCGACCGCAACAAGATCGTCTTGTTGGTCGTCCCGTGGTACACCGCCCCCGACTACGCATACGCGATCGTGATGTCCGCCGCAGCACCAAACGACGCCTCTAGTGTTGACACCCTACTCATGATCAGCGAGCAGGACCGGGAAAGCCGCACAAGAGCAACCGCCACGCAGCGCCACTGGGAATCACAAGGCCGATCCCAACGCTCAGCGAGTCGGAATCGACATCGCCCTCAAACGATTTCCCGCGACTTCCCGGTCTAGCCGCAGGTTCACTGCACCGCATCACACGTTAGGGACAAAGTACAATGACAAGTGACGAACCAACATTCAAAGCCTTCAGCAGTTTTGGTTTTGACGACCTGCCTCTCGAAGCAGTGATTTCACAACGGATGCTTCGGCGACTCGAGGACATCGACAATGCTACGAACGCTGGCCCCACCAGCCCGGCTGCGCGCGCAGCCCTGGCATCTAGCGTCGTCGCACATGCGGTGGTCGAACTCGAGACCCGGCTGATCGAGCTGCAAAGACAACTGGCCTTGAAAGAATGCTGAACCCTCCGATTATCGAGATCGATTGTCCGACCCGGGCACGGGTTTCCGTGGGGGAGGGGGTGGCGCGCTGATGGTTATCCGCTTGTCTGCGGCAGATGCGTTGTCGCTGCACACCCAGACTTCAACGACGCCGGCGCACACCGTCGCGCTGATCATCATGGAGGCTTCCGATCAGCTCAGCCACGACCGGCTACACCGGCTGGTGGCGTCGTCGCTACCGGCTTTGGCGCGCTTCCGCAGCCGGCTGGTAGGCAAGCCACTCGGTATGGGCCAGCCCGTGTGGGCCGAGATCGACGACTACGACCCAGCTCCCCAGATCCATGGCGCAACTGTTCACAATCCCGGCGGCCGGAGCGAGTTCGCCGACCTGATCGGGCAGCTGGCCGCCGAACCACTGGATCGCCCTCTGTGGGAAGCGTGGAGCATCGACGGTCTGGCAGGCGGCCAGTGGGCATTGGCGGTGAAGATGTCACCTGCAGTGAGCGGCGCGGCCGGCGGATCAGCGTTGGTGTGGCCGCGGCTCCTGACTACCCGTGCGCACGACCCCGCCGATACCATGCCGACCGAGCAGAGCCTGGGCACGCCCTCCCTCGGCGAGGTTGTCACCGACACAATGACCGAGGTCCTCGAGAACAATGTCACCGGAGCTTGGCTTCTCGCCGAGGCCGTGACTGATGGCCTCCGGGTCGCCCGCAGTCGGCTGCGCGGCGCGCGCGAACACAAACCCATCGCGCCAGCTGCGTCGTCGATGAGCGGTCCAGTGCCGCACACCGTGTTCGACGCGCCCCTGACCGAGCGGCGGGCGGTCGCCTTCGCCTCGATCCCGCTGGCCGACCTGCAGACCGTCAACAACGCGTTCGGGGGCAGCATCACCAACGTTCTCCTGGCTGTCTGCACACTGTCCCTGCGCGCCTGGCTGCAGCGGCACGACACCGTGCCTGACGCGCCGCTCCTAATGCAGATGCCGCTCGCGCCGCCAGACGCCGATCCCACCGCGATCGGCAATCCGTTGACAGTCGGGCGAATTCGCCTCCCGGTGCAGCTCGACGACCCCGTGCTGGTCCTCACCAACCTGCACACCGCCACCGAGAGGTTGAACACCGTCTGCGAGTGCGCCATCGAGAAGGGCTATGGGACAGTTGATTTCGTGACAATCGCGTCGGTGATGCCGCCGACCGTAGCCCGCGCGGCATCGCAGCTCTACACCCGACTGGGCCTGGCACCGATCTGTCACGGCAGTGTCTCGTACCTCGCCGGCAAGCCCGTGCCGGCGTACTGCGCGGGGGCTATGGTCGTCGGTTTGCACACCGTGGCGCCGCTACAAGCTGGTTGCGGGTTGACCATTGCGCTGACGTCGCGCGGCGACGTGCTCGATCTGAGTGTGTGCGTGTGCCCCGACAACGTGCCCGTAGTCGACGACATCGCGACCGGTATCGCAGAGTCGGTCGACATCCTGGTGGCGGCCGCGCGGGAGTCCCCTCGCGGTCATGGCCGTTCAGTTGTCACGAAGATCACGTCACACGCCACCAAGCGGTCGCACGGCCGGCGCTATTAGCCGCGTTGCACCCCTTGCGCGCCGGTCAAGAGTAGGTCCTCGACCGTCGAGGCGTCGTCGGGGGCCGCCGCAGCCATCATGGTGTGATGTGCGTCGTCTGTGTCGGTGGAAGCGGGTACCACCAGCAGGATGATCTTGCTTCTGTTGCGTCCGGTGACTTCGATGATGTTGACCGGCTGCCGGTTGTATCCCGCGAGTCGTAGCACGCCTCGCTCGGTTGGCAGTTTCCTCGGGGCCGTCACCCATTCGGCGAGGTTGTATATCACACGATCGATCGGACCAAGTCGCACCGAGAGCACCGCGAGCAGATCTGGGAGCTCAGTCGGAAGGTCATCGCTGCGCGGCCACCATGCCCCATCGACATACCCAGTCGTGGGTGCCTTGGGCTTCAAACGCAGGCGCGGTGTGTGCTCGGGCGGGGTCTGTTTCCAACCAGCGCCGGTTCTGCCCTTTTCTAGCGTCATTCGACGCTCCTGTCCTCGGCCGCGAACCGGCCAAATTATTCGAATCGGCGATGACACAATCTCAAACGGTCGTATACGACGTACCGCCGATGCCTCTGATCGTACTCGCGCTGCGGGTCTGTTAGCGACCCACCTGCTGAGCGAGCGCGGCGGGGATCTGATCCAGACGACTCCGTTGACCGCATCACACAATAGCGACTGATCGTCTTTAGGCAGCTGCCACTGGTCAACATGGAGGTGAACAGCCCCAACGCCACACACCCGGCCTTTGCGGGCTCCAGTCGGGAGCAGCTGGGTTATTCGTACATGAAACATGTTCTGGCCCAGTCGAATACAGATCCTACGCGCCGCGCGTGCTACGCTAGGCGGGGATGCCTGTCGGCATCCGTTCAAAATGAGAGAAGTTGAAGGTATGACACAGGGAACTGTGAAATGGTTTAACGGCGAAAAAGGCTTCGGTTTTATCGCTCCGGACGGCGGCGCAGCAGATGTGTTCGTCCACTACACAGAAATACAGGGAAGCGGCTACAGATCGCTCGAGGACAACCAGCGAGTTGAGTTCAATATCGAGCAGGGGACTAAGGGTCCGCAGGCAGTCGGAGTAACTGCCGTCTAGTGCGAGCTCTACCCCGTGTGGGCTGGTGGGTGTTTGCCGCCAGCCCACAACGCGCTGAGGGGTTCCCGGCTTACTCCCGGCAGGCATACGATCAAGGCGTCGGGACCGCCAAGGCCCGGTATCCGGGGATTGAATTGCCGATAAATCTCCCCCGAAAGCGACAAGAAACATAAGCGGGTAGTTCAAACGCGCCATAGTTGAGCTCGCATCATCGAGACCTGAAGTGCTTCACATTCGGAAGCAGTTGGTGCACAGGGTCTTTGACCCGAATTGGTCCCGTCCGGGACGCGACGTGTCTCGGGTCGGCGGTATGTCGCGCGCGACCATCTGAGATCGCGTCGTCGCCGACTCGCTTGATATTGACCGGTTCGCGGCCAAGACGGGAATGTCGCTATGACACGACGCGAAGGACGCGCGGTTTGCGGTGGCCACCACACGGGACCAGAGAACATGTCGCGGCTGCGTATGAAGCCCAAGGCACGGACGGCCGGGCATGTCGACGGGTCACGGGGGCCGCGCAGCGATGACCTGTCGAGTGAACTGCCTGATCTACTGGCGATGCTGGGGGGGCGACTGGACTCCGTTGGGCGACTGATGTACGACCTTGCTGCAGGGCCGAAGGCGCCGGCACGACTCGCAACCGGTGGACGATCAGTTCGACTCGAGGGGTTCACCTGCCGGCCAGCCAATACCCTCGAAGTGCTCGGGGTCGACCGGAAAAAAGAGTCCTTCTGCTGTTGGTGGCTCCGAGCACCGATCCAGACATTGCACACGAGGCGATTCCGACAGCGGCGCCGCCAGACAACGCGTCCACAGTCGGCGGCGTGCCCGGGATCAGCGCGGGGGGCCAAGAACCGCCGGGCGCGTGATACCGACCGGCATTTCACCAACGTGTCCGGAGGTTTCGGGCATGACAGTCAAGGTGACACTTCCCGGCGAGGGAAAAGACAAGTACTTGCGGTTCGGTGACGTGTACGTCAAGCACAACGACGGCAGGCTCGACGTCTTCCGGGTCGGCGCCAAGCCGGCGTACAGCTATGCCTGCGGTGAGTGGACCGACGTAGAAGGCGACCAGATGAGGGTCAAGAGGCGCGGTTTGTGGGGTGACCAACGCCGCCAGTCGTTCGGCGAGACGTCTTTCCTGAGGCTCGCGTGTAGATTGGTTGGTAAGCCGTTCGTGTTGGGCACTGCCACCGTAGACATTTTTGTGTGTAGATGAGCAGCTCACGAATCGATCGCCCTTCGCTCGACAGACCAACGTTTGAGCCGAAACCGAACCAATTTAAGGACCCCGCCCATGAAATCATCGGATTTGTTTTCACATCGCTACGAGCCCGAAGTCGCGTCCGACACCGATCGCGATTCGGAACCGGTGCAACTTCCTACTTTCTCCGACCGCCCCAAGAGCGATTCCGCGGTTACGACACCACGTTCGTGAATGGATTGACCGGGACGCGGCGCCGCGTTCGACCCACCAGACTCACTCCCGCACAGCAGTTTGGGGGCCGATACCGACGGCACGCGGTGACCCGACACTGGTGTCACGGACGTGAATCGCCGGACCGCATCGTCCCCGATGTTGGCTATTCGTGCGGTGCACTGGCGCGCGTGGGACGCTGGTGCTGCCGTAAGGATTCGGCCATGCTGCAATCGGTTTCGTGACAGCGCTACTGAGCGAGTTGCTGGCCGCGATCGACACCTGATCGTCAGGCGACAGGAGGGACAGATGAGGCGAGAGGTCGCCGCTGAACTCGAGGTCGAGATCGCCGAGGCGACGACCTTGGAGTTCCAGATCGCCGTTGCACCGCATCCCAACACTGAGGTATCCGAGTTGTTGTCCTTTGTCTTGGACGGAAAGCCTCTGCAGCCGTTGGAGATCAGCGGTGTGCACGGTAACCGCATCCACAAGCTGGACGTTCCGGTGGGTAACCTCAAGGTCGACTACGCCGCGACGATCGTGGGACAGACCGATCCGGCACCGGTGACCGAGTACGACCTATCGATGTACCTTCGTCCGAGCCGCTACGCCGAGTCCGACAAGTTCTTTGGTTTCGCCGCAACCGAATTCGGGAATTACCTCGATTCGACGACTCTGTTGGAGAGGGTTTCGCTTTGGGTCGGCAGCCGTCTGAACTATGTACCAGGCTCGAGTGACCCTATCGATGGAGCGGTGGATACCTTGCTCTCCGGTGCCGGTGTATGTCGAGACTTCGTGCATCTGGTGGTGGCGCTGTTACGGGCCGTCAAGGTGCCTGCTCGTGCCGTTTCGGTGTATGCGCCAGGCTTGTACCCGATGGACTTTCATGCGGTAGCCGAGGCGTTCGTCGAGGGGCGCTGGCGAGTGGTCGACGGCACGCTGTTGGCGCCGAGGCAAACCCTGGTGCGCATCGCCACCGGACGCGATGCCGCCGACATCGCCTTCCTCGACAACCACAACGGCGCGATCACACTGGACAAACTGGTGGTGACGGCCGTCGTTGACGGCGACCTGCCCAGGGACTCGATCGACCAGCTGGTGTCAATCAGCTGAAGCCGGCCCCGGCCAACGAGTTGACGTGAGCACCAAAGTGGCTCTTCCGGAAATGGGGTGCAGGTAGGGGTGGCGGATATCCGCTGTTGGTTGCCGTGTCGGTGAGCTGAGACGGGCCCCGGCCGACAGATGATGCAGGTTCCTACGCCTTTGCCGTCTGCCTTCCGGGGAGCCCTGTGTCTGACCCTACGTCGTTGCCTGCCGCTGTTGTTGCCGACACGATCGTGCGCACTGTTGAACTCGGTGTGACGATCACCAACGCCGCTGTCGATGGTGTGACCACGGTGGTGTTCTGCGATCTGCTTGACGACGGCCGACGTGAGTGTCCGGGGTGCGGCATCGCGGGGGTCTACCGCGACACCGTAATCCGCCGAGTCACCGATGTGCCCGTAGTCGGGCATCCGCTGCGGCTGCACGTTCGAGTCCCGCGCTACCGGTGCGTGCCCTCCGGTTGCGAGCGAGAAGTATTCGCCCATAACACCGATCGATTGGCTCGCCGCGGCTGGTCTACCACCCGGCGTTGTGCCCGCTACATCTGTCGCCGGCTGATGATCGACCGGGCCACCGTCGCCGCTGTCGCGCGGGAGCTGGGCCTGTCGTGGGACACCGTCAACACCATCGCCATCGACGCCGCCGCGGGGATCGTGGCTACCGACAGCACCCGCCTGGAACAGGTGAAGGTCATCGGGGTCGATGAACACCGCTGGTCGCACACCCGCCGCAGCGGTGACGATGGCTACGTCACCGTGATCGTTGACTTGACACCGGTCTTGGAGGGCACCGGCCGCGCCCGACTGCTCGACCTGGTCCCCGGACGCTCAGCAGCAGCGTTGAGGACCTGGCTGGCAGCTCAGACCGCAACGTTTCGTGACCAGGTCAAGGTCGTGGCCATGGACGGCTTCGGTGGCTACAAGACCGCGGCCACCGAGCAATTGTCCAAGGCCATACCGGTGATGGACCCGTTCCACGTCGTGGCACTAGCGGGCCTGAAGTTGGATCTGTGCCGCCAGCGCATCCAGCAGCAGACCTGCGGACATCGCGGTCGCGCCGGGGATCGGCTCTACGGCGTCCGGCGCGCACTTCGCACCCGGTTGCCCCTCCTGACAGCCCGCCAAAAGCTCAGGCTGGAAACCGTTTTCGCCGACGAGGACCACCTCCCTGTCGAGATCTGCTGGGGCTTCTACCAACGGCTCATCGCCGCCTACGCCCACCCCGACCGGCGGCGCGGCAAGACCATGATGACCGCGATCATCACCACGCTGCGCCGCGGCGTGCCCACCGTCCTAGAGGAACTGGCTCAGCTCGGTCGCACCCTGTGGCGCCGCCGCGCCGACGTGCTGGCCTACTTCGACCACCACGCCTCCAACGGCCCCACCGAAGCCATCAACGGCCGCCTTGAAGCACGACGCCGCAACGCCCTGGGATTTAGAAAACCTCACCCACTACCGACTGCCCTCACTACTGCACTGCGGCAACCTCGCCCAACGAATCGACGCACTCTAATTCCGGAAGAGCCACCAAAGTCCGACCCACAGCCATGCTCAAGCAAATATCCGCGGCCGGCCCCGACGATCGATCCTGCTGAAATGGGCCGGGTGGATCGGCAATCTTGGCTCGTCCTTGCGTGAGCGAGCTAGGACGCCTAGGGGAAAGTCGTTGTGCGTCAGCGCTTCTTGTCGTGGAGCAGGGCTTCGGTGGAGGAGACCCGAGCCGCCGCCTTAGCATGTTTGGCGGCGCGCCTCTCTTTCAGGGATTTTCCGGACTTCTTGGACATCGTTTGCCGCGGAGATTTGTCAGACATGGCCGCCCCTTGATCATGGGGGCCTTTGTGGTCCCGGATGCCCTGACCTTACGCCCGAACACACGACGCGACGGGATCGGATGACCCGATTCAGTTCACGAGGGCCAGCGCGTGGGCACGCCGCAGCTTCCCCGACGGGGTTTTCGGGATCATCCCGGGCTGAAGCACCACCACGTTGCGGGGGCGGACATCGACCTCCGCGAACACCTCGTGCGCCGCCTGACGCTCGATGCGGCGCACCTGCGCTGGGTCGTCGTATTCCTTGGATTCCACCGCCACCGCGAACGTCTCCCGCGAGTGCCCGGCGTCGAGTCGCACCGCCACCGAACAGCCCGGCCGGACCCCCGATACACGGCAGGCGGCGCGTTCAATGTCGGTCGGGTAGATGTTGCGACCCGCCATGATGATCACGTCCTTGAGCCGCCCGCACACCACGACATTGCCGTCCTCGGTGAGATAGCCCAGGTCGCCGGTGTCGTACCAGCCCCGCTCGTCCTGCGCCGAGACGAAGCCGGCCACCGTGATGTAACCCTTGGTCACCGGTTCACCGCGTACCTCGATGACGCCGATGCCGCGTGGCGGCAGCACGCTCCCTTCCTCGTCCATGACACGCACCTCCAGCCCATCCAGCGGCCGGCCCAGGGAGACCAGCCGCCGGGTATGTCCCCTGCTCGCAGGGACGGCGCGGTGCAGGATAGCCAGCAGGTCGGCGTCCACCTCGTCGACGAGCATGCCGCCGCCGCACGCGGAGAACGACACCGCCACCGTGGTCTCGGCCATGCCGTAGGCGGGAATGACCGCTGCGGGTTTCAGCCCGAACGGCGCCCCGGCGTCGCAGAGATCCTCGACGTCCAGCGGGTCAACCTGTTCGGCGCCCGAGAGCGCCCACCGCAGCGAGGACAGGTCGAAATCCCCGGGCGTGGCCTGTCTGCGCAACCGCTTGGCGAGCAGGTTGTAGGCGAAGTTCGGTGCGGCCGTCATCGTTCCCTTATATTTGTCAATCAGCCTGGCCCACAACAACGTATCGCGCAGGAAGTCCATCGGCGTGACCTTCACCAGCTCGGCGCCGACGTACATCGGCACCGTCAGGTAGCCCGTCATGCCCATGTCGTGAAAGCACGGCAGCCAGCTCACGATCACGTCGGTATCGAGGTCGAAGTTGCAGCCGGCCATCATGGCTTCCGCGTTGGCGACGATGTTGGCGTGGGTGATCTGAACGGCCTTGGGCGATCCCGTCGAACCCGACGTCAGCTGCATCAGCGCCACGTCGTCGTCGCACGTGTCGACGGGACCGACCGGGGCGTTCGCAAGCAGCGTCTCGACGGTAAGCACGGTCATACCAATGCCCGACAGCACCGGCGCGGCGGCCATGAACGGCTCGGAGACGACAACGGCTTTCGCCGACATCATGTTGATGACGCCGGTTGTCTCGTCGGCCCAGCGCGCCAGGTCGGTGCGGGGAGTGGGCTGATGCAACATGGTGACGCTGGCCCCGCGCATCCAGATGGCTTGCGCGGTGGGCGCGATCTCGACCGGCGCGCCGGCCAGCACAGCGACGGCGTCACCGTGTCCGATGCCCGCCGCCGCCAGCCCACCCGCCACCCGGCGAGCCCGCTGGTGCACCTCGGCCCAGGTATGCCGGACGGGCGCGTGCGGTTCCCCGGTGACCATCCCCTTCGGGCTCGACCGGGCGTTTTCGTACATCGTCTCGGTAAATCGGCTCATGGCAATCCTTCGGCTTATCCGAAATACGACTTTCGCTGACATTGTGTGAGTAACCGGCGCGCGTTTGCGGGCGCGCAGGCAAATTGGGGAGCCGCTGGGGTTCGGCCGTGGTGCGGCACTGTGTGGGGTCAACTATGACTGCGGAAGTGCGTACAACCCTTCGTATACATCCCAGATGGTCCGTCGCTCCGGTCGAAGCGGCATGCCGTGCAGGTCAGATGGCCTGACTGTACAGACCCGATGCGCGGCGAGCAGCCGAGCACGCGGAACTCCGCACAAATCGTGACAATCGCCGCTGAACCTGATGCCGCAAAGGAATGATGATCGGCGCGCTGACGAAATGACACGGCTCGCATCATCACAGCCCAGGAGGCCTTGATGCGACACGGTATTGAGAAGCTACCGCTCTAGCCACTCACCTTCGCTGTTCGCATCATTGAACTGGACTTGACCTCAGGGGGCCGACGGTGGTGTGGACGGACCGATGTTGTGAGCACGAATGTCCTGGAGTAAGTGAACCAAAATGGCTCAGTTCACCAGCTCTCATCCTCCGGCCCGTCGGCTTCAACCTCGCGGCATTGAGCCGCTAGCGCAAGGTGAGCTTGGAAGATCGGGTATTCGCCGCGCTCACCGACAGGGGTGTTGCGCCAGTGCAATTCGTCGGAAAGATCCCACTCTCAACGGCTTTCAACGCTGCAACGACCTCGGTGTTTAGTCCCGACTCCGGCGGTAACTGGTCGGCGGTGATCACACCGGCCTCGATTGCGTCCAGGTAGGCGACGAACCACAGGCTCAGTTGCAGCGACGGATTCCAATATGACCGCGGTTTAACACGGCGCTGCTGGACAAGCTGCGTTCGGCGTCGGCGTGGTCGTCGCAGCGGGCTGGCGGTGGTGCGCACGATGACTGAGAACTGCGGCGCGTAGCAGGGGTACCATGAATACACCGGTCAAGGTAGCGATGATGACTTGGGTCCGCGTTTTGTGCTGCCGTCGAAACAAACTGGTCGGAACAACCATCGCGCCCTCATCGCACCCGGGTGCTAGATCCCGACGGTGCAGCAAATGCTCGACCACACATCCAAAATCACTCCTACAGAACTTGCAGACTTCATGCCCGCCGTTGAGGCGCAGCTCCGCCAGGATTTGCGCACCTACGCCGTCGAATTATGGCAACTTGCCTACACCGTGCCCAACGGGGTGGGCGAGCACGATTTTCTTCGATTGTCGGGTCGGATGCGCGCTACTGCCGATCACGTGGAACGTCAGCGGAGCTGTTGATGAGGGCTGATCACGTCATGAGGGGCAGTCGCCTCGGAGCCGTGAGCTACGAGACCGCTCGCAACCATGACCTGGCGCCGCGTCAGATCGCGCGGTATCGCACCGAGAACGGCGACGAGTTCGACATGCCCTTTGCCGCCGACGCCGAGGTCCCCGGCACCTGGCTGTGCCGCAACGGCATGGAGGGCACCCTGATCGAGGGTGGTGACCTGGCCGAACCCAAGAAGGTTAAGGTGCCGCGCACACACTGGGACATGCTGCGGGAACGCCGCTCGATCGAGGAACTCGAGGAACTGCTCAAGGAACGCCTCGAGATCGTCAGGTCACGCCGCTGCGGCAGCTAGCTTGCTACGAAAGGTAGGCACTGGAAATGACCGACAAGGGATTACTAGCCATGGACCTGGTGTGCCCCGAGGGACACGTCGCCGGCCAACTAATCCGGAACTTTGAGCACCAGGCCAACGAGATCCAGGTGCCCGACAGGGCGCGCGAGGAATGGCCGCGGGGTGGTGAGATCGTATACACACTCCTGTTTTGCCACCGCTGCGATCGCCGCGTGTATGGATCGACGCAAGCGATCCAGGAGAGGGCCACTTGGCTGTATGGGAGTAAGTCCGAGTCGCAGCGCAGATACTCGCTGCGCTACATCTAGGACGGCCTAACGGGTGATGCCCTCGCTTCCCGGTGTCGAGTTCGTCGGCTGCGATTAAAGCCTCTGCGGCAAGCTCATGCAGTGCGGCACCGTCAAGATCGACCCCGTCTCCGAGCCGCGAGCGTTCATCCAGCAGCGCATCGGCCACGCCTAGCGACGGCAGCGGCCCACCCCACCCCCGAGCCGCACCGCGAAGAGCCGCCCCTGTGTTTCAGAAATTCGTTGATTCAATTCGGCCCGCGTTGGGTGGCGCATAGTTGGTTCAGCGGTGAGACACACCCCGCTCCTGGTAGAACTCGCCGGGAGAGTCCGCCTCACAGAGAGGGACCCATTTTGCTGGACGACCAAGGCATCGCCGACAAGACGGTCGTCGTGTTCGCAGGTGACAATGGTGCCGAGGAGTGCCTGCCTTGGCGCCGCACCTCGGGGTTTTTGACGGGGTCGTATTTCACCGGGATGGATGGCTCGCTGCGCACACCATGCCTGGTCCGCTGGCCCGGACACGTTCCTGTTCGGCGGGTCAGCAATGAGATTGTGCACATCACCTACATGCTCACCACCTTGCTCGCCTGGGCCAGGCTGGCAGGCCCCGGGTGACCGCGTTATCGACGGGGTGGACCAGCGGGTCGTTCTCTTCAGATGAGCAAGAGCGGTCCAACCGGGACGGGTTCCTGTTCTGGAACGGCGACCAGCTCTACGGCCTCAAATGGCAAAACCTCAAAATGAGCCTCGTCGAACAACGCAACTTCTTCGGAAACCCGCACCGCCGTATGCCAACCCCGTGTCACCAACCTGCTCGTCGACCCCAAGGAACGCGAACCCGTCGAATACCCCCAGGTGCGGCCCAGATGCCCCACCGGAACTGCCTGGGCATTCATCGTGTTTCGGGCAGTGGGTCCAATGTGGTCAGTCGTCGCGATCAGCAGACGGCTCTCGCCTGTACCGCAGCGCGTTTGTGTTTCTCGCACTCCGTGCGATGAGTCGCTGCTGCATCGAGGTGAGCCTCTTCATCACCGATCTGATCGATGACGGCCTGCTCGTGCATGGCAGCAGTCTCCTCATGTATTCGAGCGGCTTCCTCGTGGCGTTCGGCGTCTGCCAGATGGGCGCGCCGCGCGCGATAATGGGCCTCCTTCTCACGTTGCCGCGCCAAGGCGACATCGTTTTCAGTGGGTGGCTTCGCGTCGTCTTGTAACTCGGCTATTCGACGCGCGAGTTCATCGGCCCGTCTAGCCGCCCAGACGCCGCGGGGCACATCGGGTTCGTCATCCGCCTGCGCGGGGTCAAGGTCTTGCATCATCTGATTCTGGACTTCTTGACGTCGCCGTGTAAGCCATCCCGTCGATTCCCGATGATCGCCCCGCAGTGCCGCCGCGCGGGATGTTCGCCGCCCGACCGTGTCACCCCCGGGGTACCTCCGCTTGGCGACGGGGCGCTGGCTTCCTTCCAAGGGCAACGGCGAAGTCTTCAACACGTGGTGGGTGCGAATGGCTGAAGGACGTTCTAGAGGCGGTGGCCTCGCTGCGCCAGTGACTTGGGCCGGATTCCGTCGCTTCGGCGGAAGACTGTCTGTAGCGTCACCTTCCATACGACGAGGAACCAGGGGACCTGGGTGAGTAGTACCTCAAGTCGCAGTGTTAAGGTGGGTCGTGGTCGCTGAGGACCGCGTGGACATCCCCAATGAGCTTGATCGCCGGGCTGCTGCGCTCGATGAACGCGAGAAGGCTCTCGTGCGGCGTAAGGCTGAGCTCGCACAACGCGAGTCGCTCGCTGCCGAGAGAGATCGGATCGCTGATAAGCGGGACCAAATCGCAAACGATCGCGAGCAGTTGGCAGACGAACGAGAGCTGCGCGCGGACCAACGCGAGGGCCCGACCGCGGAGTGTAAACGCGAGCGACTGCAACGCGTGGACGATTCGGCGGAGCGCAAGAGAGCCGAAGCCTTGCGAGAGCAGGCAGAGGTCGAGCGTGCGATGGCCGAAACCGAACGACGTCGCGACGACGACTAACTAACCCTCGCCCGCGCGGCGGAACGAGCGACGTGGTCGAATCGCGACCCAACTGCCGAGCGGGTACGCATCAGCCCGCGTACGAGTGACGACGCAGGCGTCATCGTGTCTATTGCGGTAGTGCTGTTTGCAGCGCAGGCACTTGAGGTTCGACAGGGGCGGCACGAGTGGACACCAGGGCGACACGCCGAGGATGGCTCAGCGAATTTTCGGCGGGGTTGGCCGAGGTCAGCGAACCTCAGGCGTTAGGGTGCGGCTGGGGTGCGTGCCGGTCGGCGCGGCTCAAAAATAACCGCTGAGCTGCGAAAACACCGGTGCCCCCGGCAGGATTCGAATCTGCTGGCCGGATTAGACCGTCTGTAGCGCACATGAAAACCCCGGCGCGGCCCTCCTGCGCGCGGATCACAGCGTAGATTTCATCCGCTCCGCATCCGCCGCGCCGCTCGTATCGCGTGTTCTGAACCCCAAAGGTTGGTCCAGTTCGTCTGGCTTGACCAGCATGAACGTCTGGCTTCCGACATCGCTTCAGCTTCACACCCGGAAGGTCCTTTCAACTGCGGGCGGTAGGGCGCCATACAAGTCGGTCTAGCACTGTTACGTCGCGCAACACGCCTACGCATATCCGCAGGAAACGAAGCACCCGCGTAACGACACCGAATGACAGAAAGCGCAGTTCAAGAACCATTTCCCCAGGTTTGGCACAGGGTTCGAATCCCCCTAGCCCCGCCAGGGAAATACGGTTTCAGGGCCCTGATGTCCGAGCGTTTGACGACGCTGCCTAACCCGCGCACCAGCAGCCGGTCGGGTCCCCCGCGGGCCTGGCCGGTTCGCTCTGGCTACGAACCTTGCGCCCCATGGGCCGGTGCCGACGGTCACGTAATTCCCCAGGGGCTGCCGTCACGTAATTCCTCGTGTTGGGGCCCTGCTCGGCTGAGGGTAGCGGGTGGTGTGACGGCT
>NZ_JAZGLV010000020.1:0-93696 GCF_036409085.1 Mycobacterium sp. 050134
GCGGGGTAGTTGACCGGGTAGACGTCGAACGACTGCGCGCCGATGCGCGAGTGCAGGCCGTCGACGAAGGCCTGCCCGGTCGGGCCGACGCCCGGGGCCTCGCCGGTGCCGCGGGCGAACACCACCTGTACATCGGGGCAGGGCTGGGCCGCGGCGGAGGGGGCGACCGGCGCGACGACGGAGCCGGCGAGGCCCGCCGCCGCGGCAGCGGCGGGAAACAGTGAACGGAGGGTGTGACGTGCGATCATGCCGCATTAGTGCCCAGCCACCCCTGGGCCTAAACGCGAAATTTCTGGCAATTCACGAAGGGTTTGTCTGTGGGGCCGGAGCGCGGGCCGGGCCTCGGATCCGGACCGGTTGCGAGCCCCATGTCGGGCAAGACCGTGCTGGTCACCGGGCCGCCGACGCGATCGCTGCGGCGCGGAGCAGCCCAAGGCGGCCATCGACGGCATGACCAGCACCGGTGACATGGGCTACCTCGACAACGCGGGGCGGCTGTTCATCGTCGGGCGGGAAGACGACATGATCATTTCCGGCGGGGAGAACGTCTACCCGCGAGCGGTGGAGAATGCGCTCGCCGAACACCCCGACAGCGCCGTTATCGGCGTCCCCGACGACCGGTTCAGTCACCGCCTGGCGGCGTTCGTGGTGCCGCGGCGCGGCGGCGTCGACGCGCAGGCGATCCGGGAGTACCTGAAGGACAGGCGCTCTCGCTTCGAGCAGCCGCGAGACGTCAACATCGTCGGCGGCATTCCGCGCAATCACGCGGGCAAGGTGGTGCGCCGGGAGCTGTCCGGCCAGCCCGCCCGCGCGGCTCAGTCCTGCTTGGGTTCGAGGGCGGCCACGCGCCTGTTCAGCCAGTTGGGGGCGAGCACGGAGATCGCGGTGGCGCCGGCGGTCGCGCCGATCACCCCGGTCCACGCGACCGGCCCCAGCGGGGTGCAGCCGAAGAAATGGCTGACGCCGGGAGTCTGGACGATGGCGACCAGGACGCCCGCGCTGCCCAGCGCGGTGCCCAGGACCAGCGGGCTGTGCCGGCGGGTGAGCAGGGTCTGCGCCAGCTGGGTCGTCACCAGCGCGGTCAAACCCATGGTCGACGTGCGGCGTTCGGTGCCGGGTGTCCAGCGCCCGATGGCCCAGGCGGCCGTCGCCCCGGCGGCCGTGACGGCGCCCCGGGTGACGATTTGGCGCATCAGCGGGGCGTCGAGCGACGGCGGCGGCCCCGACAGCGTCGCGAGCTGGAAGGCGCGCTGCAGCTCGTCGGCGTTGCGGTCGACCGCGTCCTCGGTTTCCTCCGGCCGCGCGTATTGCGGTGTGACGGCGACCGCGAGGGCGGGGAACATGTCGGTGAGCAGGTTCACCAGCAGCAGTTGGCGGGTGCCGACCGGCGCCCGCCCGGTGCCCAGCGCCGTGCCGATGATGGTGAAGAGCACCTCGCCGACGTTGCCGCCGACCAGGATGCTCACCGCGTCCCGCACGCCGCCCCACATCCCGCGGCCCTCGACCAGCGCGTCCAGCAGGACGCCCAGGTCGTTGTCGGTCAGGACGATGTCGGCGGCGCCCCGCGCGGCCGACGAGCCGCGGCCGCTCACGCCGATGCCGACGTCGGCCATCCGGATCGCGGCGGCGTCGTTGGCCCCGTCGCCGACCATCGCGACCGCTTGCCCACTGGCCTGCAGCGCCGCGACGATCTGCACCTTTTGCTCCGGGCTTACGCGGGCGAACACCTGGACCTCGGCGGCGACCCGGGCGCGGTCTTCCTCGCCGAGGGCGGCGAGTTCGGCGCCGCTGATCTCCCGCGCGTTCGACGGCAGGCCGAGCTGGCTGGCGATGGCGCGCGCCGTGACCGGGTGATCGCCGGTGATCAGCACCACCCGACGATCGGCCTCCACGAGCGTCTCGATCAGGGGCCGCGCCGATGGGCGCGCGGTGTCCGCCAGGCCGACGTAGCCGATCAGCTCGAGCTCGTGCGCGGCCGCGTCGACGGCGTCGGCGTCGGTGTCGTCCTCGCCGGTCGGGCCGTCCCAGTGGCGTTGCGCCACCGCCAGCACGCGCAGGCCGCGCTCGGCGAGGCGTAGCACCATTGACTCGCCCGCTTGGGGATCGGCGTCCTCGTCGGCGAACCGGCAGCGCGGCAGGATCTCCTCCGGGGCGCCCTTCACCACCAGCATCGGGCCGCCGTCGCCGGCGACGACGCCGATCGCGGCGGAGTAGCCCCGGCTGGACTCGAACGGCACCTCGGCGAGCACCGTCCAGTCCGAAAGGCCCTGGCCGTCAAGGGTGTTGGCTCCGGTAAGAATCGCCTCGTCGGTGGCGTGGGCGTGCCCTCCGCCGTTGTGCGGCTGGGTGCTGCTGCGGGCGGCGGCGATCAGCACCGCGGCGGCGCGCGGATCGCTCAGGTCCGGGAACGACTCCTTGGGGCCGGTCCCGTGCGGCACGCAGCACACCACCCGCAATCGGTTCTCGGTGAGCGTGCCGGTCTTGTCGAAGCACACGGTCTCGACCCGGCCGAGGGCCTCGACGGCGCGCGGCGTGCGGACGAGCGCCCCCCGGCGCGACAGGCGCTGGGCGGCCGCCAATTGGGCGAGGGTGGCCACCAGCGGCAGGCCCTCGGGGACGGCGGCCACCGCGATGGCGACGCCGTCGGAGACCGCCTGCCGCAGCGACGCCCGGTGCACCAGGGCCAGGCCGGTCACCGTCGCACCGCCGGCGAGCGTGAGCGGCAGCACCTTGCCGGTCAGCTCCCGCAGTCGGGCCTGGACGCCCGCCGCCGACTCGACGTCGGCGATCGCCGACATGGCCCGTCGGGCGGCGGTGCCGGCGCCGGTCGCCACCACGATGGCGCGGGCGTGCCCGGCGATGATGGTGCTGCCCTCGAACAGCATGCTGGCGCGGTCGGAATCGCCGACGGCCACCGGGTCCACCTGCTTGTCCACGGGCAGGGACTCGCCGGTCAGCAGGGATTCGTCGACCTCCAGGTCCTCGGCCACCAGCAGGCGGGCGTCCGCTGGAACCACCTCCGGTGCGGCCAGGTCGATGATGTCACCCGGGCGCAGCGATTTCGCACTCACGGTCACCGTGCGTTCGGTGGTGCGCGCGGCTTCGAGCCGGCGGCGCGCCGTCGCGACCGTGGGGAGCACGACCCGGCGAGCGTGCTGGTCCTGCTCGGCGAACAGCTCGGCGATCGCGGCCTCGGCCCGCAGCCGCTGAGCCCCGCCGGCAAGCGCGTTCGCCGTCATGACGCCCCCGACCAGCAGCGCGTCCACCGTGCTGCCGGTGATCGCCGACGCCGCCGCGCCGACGGCCAGGATGGGCGTGAGCGGGTCGGCGAGCTCGGCCCGGGTCGCGGCCAGCAGCCGCGCGACGCGGCTCGCCGGGCCCCGCAACGGCGCGACGAGCGGGCTGTACGACACGTCGTCGAGAAGCTGGCGCCACGGCGCGGTGCCTGGCTCGACGGCCAGGGGTCGGGTGCGGCTGGCCAGCCGGGAGTAGACGATCTCCGGGTCGAGGGCGTGCCAGGCGGTCAACGGCTGGGGGGTGGGATCCGACAGCCGGAGGACCCGGGTGGCCGCGAAACTGCCCTGCATCAACGCCGCGGCGGCGGCCGCGTTGACGGGGTTGAGCCAGCGCTGCACGGCGAACGGGTTGGCGGTGCGCGGATCGCCGGTGACCAGCAGCAGCCCGGCCAGGGTGCTGCCGCCCTTGGCGAGGCGCACGGCCGATTCGGTGGCCTCCCGGGCCACCGGAAGCGCCGAGAGGATGCGCACCGCCGCGGCCAGGTCGGTGCCGGTGATGATGTCCGCGGCCCACGGCGTCGCGGCCTGCGGGTCGTCCAGCGCGACCCCCACGTCGGCGATCGCCAGCGCCGCCAGCGTGTCGGTCGACGCGAAGTCCCGGTGCACCGCGGTGATCAACAGCACGGGCCCGCGATCGGTCCGCAGGTCGCGGACCAACGTCAGCAGCGGCGTGCCCGCCGGGTGGCTCACGCCGACGCTGGCGGTCAGGTCCTCGGTGCCGGCGACGTGGCGCAGCACCACCCTGGCGCCGGTGCGGTGCGCGGTCTGCAGCAACGGGATCGCGAACGGGTCGACCTCCCAGCCCACGTCGACGCCGCCGACCCGTTCGCCGTCGACGACGAGGTCGGCGTGTTCGAGCCCCTGGGCGGGCGACGCCGAGGGGCCCTGGGCGCGAATCCAGCGCAGGCGCGCCCCGGTGGCCGGCAGCTCGTCGGGGTCGGGCTCCGGGGCCTCCTCCCCGTGCAACAGGGCGTCGGCAACCTCGTAGACCCGGTCCTCGTCCCAGCCGGGTACGTCCCCCCGCGCTTTCAGGACGGCCCGGTTGTCGCCGCGCAGCGCCGCCCCGTCGATGACGATCACCTTCACCCGGTCCAGCCGGCGCAGGGCGCCCGGGTCGAGGATCAGTTGCCCGGCGTTGGCGAGCCCGCGGCCCAGCACGGCGGCGAAGGTTTGCCGGCCCACGTGCGCCGCGCGCGGGACCCCGGCCAGCAGGGCTCCGGCCGCGTCCTCGGTGCCGCCGCCCGCCAGCAGCGCGCCCGCCGCGGCAACCAGCGACGCGTTGGCGGCCTGGTCGGCGTACTCCTCGATGGGGCCCGCCATCGAGCCCTTCGCCGTGTCGATGGCGGCGTCGATCGCGCCGCCGACCACCACATGCGACGCGTCGCCCGCGGACGCGGCCGCCGAGTTATGCCGCGGCGCCTGCGATTTGGGACCGGCGGAGGAGATCACCGGCACCACCGGGGCCTGCGGCCGCTGCGGCGAGGCCAGTTCCGGCTCCCGCTCGCGCCATCGTTGTCGGTGAGCCGCCGCCTCTGAGACCTGCAGGCTGCGCTGGGCGAGGTCGATCAGGGGCGTCCCGATCGCCTGCGTGAGCCCGTTGGCCACGGCGGACGAGGCGCTCAGCGCGATGTCGGTGCCGACCCGCCCCAGCCGCGACTCGAGTACCGCGACGATCCGCGGCTGATGGTTGAGCAACGCGGCCGCGGCGCGCGCGCTGCGCGGCGCGACCGGCAGCCGGCCCACCCAGCCGGTCACCGACGCCCCGATTGCCATGACGTCCATGGCCGCCGCGCTGGCCGGCACGAGGATCGCCAGGGGATTGCCGGGATCGGCGAACGGTGCGGTCCGGGCCGCGGACCGCGGGGCCACCAGCGCGAGGTCCGCGGCGACCTGGCACACGGTCTCCCGCACCTCGTCGACGACGGCGATGTTGCCGGTGTCGCTTTCGAGTTCGATGACGAGGCGGCCGAGCGCGCCCTCGACGTGGGCCGCGGCCACCCCCGGAATGCGTCGGACCGGCTCCTCTACCGCGGGTGCATGCTCGTGCCAGTCGGGGAACGGCAGCAGGGGATCGAGGTCGAGGTGCACCCGGCGCCCGCTCTGCCACCGTACGGGCGGGGTGACGCCACCGGGCGCGCCACCGGTGTCGCCCACGCCGATCGCCCGGCCGGTCGTCTGAGCCACCGACTGCACCACCGGGCCGGCGAGTTCCACCACCGGGCTGGCCAACTCCTGCAGCGCGCCCGCGGCCCCTGCGGCGGTCGACACGCCGGCCCGCACCAGCAGCGCAGCCCCGCCGGTCACGCCCGCGACGACGCCGGTCACGCCCGGAATTCTCACTCCGTCACCCTTCGAATACGCCTACCGCGGCCCATAATCCTGGCGCGTTGGAGAACTGTCCACAGGAACAAGCAACCTGACCGTGTGACGACACCGCGGCCGTTGCGCAATCCGCCACCACCGGCCACAGGCCGCCGTCGCCGCCCTCCCGGAGAGTTTACCGGCTTGGGGGTAAGCCAAACGCTCTGAACAGGCCGGGGTCGAGGAACACGGTGAGCGTCGCGATGCCGGTCGTGCCGCTGGTCAGGACGTGGATCGAATGCGCGCGCAGCACGCCCCCGGCGTCGCGCCGGTACTCGGCGACGGCGGGTTGCCCGTTGGCCGCCGTCGGCAGCATGGCGAGGTCGCCCGGTTTCGCGAGGGCCCGCGCGGCAAGGAAGCGCACCACCGCGTCCCGCCCGGCGAACCACACCGCCACGGGCGGCATTTCGAGTTTGACGTCGGACTGCAGCAGCTCGGTCAGGGCCGCCATGTCCGCGTTCTCGAATGCCGCGCAGTACCGGTCGAGCAGCTCGCGCCGTGCGGCGTCGTCGGGCTCGGCGAGGCCGTCCTCGCTTGGTGACACGTCGGCGAGGCGGGCCCGCGCGCGCTGCAAGGAGCTGTTGACCGCGGCCGGTGTGGTTTCGAGGAGCTCGGCGACCTCGGCCGCGCTGAACTGCACCACATCGCGCAGGATCAGGACGGCCCGCTGACGCGCCGGCAGCTCCTGGAGGGCGGTCATCACCGCCAGCCGCACGCTGTGCCTCGCGGTTACCGCGTGTTCCGGTGTCAGGGTGTCCGGGATCGGCCCCAGCCACTGGTAGCTTCCGGCGTGCTCGTCGAGGTCGGCGTTCGGGTCGACCGAGCCCTCGCCCAGGCCGGCCGGCAGCACGCGCCGGGCGCGGCTCTGAAGCGCGCGCAGGCAGGCGGTGGTCGCGATTCGATACAGCCAGGTGCGCAGCGCCGCCCTCTCCTCGAACGCCGGGTACGCGCGCCACCCGCGCAGGTACGTCTCCTGCACCAGATCCTCGGCGTCGTGCACGGAGCCGAGCATGCGGTAGCAGTGCGCGATCAGCTCGGCGCGAAACGGCGCCGCCTGCCCGATGAAGTCCTCCTGAGCCGGCACGGTCCTCTCCTATCGCTCGGACGCTATCCGTACAGAGACGCCCGGGGCCTGGAATTCATCGGTCGGCGAGCGATGAATTCGGCGGGCGCCCCGGATCTCAATAACCGAAGCCGGCCGCCGCCGGCGCGCGACGTCAGGAAGCGAGAAGAACCATGAACCAGGCAGTGCAGACCCGCGCCGACGGGCTCGTCGACACCACCGCGATCGTGACCGGGGCGAGCCGCGGATTCGGCCGCGCCGTCGCCACGGCCTTGTCGGGGGCCGGCGTCCGGGTGGTCGGGGTCGCCCGCACCCGCTCGCGCCTGGAGACCGTGCGCGACGAGATCGGCGCGGGCTTCACCGCCGTCGTCGCCGACGCCGCCGATTCCACGTCGGCCGACCGGCTCATCGCCGAACACCGGCCGCGCACGCTGGTGCTGTGCGCCGGGGCGGCGCCGCGGATGAGCCCACTGCAGGAGCAGACGTGGGAGAGCTTCAGCGAGAACTGGAACGTGGACGTCGCGCAGGCATTTCACTGGGTCCGGTCCGCGCTGCGGCGCCCACTGGCCCCGGGCAGCACGGTGATCGTGCTGTCCAGCGGCGCCGCGCTCAACGGTTCGCCGCTCAGCGGCGGCTACGCCGGCGCCAAGGCGGCGGTCCGGTTCATCACCGGCTATGCCGCCATCGAATCGCAGCGGGCCGGGCTCGGCATTCGCTTCGTGTCAGTCCTGCCGCGGCTGACGCCGGCCACCGACCTCGGGGCCAAGGCCGTCGCCGCCTACGCCGAACGCCAGGGAGTCGACGTCGGCACCTTCGTGCGGTCGTCCGGGCCGGCGCTCAGCGCCGAGCAGGCCGCCCGGTCGGTGCTCGAGATCGCTGGGGGCGGCCCCGGCGAATCGGACGCCTACCTGCTGACCGCCGCCGGCCTGTCCCCGCTCGCCTGATCAGAGAGACACCCAATGAAGACACCCCCGATCGTGTCCGCCCGTGACTGGGACGCCGCGCGCGAGCGCCTGCTCGTCAAGGAGAAGGAACTGACCAGGGCCCGCGACGCGCTGGCGGCCGAGCGCCGGCGGATGCCGTGGCTCGAGGTGTCCGGCGACTACGAGTTCGACGGGCCGGACGGCCCGGCCGGTCTGCGAGACCTGTTCGAGGGCCGACGGCAACTCGTCGTCTACCGCGCCTTCTTCGAACCGGGCGTGCACGGCTGGCCCGAGCACGGCTGCCGCGGCTGCTCAATGATGGCCGATCACGTCGGCCACCTGGCCCACCTGAACGCCCGCGACACCACCCTGGTCTTCGCCTCGCGCGCCCCGCAGCGCGACATTCGCCGCCTCAAGGCGCGGATGGGTTGGCGGATGCCCTGGTACACCATCACCGACGGGTTCGATGCCGACTTCGGCGTGGACGAGTGGCACGGCACCAACGCCTTCATCCGGGACGCTGATCGGGTGTTCCGCACCTACTTCGTCAACAACCGCGGCGACGAGGCGCTGGGCACCACCTGGAGCTTCCTGGACATCACCGCCCTTGGGCGGCAGGAGAATTGGGAGGATTCGCCGGAGGGTTACCCGCAGACGGCGCCTTACCAGTGGTGGGAATGGCACGACACCTACACCGAGCCGCCGCCCTCACCCTGACGAGCGAGCCCCGAGTTACAGGGTATGGTGATCCGCCCTGCCGACCCGATAGCCGACCGGGAACGACTTCTCGATGACCTGCAACCGATGGTCCACCCTGGACTCGAGTTCGAGGACCACGCACCCGTCGCCGACGGTCTTCGTCTCGAGGACGATGTAGCGCTGGCCGCCGCCGTTGACGTCGGTGATCGGATCACCCGAATGCAGTTTCTCGACGGGCACCAATTCGGGGCTTCCGTGTGACTCCACCCCTGTCACAGTAGGTCAATTCATCGAGGCGCGGAATACGTTCCGGGCGGGCCGGCCTGCTTGAAAAACACGCTGATTCGCCGGATCAAACCGGCGTCGTTCCGCAACAATGAGCCGATGAGCCAAGCCAGCGCACCGCAGTCGCCGGCCGAGACGCCCACCTGCTACCGGCATCCGGGGCGCCCGACCTACGTCCGCTGCAACCGGTGCGGACGGTACATCTGCACGGACTGCATGCGCGACGCCGCCGTGGGCCACCAGTGTGTGGAGTGCGTTCAGGCCGGCGCCCGGACCGTGCGCCAGCCGCGGACCCACTTCGGCGGGCGCCAGCGGGCGGCCACGCCGGTACTGACCTACGCGCTCATCGCGGTCAACGTGCTGGCGTTCGTCGTCCAGATGGCGTCGGGCAACCTGGAAAGGGACCTCACGCTGTGGCCGCCCGGCGTCGCCGACGGCCAGTACTACCGGCTGGTGACGTCGGCGTTCCTGCATTACGGGGCGACCCACCTGCTGTTCAACATGTGGGCCCTGTACGTGGTGGGGCCGCCGCTCGAGATGTGGCTCGGGCGCCTGCGATTCGGCGCGCTGTACGCGTTGAGCGGGCTGGGCGGCTCGGTGCTGGTCTACCTGCTGTCGCCGCTCGACACGGCGACGGCCGGCGCCTCCGGCGCGATCTTCGGCCTCTTCGGCGCCACGTTCGTGGTGGGGAAGCGGCTGACCCTCGACGTCCGCTGGGTGGTGGTGGTCATCGTGATCAACCTGGTCTTCACCTTCGTCGCCCCGGCGATCAGCTCGCAGCAGATCAGCTGGCAGGGCCACGTGGGTGGGCTGGTGACCGGCAGCCTGGTCGGCGCGGCCTACGTCTACCCGCCGAAGGAACGCCGGAGCGCGGTGCAGGCGGTGGCGACGATCGCCACCCTGGCGGTGTTCGCCGTGCTGATCTGGTGGCGCACGGGGCAACTGGTCGCGGAGTTTTCCCCGTGAGCTGGTGGGTCGCCCGCGGCGAGCGCACGCTGGGCGAGGAGGTGCCCGCCCCACCCGACCGGGTGCGCGACTTCTACGTGGACCTGGACAACATCGGTCTGGTCCATCCGTTGATCGTCTCCGTCGAGGCGCTGGATCGCGACGACACCGCGGACGGCTACTCCCAGGGTTATCGGGTAACGGACCGAATCCCGTTGGGCCCGTTAACGATGCGGGTCAACTACCGGGCTCGGCTGCACGTGCCCGAGCGCGGCGACGTGCGCACCGAGGCCGACCAGTCCCCGGGCGTGCGCCTGCGCGGAACGGTCAGTTTCGAGCCGATCGCCGGCGGCACCCGTGTCACCGAGCGCATCCGGATCTCGGCGCCGCGGCCCCTGTTCGCGGTGACGGCACGTGAAGCGGTCAAGGCGCACGTCGCGATGCTGGCGGGCATTCGTCGCCACTTCGAGGCCGATTCGGTTAGCGGGGCTTCCACTCCGACGACAGCGCCCGTTCCGAGAGATACTTTGTCGCGCTCCAGCCGCCGTCGACGACGATCGTCTGGCCGTTGATGAACGCCCCGCCGGGCGAGCACAGGAACGCGGCCGCCCGCAGCATCAGACCCAGGAAATAGTCCAGGGATTCGTCGTCGGTCTCGAGATACACGGTGCGCCCGGGCGATTCGTCATCGGTGAGGTCGACCGCGAGCGTGGCCGCCCGATCGGAATCCCCGATGCGGCGGCCCAATTCCGCCAGCCTGGCCTCGTTGCGCCCCGTCGCCAGCACCGCCATGCCCATCCCGGCGAGCTTGGTCACGCAGCCGGAACCGATCCCGCCGCTGGCCCCGGTCACGATCGCTACCTGCATGTCACCAGTACGCCTCGATCAGCGCCGCCTTGATCTGGTGCTTCAAGACTTTTCCCGCGTCATTCTTGGGCAGCACGTCCCAGATCACCACCTGCTCCGGCGCTTTGAACCGGGCGACGCCGGACCCGGTCAGAAAGCTGCGCAGGCTCGACACGTCCGGTCCGGGCAGCGCCCTCGACACCACCACGGCGCAGGCGCGCTCGCCCGTGCGGTCGTCGGGCAGACCGACGACCGCGACCTCGACGATGTCCGGGTGACCGCCGAGTACGTCCTCCACCTCCTTGGGTGAGATGTTCTCCCCGTTGCGGATGATGATGTCCTTGGCGCGGCCGGTGACCACGAGGTACTCGTCGTCGACCCAGCGCCCCAGGTCCCCCGTGCGGAAGTACCCTTGCGCATCGAAGGATTCGCTTTCGTCGGAGGGTCGCTGGTAACCGATGAGCATCTGCGGTCCCCGGGCGCGGACCTCGCCGGCCACCAGCTTCACTTCGGCCAGCCCGACGCGTCCGTCGGTGTCGGCGGCGTGGTCGGCGCGCCCCGGCGATCCGACCGTGGTGATGGGGACCTCGGTAGAGCCGTAGACGCGGGTGGCGACCGCCGACTCGAAATAGGATGCGGCCCTGCAGATCAGGGACTCGGACACCGACGCACCGCCGCAGACGAAGAACTTCAGGTCGGGCAATCGCGTCCCGGCGCGCTCGGCGGCGGTCAGCAGCTGCTCGAGGAACGGGGTCGCGCCGGCCATGTGGGTGCATCGTCGGGACCGCATGAGGTGCACCGCCTCGTCGCCGTTCCACCGGTCCATCAGCACGGCGGTGGTGCCCAGCAGCAGGGGGCATTCGAACGCGTAGATGGAGCCGCCGATGTGCGCGATCGGCGACGCGACCAGAAACGCGTCGCCCGGCTCGACGAGCCAGTGGTTCCGGAGCTGGCAGATCAGGGCGTGAATCGGATTATGGCTGTGCAGAACACCTTTGGGCCGTCCCGTGGTCCCCGACGTGTAGAGGACCATGCGCACGGCATCGGGATCGAGGGCGGCAGTGCGGCGGCGGTCGCCGGCTCTGTGAGCAGCGTCGCCAGCGCGGTGCGGCCCCCGCAGCCGTCGCCCCGCACCACCACGACCTCCGGCGGGGACTCGAGCTGCCCGGTCACTCGGTGCAGGATCGCGCCGTAGTCGTGATCGGCGAACCGCGATGGCACGAACACGATGCGAGCGCCGTCGCCTGCCGGCACAGGGTTCGGCAGTCCACCTGCCGGTCGCCGTCCACCAGGGCCACGCGGTCGGGGGTGAGTCGCGCGGCCTCGCGCAGCGAGTCGGCCAGCGTCTCGCGCGCCCACCAGCCGCGCGCGTAGGCGTCGGCGGCCCGATGGTCGTCCCAGCGAACCTCCCGCCCGCCGATCAGCCTGCGCATTGCGGCAGCTTAGCCACGAACTCGCCGCATCGTCAGCGAGTGACGGAAGCCAATCAAGGACATGGCGGGGCAGATCGAGGGAGCACGTACGCTACAGCTTCGAAACGGCCGACGGACGGGAGGCGCGCCATGTCTGACCGGACCGAGGCCGCGCCCCGGGGCCCGCTGGCGGGGGTGCGTGTTGTCGACCTCACCGCCATGGTGATGGGGCCGTACTGCACCCAGATCATGGCGGACATGGGCGCCGATGTGATCAAGGTCGAGCCGCCGCAGGGCGACGACACCCGCTACGTTTCGGTCGGGCCCGTGCGGGGCATGGGCGGCGTCTTCGTCAACGTCAACCGCGGCAAGCGGGCGATCACCGTGGACCTGCGCTCCGACGCGGGAAAGGCCGTGCTGCGCGCGCTCATCGAACGGGCGGACGTCTTCATCCACTCGATGCGCGCGAAGGCGGTCGCCCGGCTGGGGTTCGGCTACGCCGACGTGGCCGCGATCAACCCGAACATCGTGTACACGAACTGCTACGGCTACAGCCGGCGCGGGCCAAACGCCGACCTGCCGGCCTACGACGACACGATCCAGGCGGCGTCCGGGCTGCCGTTCGTCCAGGAGCAATTGACCGGGGAGCCCAACTATGTCGGCAGCATCCTGGCCGACAAGGTCACCGGCCTCACCGCGCTCTACGCCACGGTGATGGCGCTCTTCCACCGGGAGCGCACCGGCGAGGGCCAGGAGGTGGAGGTCGGCATGTTCGAGACGATGGCGTCGTTCATGCTGGTCGAGCACGCCAACGGCGCCATGTTCGATCCCCCGCTGGGCCCCGCGGTGTACCCGCGTGCGGTGGCGCCCAACCGGCGGCCCTACCGCACCAGCGACGGTTACATCGCCGCGCTCATCTACAACGACAAGCAATGGTCCGCCTTCATCGACGCCGTCCGACCGCCCTGGGCCGGCGAGTCGTACGCGACGCTCGAGCGCCGCGCCAGGCAGATCGACACGGTGTACGCGCTGCTGGCCGAGACGCTCGCCCAGCGAACGACGGATGAGTGGCTCCGGCTGTTCCGCGAACTGGAGATACCGGCGTCGCCGCTGTCGAGTCCGGCGGCGCTGTTCGACGACGAGCACCTGAACGCCGTCGGCTTCTTCGAGAAGGTGGACACCCCGCACGGCAAGGTGCGCTTCCCGGGAGTCCCCACGTGGCTTTCCCGAACGCCCGGCCGGGTCGCCGGGCCGGCCCCCGAACTGGGCGCCGACACCGCCGCGATCCTCGAAGAACTGGGGCTGGGTCCGGTGCACGTGGCGTCCGACGCCGAGCCGGCCGGCTCGGCGTAACTCCCCGTCGACGGCGAAGCCGGCGGGGCCCCGCGCGTGTCTGCCCCGAATCCTGGTGCGCCGCAATTAGGCTTGCGGCGATCACGAGGAGGGGCAGCGACGTATCGGCATCAACTATGGCGCCGGGCGACAGGTTGGTCAGGGCGCATTAACCACGGGCGCTGAGCCGGGCGGGACGCATCCCGCACCGGCATCTTGTGCTCGGCGGCCCCGGTGGGTCGCCCCGGTGCGCCGGGTCGGTCGGCTGGCGATCTGGGACCGGCCCGAACGGCGCAGCGGCATCCCCGCGCTGGACGGGCTGCGTGCGATAGCGGTCACCCTGGTGCTGGTGGGGCACGGCGGCATCGCCGGAGTCAGCGGCGGGTTCATCGGGGTGGATGTCTTCTTCGTCCTCAGCGGATTCCTGATCACGTCGCTGCTGCTGGACGAGCTGGGCCGCACCGGCCGCATCGATCTGAAGGGCTTCTGGGTCAGGCGGGCGCGCCGCCTGCTGCCGGCGCTGGTGCTGATGGTGCTCACCGTCGCCGCGACCCGTCAGCTCCTCCCGGACCGGGCTCTCACCGGCCTGCGCGACGACGCGATCGCGGCGTTCCTGTGGGTGGCCAACTGGCGCTTCGTCGCCCAGAAGACCGACTACTTCACCCAGGGCGCCCCGCCATCGCCCTTGCAGCACACGTGGTCGCTCGGGGTGGAGGAGCAGTACTACATCGTCTGGCCTGTCCTGCTGGTCGCGGTAACCCTGCTGCTCGCCTTCCGCGCGCGTCGCCGCAGCAGCCGCGCGACCGTGGGCGGGGTGCGGTTCGCCACTTTCCTCATCGCCACGGTGGGGGCACTGGCCTCCGCGGCGGTGGCGGTCCTGCTCACGTCGGACGCAACGCGCGACCGCGTCTACTTCGGCACCGACACCCGGGCGCAGGCGCTGCTCGTCGGGGCGGCCGCGGCGGCGCTGCTGGTCAGGGATTGGCCTTCGCTGAACCGGGGCTGGTGCCTGATCGGGACCCGGTGGGGACGGCGGGTGGCCCGCGCGCTGCCGGTGCTCGGTGTGGCCGGCCTGGCGGCGGCGACGCACTTCGCGACGGGCGGCGCCGCGCAGTTCCGCCACGGGCTGCTGATGGGTGTCGCCGTCGCGGCCGTCCTGGTAGTGGCGCCCGTGGCGTTGGAACAGCGGGGGGCCGTCGCCCGCATGCTGGCCTGGCGGCCCCTGGTGTGGCTGGGCAGCATCTCCTACGGCGTCTACCTGTGGCATTGGCCGATCTTTCTGGCGCTCAACGGCGAACGCACCGGTTGGACCGGTCTGCCGTTGTTCGCGACCCGGTGCGCGGCGGCCGTGGCGGCGGCCGCGGCATCCTGGTGGCTGATCGAGCAGCCCATCCGGCGCTGGCGGCCGGCGCGCGTGCCGCTCTTGCCGCTGGCGGCGGCCACGGTGAGCAGCGCCGCGGCGATCACGTTGCTGGTCGTCCCCGTGGGGACCGGTCCGGGCCTCAGCGAGGCGGGCCTGCCGCCGGGCGTCTCGGCCGTCGCCGCGGTCTCGCCGGCCCCGCCGGGAGGGAGTCAGCCGGTCGGACCCCGAGACCCCAACCGCCCGTTCACCGTTTCGGTGTTCGGTGATTCGATCGGGTGGACGTGGATGCATTACCTGCCGCCCACGCCCGGGTTCGCGTTCCTCGACCACACCGTGATCGGGTGCAGCCTGGTGCGCGGAACGCCGTATCGGTACATCGGCCAGACCCTGGAGCAGCGACCCGAATGCGACGGCTGGCCCATCAGGTGGTCCAACCAGGTCAGCCGGGACCAGCCGGACGTGGCGCTGCTGATCATCGGCCGGTGGGAAACCGTCGACCGGGTCAACGAGGGGCAGTGGACCCACATCGGTGACCCGACGTTCGACGCCTACCTCAACGGCGAACTCGAGCGGGCCCTGAACATCGTCAGCGCCCCCGGAGTCCGCGTGGTGGTCGCCACGGTGCCGTACAGCCGGGATGGAGAGAAGCCGGACGGCCGCCTGTATCCGGAGGACCAACCCGACCGGGTCAACCTGTGGAACACCATGCTGCGCAAGACCGTCAGCCACCACAACGGCGTGCAAATCCTGGACCTGAACAAAAAGCTCTGCCCGGATGGGGTTTACACACCCAAGGTGGACGGGATCAAGGTGCGCAGCGACGGCGTCCATCTCACCCCCGAAGGCGTGAAGTGGTTGACGCCGTGGCTCGAGGAGTCCCTGCGTTAATCGCCCGTGCGGCAGCTAATTTCCATGCTGTCGCTGTCGCGGACGAGAAAGTTGTAACTGACGTAGCCGTTCGCTGGGTTGCGCACTCGGTCCAGGTAGGGCTGGGTGTCGGCCGCACTGGTGTTGTCCGCGACGATCAGCACCCCCGCCGAGAGCTGCGGTTCGAGCAACTCGATTACCGGCAGGTACAGGTCTTTCCAGCCGTCGAGGAGCACGAAGTCGACCGAACCGTCCAGGTCGGCCAGCGTGGAGAGGGCGTCGCCCTCCAGGATCGTGATCACGTCCGCCAGTCCGGTCTCGTCAAATGTTTGCCTCGCGGCCGCGATCTTGGCGGCGCTGAGCTCGGTGGTCACCACCCGCCCGGTGCCGTTGTCGCGGACACCCGCCGCCAGATGGATCGCGGAAATGCCGAACGACATCCCGAACTCGACGACGGTCGCCGGACGGGTCGCCCGCACCAACGAATACAGCAGCCGGCCCGCATCGGGGGTCACCGGGATGTAGAACTCACTCATCGCCTCGGCGCGCTCCCACGCGTTCATCGGGCGATCGAAATCGCCACGCCGCTCGAGCAATAACGATATCTGGCTCTTCGCTTCGCCGTACATTCGGTCCAGTGCCGCCGCAACCTTGGGATCCTGCAGAGTGTTTGCCATGCTTCCGAGGCTAGGCGCTCCCGGCGACACGCTCGTTTGACCGGTTCGGATCCGCGGTGCAAGATGGTGGGGCAAGCACCTCGGTAGGTGAGGCGTCTGCATGGACACAGGCCACTGACCCCGAACGTCGAGAGACGCCCCGGGTCAGGACAGCTCTTCCCGGACCCAAGGGTTGAGCCCAAGTGGCTTCCGGACCGATCCGGATACGCCGTGCAGTGCCGAAGCTCCGACGAGAGGGGTGCGGCCGGTCGGTTCGCCGCCGTCCATTCGTGCCTCTTCCGTTCAGGTGACATGTGACGACACCCGCGTGTGTCCCGGCCGTGAGGAGGTGAGGGCGAGATGAGCGAGACAAGTCCCAGCGATAGTCCGTATCCCAATCTTATTTCGACCCGATCCGGCTCCGGCATACCCTGTGTTGCTTGACGATTCGAGCACGCGAGCCGATCGGTCCCTGCGCGACAGGAGAAGATCATGGCTTTCACTACTGCACATCGCGTTCCCGGCGCTTCGCTGTGGCGTGGAATCGCCGGCGCGTTCAGCGCGCGCTGCCGGCTGACCGCCGAGGAGCGCGCCAACCTGTATGTCTCGCGGATGCCCATCGCGGTGGTCACGGCCTCGCTGGGCGGCCATCCGTCGGACGGCTCGGGCTATCACCGCTGATCGGTCTCACTACTCGAACTAGCCTGCGAGAGCGAGAAATCCGATGACATCCCTGTCCGCGGGCGGCGACCTCCGCAGCCCCGACGCCGACATCGTCGGCGCGTTCGGCCGAATCCAGCGCGACGGCGCCGGGGCGTTCACGGGCCGCTGGCGCCGTCTGCGGACCCTGATGGTCATCACCGGGCCGGGGTTAATCGTGATGGTGGGCGACAACGACGCCGGCGGCGTCGCGACCTACGCACAGGCCGGGCAGAACCACGGGATGGGCCTGCTGTGGACGCTGACGATGCTGATCCCGGTGCTGTTCGTGAACCAGGAGATGGTGCTGAGGCTCGGCGCCGTCACCCGCGTCGGGCACGCGCGGTTGATCTTCGCCCGCTTCGGCAGATTCTGGGGCGCGTTCAGCGTGGGCGATCTGCTGATCCTCAACGCCCTGACCATCGTCACCGAATTCATCGGCGTTTCAATGGCGTTGGGTTTCCTCGGATGTCCGAAGGCCATCGCGGTACCGGCCGCCGCCGTGCTGCTGTTCGCGGTGGTGGCCGGGGGGTCGTTCCGGCGCTGGGAGGCGCTCATGTTCGCGCTCATCGCGGTGAACATGTTGATCATCCCGATGGTGTTGCTGGTCCACCCCACCGTCAACCGCACCGCCGCCGGGCTGCTCCCACATTTCTCGGGTGGCCTCAACTCCACGGTGCTGCTGTTGGTCGTGGCGATCGTCGGCACCACCGTCGCACCCTGGCAGCTCTTCTTCCAGCAGTCCAATGTGGTCGACAAGCGCATCACGGCCCGCTGGATTCCCTACGCACGTGCGGATTTGGTCATCGGCATCGTGGTGGTGGTCGTCGGGGCGACGGCGCTGATGGCGGTGACGGCCTTCGGGTTGGCCGGCACCGCCGACGTCGGGCACTTCACCGACGCCGGAGCGGTCGCGTCCGCCCTGACCAAACACCTCGGCGGCACGGTCGGCACGCTGTTCGCCGTCATCTTGCTGGACGCATCGCTGATCGGCGCCAATGCCATCGGCCTGGCCACCACCTACGCTATCGGGGACGCGATGGGCCGGCGACACTCGCTGCATTGGAAGATCAGCGAGGCGCCGCTGTTCTACGGCGGATACGCGGCGCTGCTTGCCGTGTCGGCGGCGGTGGCCTTCAGCCCCGACCACATCCTTGGGCTGGTGACTCAGGGTGTGCAGGCGCTCGCCGGCGTCCTGCTGCCGTCGGCCACCGTGTTCTTGGTGCTCCTCTGCAACGATCGGGCGGTGCTGGGGCCGTGGTCGAATACGGTGCGGCAGAACATCGTCGCCTGGGCGATCTTGTGGTCGCTCGTGCTGTTGTCGCTGGCGCTGACGGCGACCACCTTCTTCCCGACCCTGTCCACCGGCACGATCGAGGCCGGATTCGCCGGCGGCGCGGTAACCGGCATCGCCGGTGGGGCCGCCGCGATCATTGCCGGCAGCCGGCAGAAGGCAAAGCGCGCCGCGGAGCTCACCGTCGGGTCCCTCGGGGGCGGGCTGGACCCGCACGACGTCGACGAGCTGGACGACACCCCGTCGCTCACACGGGCCGAGCGCCGCGCGGTGCGTCGGCAGGACCGCATGTCGTGGCAAACCCCCGACCTGGCCGGGTTGGGGCGTCCGGCCATGTCACCGATCCGCCGGGCGGGCCTGTTCACCCTGCGCGGCTATCTGCTGGTGGCGGTGGCGCTGGTCGTCGTCAAGATCGTGCAGGCGGGCATCGTGGGGCCCGTCGGTTGACTGTGAATTCGTAGGCAGCAGAACGATCTTGCCATGGGTATGGCGCCGCTCGAGCACCTCGAAGGCGTCGGCCACCCGCTCGAGCGGGAAGGTGTCGGCGATGTCGAAATCGATTGCGCCGCTCGCGACGTGGCCGGCGATCTCGCCGAGCACCTCGGGCGTCGAGGCGTCCATGCTGCCCTCGGTCTTGGCTCCGACCTCCGCGGCCTTCTCGAACGAGATGATGGTCTCGATCCGCTCCGGCGGCACACCGAGACTCACCGCCAGATCGAGGTAGTCCGGGCCGAAGAGGTCGATGAAGGCGTCGACACCGCCCGGTGACGCCTCGCGCAGCCGGTCGGCCAGCCCGTCGCCATAGGGGACCGGAATGGCGCCGTGGTTGCGCAACCACTCGGCGTTGCCCGCCCCGGCGATGCCAAGCACCACGGCCTCTTTCGACACCAGGAGTTGCACGACGAGGCTGCCCACCCCACCGGCCGCCGCGGACACGGCGACCGTCTCCCCCCGGCGGGGCCCCACCGCCCGCACGGCCGCGTACGCCGTCACCCCCGCGACGTACAGCGAACCCGCCTTCTCCCAGCTCAATTCGGGCGGTTTGCGGATCAGCTGGCCCACGGGCACCGCGGTATGGGTGGCGTGACTGGACCGGCGCAGGCTGAAACCCAGCACCTCGTCGCCCACGTAAAACTCGGTGACTCCCGGTCCCACCGCGGTCACGACACCGGCGAGATCGCTGCCCTCGCCGGACGGGAAGGTGGCGGGAAATATCTCATGCATCGCGCCGGAGCGGATGGCGGCCTCGCCCGGGTTGATCCCGGCGGCGCGGACCTCGACCACCGCCTCGCCGGTGCCCGGGACGGGCATGTCGATGTTGGTCACATACAAGACTTCGGGTCCGCCGTAACGGTCGAACCGCACGGCGCGTGCCTCCTCAACCGCCATCTGGAAACTCCTCGCCCCGCATGACTTCCTCGCCCCGCGCCAGCATAGGCCGCCGGCCCATACCCCGAGGTCGGCGCGTGCGCGTATGTTCGTTAAGGCCCGGATCGGAAGGAATTCGCATGGTTGCTCGGATCTCTGTCGCGGTCACCGCCGCGCTCGTGGCCGGCGCCGCGGTCGCCGGTTGCGGCGGCAACACGGCGTCTGGACCGTCGTCGTCCCCCTCCACCACCTCGGTCGCCTCCGGTAGCGTGACCAGCCCGCCCGGTCAGCCGAGGGACTACAGCTCCCTGCTGATCAAGGCGAGCGATGTCGGCGGGGACTTCACCGCGCCGCAACCTCCGGTGCTGAATCCGAACAACGCGGCCGGGGTCGCGCAGTTGTTCGCGAGTGCCGATAACAGCCGCCGGATCGGCGACACGATCCTGATCGTCGCCGATCCCGCGGCCGCGGCGGCCGGGGTGGAAAACACCAAGACCAACTACGGCAGCAAGGTCAGCGGAACCTGGCAGCCGGTGGACGTCGGATCCAACGGGACCATGATCTCCGGTACGTCGTCGGACAATTCGCAGGCGATCGCCGTGCTGTTGTTCACCGAGGGCAAGGCGCTCGTGAACCTGGAGTTCGACAGCGCGCCCAGCGACCCGATCGATCCCGCCATCGCGACGGATATCGGCCGCAAGCAGGACGCCGCGATCAAGAGCAACCTACCCGGGTAGGCCCCGGCGGCCTCAGGTGAGGCCAAGCAGCCGCAGGTCCGCGACGTACTTGCTGATCAGCGCCGCCGACAGATGCGGAATGTCCTTGTCCGCACCGATTTTCGCCTCCTGCACGGCGGCACGGAAGACATCGGTCGGCGCGGGCGCGCCCCGCAGCGGCTGCTGCGGCTCCCGGTAGGCGTCCAGCAACGGCAGCGCCGAGTGCTGACGCTGCTTGTCCGGCAGGCCCCGGAGCGCCGTTTCGAACCGGCCGAGCCACTCGTCGTAGTCGTCGATGCGCCGGATGTCATGGCCGGCGCCGACCAACCAATCGACGAACACGTCGAGCGAGACGCCGTCGTCGTGCGGGTTCATCACGTCGAAGGACCGGAAACCCGCGGAACCGGCCGTTGCCAATTGCTCGCCGAGCGTGGTCACCGCCTCGGCGACGAAGTCGGCGGGCAGGCCGTCGTAGTGGGCGATCGCCCGGCCGCCGTCGTCGCCGGCCCGATAGAACGAGGCCGGGGCGATGCCGGTCGTCAGGAGGCTGATGATCAAGCGGGTAAAGGCATCCGGCACGTTCAACTGTCCGGCGTAGCGGCTGTGGGCAAGGATCATGTCGGACCGGAAAACGGCCACCGGCAGTTCGCAAAGGTCGTGCGCCTCGCGGAGCAGTACCTCACCCGCCCATTTGCTGTTCGCATATCCGTTGGCGTAGCTGGCGTCGAGGGGGCGGGCCGGGCTGATCGCCCGGATGTCACCGTCTTCGGAGAACCCGCCCGGATCGATCGACATGGCCACGGCCACCGTCGACAGATACGTGACCGGCTTGATCCGGCCGGTGATCGCCAGGCGGATGACCTCGGCGGTGCCCACGACGTTGGGCCCGAACAACTGGTCGTAGGGCAAGACGTGGTTGACCAGCGCCGCCGGGTGCACGATGTGGTCGACGCTCTGGGCGAGACGGTCCCAAACATGTTGGCTCACACCCATGTTCGGGTCACCGATATCGCCGGCGACGACCTCGAGGTGGTCGGTGGCCAGGTCGCGGAAACGCCTGACCAGTTCCGGGTCACCGCTGTGGAAGACGTCGTCGAGCCGCTTGGCGGCCGCCTTGTCGTCGGCGCCCCGCACGATGCAGATGAGCCGCCCGCCGGTTTCGGACATGCGCTCCAGCCACTCCAGGCAGAGGAACCGCCCGAGGTAGCCGTTGGCCCCGGTCAGCAGCACGGTGTGCGGCGTGCCGGCGGCGCTGGGCAGCGTCGGGGCCCCGGCCAGCGTCTCGGCGTCGATGAACGCCGCCAGCTTCAGGTTCGCGGCGCGAACCTCGGTGGCGTCGCGTCCGTGCACCGTCGCGAACGTGGGACGCTGCGATCCCGAATCACGTTCGGATTCGATGAAATTCGCGATTTGGCGGAGGTCGGTGGCCGGGCCGATGATCTGCCCCACCGGTACGTCGACGTCGAAGATGTCGTGCAGCAGGTTGGAGAAGGTCAGCGCCGACAAGGAGTCACCGCCCAGCTCGATGAACAGCGCGCCGGGTTCCGGGGGGCCGCCCGCCAGCCCGAGCAGCGCCTCGGCGGCGCGGGCCAGCGTGTCGACGACGGGCCGGCTCGCGGCCCCCTCGCGCAGCGCGCGCAACTCCGTCGCTCGGGTGGCGGCCAGCTCCGCGTACAGCTGCTCGAGCCGCTCCCCGTAGTGCTCCTTGAGTTTTGGCCGCAGCAGCTTGCCCACCCCGGACAGCAGCCCGCTGTCCTCGCTGAACGGCTCGTACTCGATCAGGAAGTCGGCGGGCACCTCGTAGGGCTGCAATTCGGCGAGTCTGGCTGCCTGGCGCAGTGATTCGCTCAGGGCCGCCCGCAACCCGTCTTCGTCGTCGGCAAACCTCTCGAGCGCGTCGGCGGTGGGCACGACGACTGCCAGCAGGTAGGGGCGCTCGCTGTTGCCGTACACGAAGATCTGCCGGACGAGCCCCGCGCTGGCGAAGATGGCCTCGAGCCGCGCGACGGCGACGAACTCGCCCTGGGACAGCTTCAGCACGTTGTTGCGCCGGTCGACATACGCGAGCCGGCCGGGCTCGAGCTCCGCCATCACGTCACCGGTCCGGTAGTAACCGTCCTCGTCGAACGCGTCGGCGGTCACGTCGGGCCGCTTGAAGTAGCCGGGTGTGGCGGTGAGCGATTTGACCAGTAGCTCACCGCGGGGATGCGGCTTGTCGGTGTGGAAGTAGCCCAACTCGGGGACGTCGACGAGCTTGTAGTCGAGCACCGGCGGGCTGACGATGCGGCCGTCCTTGGACACCATGCCCACCTCGGTCAGCCCGTATCCGTCGAGGACGCGCACGTCCAGGCACGCCTCGACGAAGGCCTTCATCTCCGCCGCGAGCGGCGCGGTGCCGCAGAAGGCGGTGAGGATGCGTCCCCCGAGCACGTCTTCGCGCAGCTCGGCCAACGCCTCGGCCTCCGCGGCAGCGCCATCGGCGCCATCGCCGACCCGCCGGTCCACCCCGCTCTGGTAGCGCTGATACAGCATCTCGGCCACCCGCGGAACCAGCCCCATCTCGGTGGGCCGCACCAGCGTCCAGTCCTCGAACAAGGTGGACAGGTCGCTCTCCGGCACGAAATAGCTGGTGCCGCCGGCCTGGAACGCCGTCGACAGCGGAATCCGGCCGCCGAGGTGGTTCAGCGGCATGAAGTTGACGTTGAACACCGGGGATTCGGCAAGGTCCGGCATCAACTGGTTTGTCCAGACCTTGCCGACCATGCGCTCGGTGTACATGGCGCCCTTGGGCAGTCCGGTGCTCCCCGAGGTGTACATGATCATCGCCAGCCGCTCATCGGTGCCACCCAGGTAAACCGGCTCCGGCGGCAATCCGCGCCCACGTTCGACGAGCTCGTCGAACGTCTCGATCGTCAGCGTCACGTTGGCGGCGGCCAGCTTCGCCCGCGCGCGATCGAGGTTCGAGCGCTGGTCGTCCACCTCCGGCTGGTAGTCGAACACGACGAGTCGACGCAGCGAGGTGCTGGCGAGCGCCGCCTCGACGGCAAGATCCAGATAGCCGGCGCCCGTGGCGAGAACGCGCGGCTCGGCCTCCTCGACGATCGGCCGCAGCCGCGAGGCCGAAGCATTGTGCTGCAGCGGAACCGCCACCAGGCCGAGGTAGGCGCACACCAGGTCGACGGTCAGGTATTCGGGGCTGGCGAAGCCCAGGGTGGCGACGAAGTCGCCGGGCTCCACCGGGTTCGAGGCGTCCTGGTGCCACGCGGTCGCGATCGCGCGGACGTTGTCCCAGAGCTCGCGATAGGTGAGCGTGTCGAAGCGGGGCAGCAGCTGCGCCGAGGTCCGGCCGGTCGCGGGATCGGTGATCGGTGAGCGCGCCCGCCAGCCGACCGCGGGACGGTCCGCGTAGCCCTGCACCAGGGTCTCCAGGATCTCCGGGAGGCGGAGCCCGGGCCGGCGCGCCCGGGCCTGCAGGGCGGGGTCGGGCCGGGCACTCTGGAATTGCGGGTCGTTGGCGTGCAAACGGTTCAACCGTTCGAGCTTCGTCGCACCGGTCATGGGCAGCCTCCCGTTCGAATCGCTCGTATACCGAGAACTCACTGCCACGGCCCGGACTTCCGTTCAATCGCTGTGACCGCGATCACAGGGGGGGGGGCGCCCGGGTGAAACGGAGCGGGAGTCAGGCGACTACCTGGATGGGGTCGCCCACGTTCACCTGGTTGAAGTACCAGGCGGCGTTGTCCGGGCTGAGGTTGATGCAGCCGTGGCTGACGTTGGCGTGGCCCTGTGAGTCCACCGACCACGGGGCCGAGTGCACGTAGACGCCGCCCCAGGTCACGCGCACGGCGTATTGGGCGGTGATCTTGTACCCCTCGGGCGAGCTCAGCGGGATGCCGATGGTGCGCGAATCCATCACCACGCTGCGCTGCTTCTCCAGGGCGGTGAAGCTGCCGAGAGGCGTGGGCCGGCTGGGCTTGCCCATCGACGCCGGCATGGTGCGCAGCACCTCGCCGTTGCGGCTGACCGTGAAGGTGTGGTCCGACAGGCTGGCCACGCCGAGCAACTGGTCACCGGTGTCGAAACCGGTGTTCAGCGCCTGCACTCCCACGGAAACGTGGGAGTGCGCCGGCCAGTACCGGGCCGGAACCCACTGCACGATGTTGTTGCCCAGCCATTCGAAGTGCCCCGGCATGGCGCTCGGCGACGAGACGTGGATGGAACGCTCGGCCGCGCCCCGATCGGCGACCGGCGCCGCGAACGTCACGACGACTGGGTGCGCCACGCCCACCACCGCGCCGTTGACGGGCAAAATCGACGCCACGGCCGGTACGGGCTCGGGGAGTGGGACGGCGGCGTGGGTGAGTGCGACGCGGCCGAACAGGCCCAGCGTCGTGATCGCTACCATAACGGATAGATAACGAACCGCTCGACGCATGGCCTCAACCCTTCGGGATGGTGCAATCAACACAACGGTATTCTACTGTCGGTCTGTCCAATACGGTTTTCAGCAAACAATGGCTGCCTCGCCCCGTCGCCATGATCACGATGCGGCCGGCCGGTTGAGTTCGATGCCGACGGGGCGAAATCGCCGAAGGAGCGGGGGATGGGCCCGGGTGATCCTTACACGCGGCCGTCAGCCGATTCCGCCGCGCTGGTACTGATCGACGTGCAGCGGGACTTCTATGCCGACGACGCCCCGATGCGGATCGACGGTACGGGCGCGGCGCTTCCGGCGATGGGCGCGCTGGCGAGAGCTTTTCGCGGGCGCGGGCTCCCGATCGTCCACGTCGTGCGGCTCTACGCAACCGACGGGTCGAATGCCGATCTGGTCCGGCGCCGACCGATCGAGCAGGGCGCACGGTACGCCGAACCGGGCAGCCCCGGGTCGCAGATCGCCCCAGAATTGCTGCCTGACGCCGTTGATTTGGATCACGCGTTGCTGCTGGCCGGCGGCTTCCAGCAGATCGGGCCGGTCGAACACGTGATGTACAAGGCCCGGTGGGGTGCCTTCTATGGCACCGGTCTTGAGCGACACTTGCACGAACTGGGCTGTAACACACTGGTTTTCGCGGGGTGCAACTTCCCCAACTGTCCGCGGACCTCGATTTACGAGGCTTCCGAACGCGATTTCCGGATCGTCCTCGTCTCGGATGCGATTTCGGGCCTGTACGGTCGCGGCGTCGACGAATGCCGCGCCATCGGGGTCCACGTTCGGAACCTGTCGGAAACGCTGGACTGGCTGGCAACCTAGCGACGCGTTAGCCTCAGCGGCATTGTCAACCGACGGTGCGCGATGCGGAGGAGGTGTGGATGCTCTTCCGTCAACTGGAGTATTTCGTTGCGGTGGCCCAGGAGCGGCACTTCGCGCGGGCGGCCGAGAAATGCTATGTCTCCCAACCCGCGCTGTCGGCGGCGATCGCGAAGCTGGAGCGCGAGCTCGATGTCACGCTGATCAATCGCGGGCACAGCTTCGAGGGCCTCACGCCCGAGGGCGAGCGGTTGGTGGTGTGGGCCAAGCGCATTCTCGCCGAGCACGACGCGTTCAAGGCCGAGGTGCACGCGGTGCGGTCGGGCATCAGCGGGACGCTCCGGCTGGGCACGGTGCCCACCGCCTCGACGACGGCCTCCCTGTTGCTTTCCGCGTTTTGTTCGGCGCACCCGTTGGTCAAGGTGCACATACTTTCCCGCCTGGCCGCCACCGAACTGTACCGGCGCCTGCGCGACTTCGAATTGGACGCCGCGATCGTGCACGTCGACCCCGGCGACGACCACGACGTCAACTTGGTACCGCTCTATCAGGAGCGGTACGTACTGCTCTCGTCGGCCGACATGTTGCCCTCCGGCGCCTCGACGCTGAGTTGGCCGGAGGCCGCACAGCTGCCGCTGGCCCTGTTGACGCCCGACATGCGCGACCGTCAGATCATCGACAAGGCCTTCGCCGGTCACGCCATAATGGTGACACCGCAAGTCGAAACCGACTCCGTCGCATCGTTGTTCGCGCAGGCGGCCACGGGTGACTGGGCGTGCATCGTTCCGCACACCTGGCTGTGGACGACGACCCTGAGCGCTGAGGTCCGCGCCGTCGAGCTGGTCGATCCGACGCTCAAGGCCGACGTCGCGCTCGCCACCGGCTCGGCCGGCCCCGGGTCGCCGATCTCCCGGGCGCTCAGCGCGTCCGCCGGACGGTTGCGGCTCGACGAGTTCTTCGACGCGCAGCTAACGGCGATCATGCGGCGGCGCTGACCAGGCTCAGGTCGCCGCGCGCCTCGGATTGAGGCTCGCCAGGTGCCCGCTTTCCACCCCGGCCGCCGGGTCGAGTTCGCAGTCGACGATCGCCGGCGCCCGGGAGGCGATCGCTTCCGTCAGCGCCGACCGCAGCTCGGAGGGGGTGGTGACGTGATACCCCTTGCCGCCGAAGGCCTCGGCGATCCGTTCGTGATGGGCACGCGCGTTCAGCACCGTGGGCGCCGGATCGCCCCCGGCCGGCGCCTCGTCGCCGCGGTAGACACCGCCGTTGTTGAGGATGACGACCACCACCGGCAGCCGGTAGCGGCAGATCGTCTCGATCTCCATTCCGCTGAATCCGAAGGCGCTGTCCCCCTCGATCGCTACCACCGGCTTGCCGGTCTCCACCGCGGCGCCGATGGCGTAGCCCATGCCGATGCCCATCACCCCCCAGGTGCCCGTGTCGAGCCGGTGGCGCGGCAGCTCCATGTCGATCACGTTGCGCGTCACGTCCAGGGCGTTGGCACCCTCGTTGACCACGTATACGTCCCGATTCTCGTGCAGCACATCGCGAATCGCGCCGAGCGCATTGTAAAACCGCATGGGGTGTGGATTTTCGGCCAGTCGCTCACGCATCTTCTCGTCATTGCGGTCTTTTCGGTCGGCGAGCTCCGCGGTCCACGCCGTGGGCGCCGTGATCGGACGGGTGGCCACCGCGTCGCGCAGCGCCGTCATCACCGACCCGATGTCACCGACGAGGGGCGCCGCGATCGGCTGGTTGCTGTCGAGCTCCGAAGCCGCGATGTCGACCTGCACGAACTTGGCGTCGGCGGACCATTGCGGTGACTGCCCATGTCCCAGCAGCCAATTCAGCCGCGCGCCGACCAGCAGGACGGCGTCGGCGCGGGCGATCGCGAGCGAGCGGGCGGCCGCGGCGGATTGCGGGTGGGAGTCCGGCAACAGCCCCTTGGCCATCGACATCGGCAGGAACGGGAACCCTGTCGCCTCGACGAACGCCCTGATTTCCTTCTCGGCTTTGGCGTATGCGGCCCCCTTGCCCAGCACGATCAACGGTCGTCGTGCCTGCCTCAGCACGTCCAGCGCGCGCTCGACCGCTTCCGGAGCGGGTAGCTGGCGGGGCGCCGGATCGGCGACCCGCCAGATCGTGGCGGCCGCGGCGGAGGCGTCGATGGCCTGGCCCAGGACCTCTCCGGGGACGTCGAGGTAGACCCCGCCCGGACGCCCGGAGACCGCGGTCCGGATGGCCCGGGCGACGCCCCGGCCGATGTCCTCGATCCGGCCGATGCGGTAGGCCGCCTTCGCGAAAGGCCGCGCGGCGCCGAGTTGGTCGAGGTCCTGGTAGTCGCCGCGCTGCAGGTCCACCATGGCGCGGTTGCTCGAACCCGAGATCTGGATCATCGGAAAACAGTTCGTCGTGGCGTTGGCCAGCGCGGGCAGGCCGTTGAGGAATCCGGGCCCGGACGTGGTGAGGCACACACCCGGCCGGCCGGTGAGGAAACCGGCGGCGGCCGCGGCGTTGCCCGCCGAGGTTTCCTGCCGGAAGCCGAGGTAGCGAATGCCCGACGCCTGTGCCACCCGGGCTAGATCGGTGATCGGGATGCCGACCAGCCCGTAGATCGTGCCGACGTCGTTGGCCCGCAGCGCCTCCACCACCAGGTGGAAGCCGTCGGTCAGGCGCGCCGGTGCCTGCTCTTCGCCCGAACGTGCCGCAGCGGATGTCATGGTGGCGACTCCTCGGGGGTCGATGTGATTCGGGTGTCCACGATGGCCTTCGGGGAACAGGGTTCAATAGGTACGGATTATCACTCGTGATCGGATGAGTATTGGACGAGTCACCGGGTAGCTCGGCATGGTGCCGGCAGAGGCTTTCACCGGAACCGGAAGGAGTGCGGCGATGACAACCGAGGCGACCACGCAAGCCATGGGGGCGCCGGCCCGGGGGCAAGAGCGCATCGCCGACCTGGTCGAGGCGGCGGCGGTCCGGTCGCCGGACAAGGCGGCGCTGGTGGTCACCGCCGGCCGCGTCCCGGTGAGCTATCGCGACCTGGTGGGCCTCGTCGACGACCTGGCCGGACAGCTGGCGCGGGCGGGCCTTCGGCCCGGAGACCGGATCGCGCTGCGGGCCGGGAGCAATGCCGAGTTTGTCGTCGGCCTGCTGGCCGCGTCGCGGGCGGACCTGGTGGCGGTGCCGCTCGATCCGGCCCTGCCGGTGGGCGAGCAGCGCCTGCGCAGCGAGGCGGCCGGAGCACGGGCGGTGCTGGTCGACGGCGCGGGCCCGGGCGACAACGACGAGCCGGCAATGCGGTGGTGGCCGATCGCGGTGGGGCACCGCGACGCGGAGGGTCGCGACGGCACCGCATTGGCGGTGCACCTCGACGCCGCGGCCGCACCGAGGGACGACGTGGCCGCGCCGGAGGGGCTGCGCGACGACGACGCCATGATCATGTTCACCGGGGGAACCACCGGCGTGCCGAAGATGGTGCCCTGGACCCGCGCCAACCTCGCCGCCTCGGTGCGGGCCATCGTCGGCGGCTATCAACTCAGCGCGCGGGACGCGACCGTCGCGGTGATGCCGCTCTACCACGGTCACGGCCTGCTCGCGGCGCTGCTGGCGACCCTCGCCTCCGGCGGCACCGTGCTGCTGCCGGCGCGCGGCCGGTTCTCGGCGCACACCTTCTGGGACGACATCGGGGCCGCCGGGGCCACCTGGTACACCGCGGTCCCGACGATCCACCAGATCCTGCTGGAGCGCGCCAAGGCCGAACACCGGGCCGAACGGGCCGCACTGCGCTTCATCCGCAGCTGCAGCGCTCCGCTCACCGCGGAGACGGCGCAGGAGTTGCAGGACACGTTCTCGGCGCCGGTGGTCTGCGCCTTCGGTATGACCGAAGCCACCCACCAGGCGGCCACCACCGGCATCGGAGCCGGTGAGAACCCCGCCGCCACACCGGGTCTGGTGGGCCGGTCGACCGGTCCGGAGATCCGCATCGTCGGATCCGACGGCCAACCGGTGCCCGCGGAGACCGTCGGCGAGATCTGGCTGCACGGCCCCACCGTGGTCCGCGGCTACCTCGGTGACCCCGCGATCACCGCCGCCAACTTCACCGACGGCTGGTTGCGGACCGGTGACCTCGGTTCGTTGTCGGCCTCCGGCGAGCTCAGGATCCGCGGCCGCATTAAGGAACTGATCAACCGTGGTGGCGAAAAGATCTCCCCCGAGCACGTCGAGGGAATCCTGGCCAGCCATCCCGACATTCTCGAGGTGGCCGTCTTCGCCGTGCCGGACAAGATGTACGGGGAGGCCGTCGCGGCCGTGATCGTTCCCCGCGGCCCGGCCTCACCCACGCCCGACGAGCTCGCGGACTTCTGCCGCGGGCGGCTGGCTCCCTTCGAGGTGCCGGCGAGCTTCGAGACGGCCGGCGAACTGCCGCACACGCCGAAGGGTTCGCTGGACCGTCGCGCGGTGGCGAACCTGTTCGGCCGCAAGGCATGAAGGCCCCAGCGCTCAGACGGTCGCCTTCAAGCGCGCGGCGGCGGATTCCGTCATGGGCTCGTAGCGGGCAAACGAACGGGTGAACGAGGCGGCGCCGTGGGCCAACGAGCGCAGGTCGATCGCGTATCGCGTCAGCTCGGCCTGGGGCACTTCGGCCCTGACCAGAGTGCGGTCGCCAGCCACGGTGTCCGTGCCGAGCACCCGACCGCGCCGCCCCGACAGGTCGCCCATGACCGCCCCGACGAAGTCGTCGGGCACCAGCACCGCGATCTCGTCGATCGGCTCCAGCAGCGCCACCTTCGTCGCGGCCGCCGCCTCCCGCAGCGCCAACCCGCCGGCCATCTGGAACGCGAAGTCCGACGAGTCGACGCTGTGGGCTTTGCCGTCGAGGAGGCTGACCCGGATGTCCACCACCGGGTAGCCGGCGTGCACCCCCTTTTCCATCTGCGCGCGCACGCCCTTCTCCACGCTGGGAATGAATTGCCGCGGCACCGCCCCGCCGACCACCTTGTCGATGAACTCGAACCCGGCGCCCTCGGGTAGTGGCTCGACCTCGATGTCGCACACCGCGTACTGGCCGTGCCCACCGGACTGCTTGACGTGGCGGCCGTGGCCTTTCGCCTTGCCGCCGAACGTTTCCCGCAGCGGCACCCGGAGTTCCACGGTGTCGACGGTGACGCCGTACCGGTTGGCCAGCGCGTCGAGCACCACGCCCGCGTGGGCTTCACCCATGCACCAGAGCACGACCTGATGGGTCTCCGAGTTCTGCTCGATTCGCAGGGTCGGATCTTCGGCGGCCAACCGCCCCAGGCCGACCGAGAGCTTGTCTTCGTCGGTCTTGGCATGCGCCGCAATGGCAACCGGCAGCAGCGGCTCGGGCATCGTCCACGGCTTCAGGACGAGCGGCTCGGACTTGTCCGAAAGCGTGTCACCCGTTTCCGCGCGGCTCAGCTTGCCGATCGCACAGATGTCGCCCGCCACCACCGCCTGCGCCGGCCGTTGTTGTTTGCCGAGCGGGAAGGACAGGACGCCGACGCGCTCGTCCTCGTCGTGGTCGGGGTGCGTGCTTCCGTCGCCGTTGGTCGAGCCGAAGAACGACGCAAAATGGCCCGACACATGGACGCTTGCGTCGGGCCTGATGGTGCCGGAGAACACCCGGACCAGGCTGACCCTGCCGACGTAGGGATCCGACGTCGTCTTCACCACCTCCGCGAGCAGCGGCCCGGCCGGGTCACAGGACAATGTGGCGTGCGAAACGCCCTGCGGCGTGAAGACCTCGGGCAGCGGGTGTTCCATGGGCGACGGGAAGCCACGGGTGGCGACTTCCAGCAACTCCAGAGTGCCGACGCCGGTCTCGCTGCACACGGGGATGACCGGGAAGAAAGAACCCCGGGCGACGGCCCGCTCCAGGTCCTGCACGAGGACCGACTCGTCGATAAATTCCCCGCCGAGGTAACGCTCCATCAGCGACTCGTCCTCGGATTCCTCGATGATTCCCTCGATCAGCGTGCCGCGCGCCCGCTCGATCCGGTCGGTGTCCGACGGGTCCGTCGGGTGCGCGGTCCGCTCGCCGCCCGCGTAGGAGTAGCGCGCCTGGGAGAGCAATCCGATCAGGCCATCGCACGCGGGCAGGCCGGTTGGCAGGTACAGCGGTAGCACCTTGTCGCCGAACGCATTCTGCGCGGCGGCCAGTGCCTCCTGGTAGTCGGCGCGGGCATGGTCGAGCTTGGTGATCACCACGGCGCGGGGCATGCCGACCTGGTTGCATTCCCGCCACAGCGACTTGGTCGGCTCGTCGACGCCCTCGTTCGCCGCGATCACGAACAACGCACAGTCCGCGGCCCGCAACCCGGCCCGTAACTCCCCGACGAAGTCGGCGTACCCCGGCGTGTCGATCAGGTTGACCTTGATGCCGTCGTGGGCCAGGGAGGCCACCGCCACACCCACCGATCGTTGTTGCCGGATCTCGGCCTCGTCGTAGTCGGAGACGGTGCTGCCCTCGGTGACCGAGCCGGGCCTCGACAGCACGCCGGCCGCCACCAACAGGGATTCAACGAGCGTGGTCTTGCCGCCCCCCGACGGCCCCACCAGGACCACGTTGCGGATATCGCCCGGACCGTCGGCGGTGGGAGCGACCCCTTGGGAAGTATTCGTCCTGTCCGCCATGACTTTCCTCCGTGTTGCCCAGGGCGCGTCGTTGCGTTGACCTATCAGCCACCTTTCCCCCAACCATCCCCGACCACAAGACCGTGGCGGACGAGGATCGACCGGATGGTTAGGCGTGCCAGCTCGACCAGCGGTGCACGGTCACCGTAATCACCGGGCCGTGCAGTGAAAAATATTGGTACTGGTGGTATTTCGCGCGCAGCAACGCGAGTCCGGGTGCCATCGCGTCGGCGTCCCGGTGGATGGCGGCGGCCCCGTCGGCCCGGACCCACCACAGCCGCGTCCAGTCGTCGTCGTAATGGTCGACGAGCAGGCAGACCCTTGGGTTGCCGGCGATGTTGGTCAGGCGGCGCAGCCGCCGCGTCGTCTTGGGTTTCGCGTCGACGGCCGTGTAGACGACGTCATCGTCGACGGCGAATACCACCGGCACGAGATGCGGGGTGCCGTCGGGCGCCGCGGTGGCCAGCCGGGCGACCGGAGACCGCGCAAAGCTGGCCCTGGGGTCGAATTCGCCCATCCGCCCAGCCTAGGGCGCCGACCGTTCCGGTCGGCATCGTCGCCGCGCTAGGTTAACCGGATGCGGGCCGAGACCCAGATCGCCAACCTTCTCTATCGCTACGCCGAGTGCATCGACACCGGCGACCTGGCCGGTGCGGCGGAGCTGTTTGAGCATGCCCGCCTCAGGGTCGGGCCGGGGGAGGCCCCGGAGAGCACCATCGACGCGGCCGGCCTACTGGCGATCTGGAAGGCGATGATCGTGCTTCACGACGGGACACCGCGAACGAAGCACGTGACCACCAACCCGATCATCGAGGTCGACGAGGACGCTCACACCGCGACGTGCCGCAGCTACTACACCGTCCTGCAGCAGACGCAGGAACTCCCGCTCCAGGTCATCGTCGCCGGCCGGTACCACGACCGTTTCGAGCGGGTCGGCGGCGCCGACGGGCGGTGGCGATTCTGCTATCGCGACCTCACGCTCATCGACATGGTCGGTGACATCAGCCACCACCTGAACCAGCGCATCACGCCCACCAGGTCCTAGCGGCGACGCCCAAAGATAGGCAGTCGATAAGAATGCGGCTCTACCATGCTTGGCTACCTGCATTACGGTTATATCGACAAGAGTTCTGTCGCCCGGAGCCGGAGGCCGAGACAGTTCTGATGTTATCGCGATGCAGGAAGGTGACGGGATGAGCAAATCGCACCGCCCGGTCTGGCGGTCATGGCCGGTCAGCGTGCTGGCCGTGGTCGGACTGGGTATGGGGCTGGGCCTGGGCGCGCTACCGGCGTCCGCGGCGCCGTCCACCCTGGCGCTCGACCGATTCAGTGATCGCCCGCAGGCGCCGCTCGACCCGTCCGCGCTGGTCGGCCAGGTCGGCCCGCAGGTGGTCAATATCAACACCAAGTTCGGCTACAACAACGCCGTCGGCGCCGGGACCGGGATCGTCATCGATCCGGGCGGTGTCGTGCTGACCAACAACCACGTGATCTCCGGCGCCACCGACATCAGCGCGTTCGACGTCGGCAACGGGCAGACGTACGCCGTCGACGTCGTCGGCTACGACCGCACCCAGGACGTCGCGGTGCTACAGCTGCGCGGCGCGGCCGGACTTCCGACCGCCGCGATCGGCGGCGGGGTCAACGTCGGCGACCCCGTGGTCGCCCTCGGCAACGCCGGTGGGCAGGGCGGGACGCCCAGCGCCGTGGCCGGCAGGGTCCTCGCCCTCAATCAGAGCGTGTCGGCGACCGACACCCTGACCGGCGCGGAAGAGAACCTGGGCGGGCTGATCCAGGCCGACGCGCCGATCAAGCCCGGTGACTCGGGCGGTCCCATGGTGAACAACGCCGGCCAGGTGATCGGGATGAACACCGCGGCCACCGACAGCTACAAGATGTCCGGCGGTCAGGGCTTCGCCATCCCGATCGGCCGGGCGATGGGAGTGGCCGGCCAGATTCGCTCGGGCGCCGGCTCGCCGACCGTCCACATCGGCCCGACGGCCTTCCTCGGCCTGGGCGTGGTCGACAACGGCGGTAACGGCGCACGGGTCCAACGGGTGGTCACCAGCGGCCCGGCCGCGGAGGCGGGGATATCGCCCGGTGACGTCATCACCTCGGTCGACGGGGTGTCGATCAACGGCGCGACCGGGATGACCGACGTGCTGGTTCCGCATCATCCGGGCGACACCATCGCTGTGAGCTTCCGCACTGCGTCGGGTGAAAATCGCACCCAGAACGTGACGCTGGCCGACGGGCCGCCGGCCTGATCCGTGTTTTCGACGATGCGCGCCTGGCGGCGAATTCCTTTGCCGCCAGGCGTAATTCGTTGGTTATACACGTGCGTGATTCTTAACGTCACACCTCGGGTATCCGTGGCATCGTGGAATTGATGAACGACGCAATAGACGCCGTCGAGCACCATCGGACCGCGGGCAGTCACGTGGCGGGGGGCGTGGTCGAACACCCCAACGCCGAGGACTTCACCAACGCCGCCGCCCTGCCCGCCGACCCGACTTGGTTCAAGCACGCCGTCTTCTACGAGGTGCTGGTCCGCGCGTTCTTCGACGCCAACGCGGACGGATCCGGTGATCTGCGCGGGCTCCTGGGTCGCCTCGATTACCTGCAGTGGCTGGGCATCGATTGCATCTGGCTCCCGCCGTTCTACGATTCGCCGCTGCGCGACGGGGGTTACGACATCCGGGATTTTTACAAGGTGCTGCCCGAGTTCGGCACGGTCGACGACTTCGTCGCGCTGCTCGACGCGGCCCACGAACGCGGCATCCGGGTGATCACCGATCTGGTGATGAACCACACATCCGAATCGCATCCCTGGTTCCAGGAGTCGCGTCACGACCCCGACGGGCCGTACGGCGACTTCTATGTGTGGAGCGACACCAGCCAGAAATACACCGACGCCCGCATCATCTTCGTGGACACCGAGGAGTCGAACTGGACTTTCGACCCCGTGCGGCGCCAGTTCTACTGGCACCGCTTCTTCTCCCACCAGCCGGACCTCAACTACGACAACCCCGCCGTCCAAGAGGCGATGATCGATGTGTTGCGCTTCTGGCTGGGACTGGGCATCGACGGCTTCCGGCTCGACGCCGTGCCCTACCTGTTCGAGCGGGAGGGCACCAACTGCGAGAACCTCCCCGAGACGCACGCATTCCTCAAGCGTGTCCGCAAGGTGATCGACGACGAGTTCCCCGGCCGGGTGCTGCTGGCCGAGGCCAACCAGTGGCCGGCCGACGTCGTCGAGTACTTCGGCGACCCCACCACCGGCGGCGACGAATGCCACATGGCGTTCCACTTTCCGCTGATGCCCCGCATCTTCATGGCGGTCCGCCGCGAATCCCGGTTCCCCATCTCGGAAATCCTGGCGCAGACGCCCGAGATCCCCGACATGGCCCAGTGGGGCATCTTCCTGCGTAACCACGACGAGCTGACGCTCGAGATGGTGACCGACGAAGAGCGCGACTACATGTACTCCGAGTACGCCAAGGATCCGAGGATGAAGGCCAACGTCGGCATCCGCCGGCGCCTGGCGCCGCTGCTGGACAACGACCGCAACCAGATCGAGCTGTTCACCGCGCTGCTGCTGTCGCTGCCCGGCTCGCCGGTGCTGTATTACGGTGACGAGATCGGCATGGGCGACGTCATCTGGTTGGGGGACCGCGACGGGGTGCGCACCCCGATGCAATGGACTCCCGACCGCAACGCCGGCTTCTCCAAGGCCAACCCCGGCCGGCTCTACCTGCCGCCCAGCCAGGACTCGGTGTACGGCTACCAGGCGGTCAACGTGGAGGCCCAGCGCGACACCTCGACGTCGTTGTTGAACTTCACCCGAATGATGCTGTCGGTGCGCCGCCGGCACAAGGCGTTCGCGGTCGGGACGTTCGAGGAGTTGGGCGGCTCGAACCCGTCGGTGCTGGCTTTCGTCCGCCAGGCCAGGGACGATGGGGACGTCGTGCTGTGCGTCAACAATCTCTCCCGCTTTCCGCAGCCGATCGAGCTGAACCTGCAGCACTGGAGCGGGTGCACCCCGGTGGAGCTCACCGGGCACGTCGAATTTCCACGGATCGGCCACCTGCCCTATCTGCTGACGCTCCCGGGACACGGCTTCTACTGGTTCCAGCTGTCCCCCGTCTGTGAGGAGAACGCATGACTGCACCTGCCGGGAGCCCCGCCAAGCTCCCCTGGTCTGAGTGGCTGCCCCAGCAACGCTGGTACGCCGGGCGCAACCGCGAGCTGAGGGCCGCCGAGGCCGGCGTCGTCGTTCCGCTGCGGGAGGACCTCGACCTGGTCCTGGTCGAGGCCCAGTACAGCAAGGGCCCGTCCGAGCGTTACCAGGTGATCGTCGGATGGGACTCCGCCCCGGTCTCCGAATACAGCACGGTCGCGACCATCGGCGCCGCCGACAACCGGACCGGTTTCGACGCCCTCTACGACGCGGACGCGCCGCAATTCCTGCTGTCGCTGATCGATTCGTCCGCCGAGCGCGACTCGTCGGACACCCGGCTCGCGTTCACCAAGGAGCCCGGTGTCGAGCTGCCGCTGGAGGCGATGCCGCACGTCTCCGACGCCGAGCAGAGCAACACCAGCGTGATCTTCGACCGGCGCGCGATCTTCAAGGTGTTCCGCCGCGTCAGCAGAGGCATCAACCCGGACATCGAGCTGAACCGGGTGCTCGGCCGCGCGGGCAACCCGCACGTCGCCCGGCTGCTGGGCACCTACGAGATGGCACCCTCCGACGGTGAGGCGTGGCCGTTGGGCATGGTGACCGAGTTCGCGTCCAACGCGGCCGAAGGGTGGGCGATGGCGACCGCCAGCGTGCGCGACCTGTTCGCCGAGGGTGACCTTTACGCCTACGAGGTCGGCGGTGACTTCGCCGCCGAGGCCAACCGGCTCGGCGAGGCCGTCGCGTCCGTCCATGCCACCCTGGCCGAGGAGCTCGGCACGGCGCAGGCGCCTTTCCCGGTGGACACGGTGGTCGCGCGGCTATCGTCGGCCGTGTCATCCGTTCCGGAACTTCAGGAGTACGCGGCCACCATCGAGGAGCGGTTCGGCAAGCTCGCGGGCGAGACGATCACCGTTCAACGGGTGCACGGCGACCTGCATCTGGGCCAGGTGCTCCGCACGCCGGAGAGCTGGTTGCTGATCGACTTCGAGGGCGAGCCGGGGCAGCCGCTCGACGAGCGGCGGGCGCCGGACTCCCCGTTGCGCGACGTGGCCGGCGTGTTGCGGTCGTTCGAATACGCGGCCTACGGGCCGCTGGTCGAGCAGCCCACCGACAAGCAGCTGGCCGCCCGGGCCCGGGAATGGGTCGAACGCAATTGCGCCGCGTTCTGCGACGGGTACGCCGCGGTGTCGGGCATCGATCCGCGGGACTCGGCGCAGGTGCTCGTCGCCTATGAGCTCGACAAGGCCGTCTACGAGGCCGGCTATGAGTCCCGTCACCGGCCGGCATGGCTGCCGATACCGCTGCGGTCCATCGCCCGGATCACCGCCACCTGATCGTCGGGGCCGTTCTGGCGCGCATAGGAGTTTGCTATGCGCGCCCTGCGATGTGCGCGGCCTTCTGAAAGCATGGTCGTGTGGCGGGCGAGGTCTTCAACAGTGAGTCGCGGTTGTCCTGGGTCCTGGCGGGCCTGGCCGGTGTGCTGGGCGCCACCGCGTTCACCCACTCCGCGGGGTATTTCGTCACGTTCATGACCGGAAACGCCCAGCGGGCCGCTCTGGGCTTCTTCCGCGGTGACACGGTGCTGTCCATCACGGCGGCCCTGTTGATCGTGTGTTTCGTGGCCGGCGTCGTGGTCGCATCGGTGTGCCGGCGGCACTTCTGGGTGGCGCATCCGCACGGGCCCACGGTGCTCGCCACCTTCAGCCTGCTGGCCGCCACCGTGGTGGACATCATCGACGAAGGATGGGAGGAGAACTTCGTCGATTTCGCGCCGATCCTGTTGGTGGCCTTCGCTATTGGCGCCCTCAACACGTCGTTTGTCAAGGACGGCGAGGTGTCGGTGCCGCTGAGTTACGTGACCGGCACGCTGGTCAAGATGGGCCAGGGCATCGAGCGCCACATCGCCGGGGGGCGGGCGGCGGACTGGCTCGGCTACTTCCTGTTGTTCGCCAGCTTCGTCGCGGGGGCGACGCTGGGCGGGTGCATCAGCCTGTTGATCAACGGGACCGGGATGCTGGTGGCCGCTACCGTGCTGTGCGCGTTGACCACCGGCTACACGTACTTTCACCAGGATCGCCGCGCGCTGCTCCGCGAGCAGGCCGAAAAATAGGCATCGGCAGCAGCGCTGACCGGTGCGCTGCTGCCGATGCCGGCTCTTGGCGGTGCTCGCCTAGGCGGCGTTGTTGCTGCCGAGGAGCACTTGCAGCATGTCGGGCTTCATCGCGACCAGCTGCTGATTCCAGTAGGGCCAGGAATGCGTGCCGTTGGGCGGGAAGTTGAACACGCCGTTGCGCCCACCGTCGGCCGCGTAGGTGTTCTGGAACTGCTGGTTGGTCCGCAGCGTCATCCCCTCCAGAAACTTCGCCGGCATGTTGTCGCCACCGAGGTCGCTGGGCGTCCCGTTACCGCAGTAGACCCAGACGCGCGTGTTGTTCTGGACCAGCCGGGGGATCTGCACCATCGGGTCGTTGCGCTTCCACGCCGGGTCGGACGACGGGCCCCACATGCTGTTGGCGTTGTATCCACCGGAGTCGTTCATCGCCAGGCCGATGAGCGTCGGCCACCAGCCGTCGGACGGGTTGAGGAAGCCCGACAGCGAGGCGGCGTAGGGGAACTGCTGGGGGTAGTACGCCGCCAGGATCAGCGCCGAACCGCCCGACATGGACAGGCCCACCGCGGCGTTCCCGGCGGCCGAGACGTTCTTGTTCGCCTGTAGGTACGCGGGCATCTCCTGGGTGAGGAAGGTCTCCCACTTGTAGGTGTAGTTCTGCCCGTTGCCCGACGACGGCTGATACCAGTTGCTGTAGAAGCTGGACTGGCCGCCCACCGGCATGATCACCGACAGCCCGGACTGGTAGAACTCCTCGAACGCCGGGGTGTTGATGTCCCAGCCGTTGTAGTCGTCCTGCGCCCGCAGGCCGTCGAGCAGGTAGACCCCGTGCTGCCCGCCGCCCTGGAACTCGACCTTGATGTTGCGGCCCATCGACGGTGACGGCACCTCCAGGTACTCGACCGGCAGCCCCGGCTTCGAGAATGCCCCCGCGGTAGCCGAGCCGCCGACGAAGCCGACGAGGCCGGCCAACAGGGCGACCCCCGTCGCCGCGATGACCAGTCGGCGCGGCATTGTTGCCGCTGCGCCGTGCAGCTTTCGCAACTCTGTGAAGAACGACATCGCTTCCCTACCCATCCCAACTGTCATCTGCCGCATGGTGCGGTCGAATCTGTTCGGAGGCAGTGAAACACAGCGGCGGCGTACGCCTCGGCTGTCACGGCCGAAGCGCGATGTCGCGGTTGGCTAACGATTGGGCCTCGCCCCAGAATCGGTCGACGCCGGGCGCCCCTACGACACCAGCCGGCGCAACAGCGTTGACGCCGCCCCGATTCCGAGCACCGCGGCCACCACGAGCACCACGATGTCCATCGGGTTGAACGGGCTGCCGATCAGCAGGCCGCGCAGGGCGTTGACCTCGTAGCTGAGCGGGTTGACGGTGCTCAACACGCGCAGCCAGGCGGGCATCGCGTTGACCGGGTACAGGGCGTTGGAGGCGAAGAACAGCGGCATCGTGATCGCCTGCCCGATTCCCATCAGCCGGTCGCGGTTGCGCACCAGCCCGGCCAGCGTCATCGACAGGCACGCGAAGAACGCGGCGCTGAGCATGACGATGCCCATGGCGGCCAACACCCGCAACGGGTTGACGGTGAGTCCGACGCCCATGGCGTAGGCCAGCACCAGAACGCCGACGACCTGCGCGACCGACCGCACGCCGGCCGCAAACGCCTTGCCGGTGATCAGGGCGGATGCCGGCGCCGGGGTGACCATCAACTTGGCGAGCACGCCGGCGTCACGATCCCAGATGATCTGGATGCCGTAGAAGATCGAGATGAACAGCGCCGACTGCGCGATGATGCCCGGGGCCAGGAACGCCAGGTACGACACGGGGCCGCTGTCGATGACGCGCAGGTGGCTGAACGTGGTGCCGAAGATCAACAACCACAACGCCGGCTGCACCATGCGGGTGACGAGTTCGGTCCGATCGTGTTGCAGCTTCTGCATTTCGACGATCGCGAACGCCGCGATCCGGCTCATGGTGGCGCCGACGCGCTGCCACCCGCGCGGCGCGCGCACCAGCGTTCCCGGCGGGGCGGGCGGGCTGGCATCAACCGACACGGCGGGCGACCTTTCTGGCGGAACGGATTTCGCGGATCCCGCTGGCGGGTTCCGGCGACGGGTCATCGCGCAGGCCGGACGCCGCGTAATGGCGGAAGACGTCCTCGAGCGTGGCGCGTGGCGAGACGGTCGATTTGAGCTTGTCGGGCGTTCCGGCGGCGCGCAGGCGGCCGCGGTGCATCAGCGCGACGCGGTCGCACAGCGCATCGGCCTCTTCCATGTAATGCGTTGTCAGCAGGACGGTCATGCCGTACTGCGACTGCATCTTCTGCACCTGCGTCCAGACACCGTCGCGTGCGATCGGGTCCAGGCCGACGGTCGGTTCGTCCAGGACCAGTAGCGACGGGCGATTGACCAGCGCCTGAGCCACTTCCAGCCGGCGGACCATACCGCCGGAGTAGGTGGCGGCCACCCGGTCGGCCACGTCGAGCAGTTCCAGGGCGGCCAGGGCCTCGTCGACCCGGGCGGTGCGATGGCGGCGGGGGACTCCGTACAACCGGGCGAACCACTCCACGTTCTGTCGGCCCGTCAGAGCCGGCTCGATCGAGAGTTGTTGCGGCACATAGCCGATGTTGCTTCGGATATCCGTCGTCTCGTGACGGGCGTCCATGCCGAAGATGCGCAATTCGCCGTGCTGCACCGGGGTGAGTGTGGTGAGCATCCGCACCATCGTCGTCTTCCCGGCGCCGTTGGGCCCGAGCAGCCCCATGGTCTCGCCGGGCCGAACCTGCAACGTCACGTCGTCGACGGCGGTGAACCGGTTGTAGCGGTGGGTGAGGTTTCTGGCGTCGACCGCCAGCGGCAGCGGTCCGCTCATGACTGTCGCTCCTGCAGTTTGCGGGTCATTGTGTCGATGACCTCCAATCCTTTTGTCAACGATTCGATCTGCTCGCCGTCGAGCTCGGCGAGCACCTCGGATAGCAGGGCGCGCCGCGCGGCCCGAGACGCGTCGGCGACCTGCTGTGCGGGCTCGGCGAGGCGCAGCTGGCCGACCCTGCGATCGGTGTCCGCAACCGTCCGAAGGAGCAGCCCGCCGGAGGACAGCTTTGACACCAGCGTCGAGGCGGTGTTGGGCTTGAGCCCGAGTTCGGCGGCCGCGGCGCTCACCGAGATGCCCGGCTGCCGGCCGACCAGCCACAGCAACTCCGCCTGTGACTCGGTCAGCCGCGACGAATCGAACCCGCGACCGGCCGATCTGCGGAGCTGACGACGGAATCTGCCCACCACGCGGAACACGTCGGTGACCAGATCGGTGCGTGATTTCACCCCCCAACAATACCTCTGTAAGCGAGCTATTTATGGGTGCGAGCTGTGCGTTGGTTAGGTAGCAGCTACTTGTCGAGGCGGTGCAGAATCACGTCGCCCAGCGCCCCGCGGCCGACGTCCGCGGTCATGTAGGTGCAGAAGGGCTGCCGGCGGCGATCCGTCGGCGATCCCGGGTTGAGCAGCCGCAACCCGGTGCCGGTCGTGGTGTCCCAGGGGATGTGGCTATGCCCGAACACCAGGACGTCACGGTCGGGATACAGCCGCGACATCCGCGCTTCGCGGCCGCCCGCGGCACCGGTTTCGTGCACCACGGTAAGGCGCACGCCGCCCAGCGTCACGTCCGCCCGCTCCGGCAGCCGCGCCCGGAGCGCGGGGCCGTCGTTGTTCCCCCAGCAGGCCACCAGGCGGGCCGCCCGCGCCTCGAGCGTGTCGAGTAGGTCCGGGGTCACCCAGTCACCGGCATGGACGACGACGTCAGCCTGCGCGACCTCGTCCCACAGCCGGGCGGGCAGGTCGCGCGCCCGCTTCGGAACGTGGGTGTCGGCGATCAGCAAGAGCCTCACCGGATCATTCTGCGTCGGTGGGGTCAGCCCCGTTCGCTGCGGGCCTCGGCGCCCGATTCGCCGGCGTCGAAGGTGTCGTCCGAGCCGGCCGCCCCCACATAGCTGCCGTCGTTGTCGCCCTCGGCCGCGCGCGACCGCGTCTGATGCGCTTCCGGCTCGACGTCTTCCTCGCTCTTGAAGCCCTTGTTCTCTGCCACTGTTCTTCCTCCCAGTCGTTGGATCAGGATTCCCGTTGAGCGAGCCCCGAAACCGGCCGCCCGCGAGCTTCGATAGGGTGCAGGCGGCACCGTCACCTTCGAACAGGAATTCCCATGCGCACCTTCGACTCAGTAGCCGACCTGGCCGCCGCCGCCGGCGAGACCATCGGTGCGAGTGACTGGGTGACCGTCACCCAGGACGACGTCGACCTGTTCGCCGACGCGACGGGCGACCACCAGTGGATCCACGTCGACCCGGAGCGGGCGGCCAAGGGGCCGTTCGGCACGACCATCGCCCATGGGTTCATGACTCTGGCGCTGCTGCCGCGCTTGCAGCACCAGATCTACACCGTCAACGGGATCAAACTCGCGATAAACTACGGGCTCAACAAGGTTCGCTTTCCCGCGCCGGTGCCGGTGGGCTCCCGGGTGCGTGCGGTGACCTCGCTGGTGAGCGTCGACGACCTCGGCAACGGCGCAGCACAGGCGACGATGTCCACCACCGTGGAGATCGAGGGCTCGCCCAAGCCGGCCTGCGTGGCCGAAAGCGTCGTCCGCTACGTCTCCTGACGCGTTTAGAACTCGGCGACGGCGTGTTCGAGGCGCTCGGCCAGTCGGGCCTGCGCTTGCGCGCGCCGCGTCGGGATGTGCGCCGACGGGAAAGGCGTTGTCACCGGTTGATATTCGCGCAGCGTGCGCCGGGCCACCGTCATCTTGTGCAGCTCGGTCGCGCCGTCGGCGATGCCCAGCGACTCGGCGGCGACCATCATCTTGACGAACGGCATCTCGTCGGAGACGCCGAGCGCGCCGTGCAGGTGCAGCGCGCGCTGGGCGACGTCGTGCAGCACCTGGGGCATGGCTACCTTGACGGCCGCGATGTCGCGGCGCACCTTCTGGTAGTCGTGGTGCTTGTCGATGAGCCAGGCGGTGCGCAGCACCAGGAGCCGGAACTGCTCGATCTGGATCCAGCTGTCGGCGATCTTCTCCTGCGTCATCTGGAAGTCGGCGAGCCGCCCGTGCCTGGTCTTGCGCGACACCGCACGCTCACACATCATGTCAAAGGCGCTGCGCGCCAACGCGATCGTGCGCATCGCGTGGTGGATCCGCCCGCCGCCCAGGCGGGTCTGGGCGATCATGAACGCCTGGCCTTCGCCGCCGAGGACGTGGTCGGCCGGCACCCGGACGTCGTTGTAGCGCACGTAGCCGTGGCTGGCCCGCTGGGAAGACTCGGCGCCCACCCCGACGTTGCGGACGATCTCGATGCCGGGAGTCTCGGCCGGGACGATGAACAGCGACATCTTGTCGTACGTGCGGGCATCGGGTTTGGTGACGGCCATGACGATGAAGAACGACGCGTGCTTGGCGTTGGTGGAAAACCACTTCTCGCCGTTGATGATCCAGTCGTCACCGTCGCGTGTCGCCGTGGTGACGAACTGCCCGGGATCGGAGCCGCCCTGCGGCTCGGTCATCGAGTAGCACGAGGTGATCTCCCCATCGAGCAACGGCTGCAGGTAACGGGCCTTCTGCTCGTCCGTGCCGAACAGCGCGAGGATTTCGGCGTTGCCCGAGTCGGGCGCCTGGCAGCCGAACACCGATGGCGCCCAGCGTGAGCGGCCGAGGATCTCGTTGAGCAGGGCGAGCTTGACCTGTCCAAACCCCTGGCCGCCGAGTTCGGGGCGCAGATGCGCGGCCCACAGGCCCCGGTCCTTCACCTGCTGCTGCAACGGCCGCAGGATGGCCATCATCTCGGCGTTCTGCTTGTCGTACGGGTCGAGGGACACCAGATCGAGCGGTTCGAGCTCCTCGGCCATGAATTTTTCGACCCAATCCAGCTTCGCCTGGTACTCGGGGTCTGTTTCGAAGTCCCACACCGCGGTCAACCGTTCCCCGGCGCAGCGCCGCGCCGGATCGTTGATTAAAGCCACACCATCGTAGATCGCGGCGCGAACGCGACGCGCAGGTAGCTACGTACCGGTGCCGCGGGTGTCGATGAGGCTCTTGGCGACGTCGACGAGCTTGGCCTGACTCTCTTGGGAGAGCTTACGAAGCAGCTCGGACGCGGGGACGTCGTCGACGCCGAAGCGCTCCATGATGATGGCCTTGGCTTGCTGACGATTTCGGCCTCGCCATCCGACGCCCCGGCCTCGAAACTGAAGAGGTTCATCGCGCCGGCGGTGCGATCGGCGGTGTACAGCTTGGACGACAGACTGCCCAGCACGCCATGCCCGACGGCGGCCGGTGCGTAGCGCGGCCACCGCGATTCACGGCGCAGGTCGTCGGTGCGCCCGCAATGTCCATGAGATCGGATTCTCCACCATGTGCGTGCGATCGGTGACGCGGCCACTCCGGGGCGCCCGGGCAACGTTTGTCCGCATAGGCCGCGGGTACCCGCCCTCGACCCGACGAATCTCGACGCTGAAGGAAGGCACCAATGTTCGTTCACAACAAAGATCTGCAGTTCGAGGTCCGGGTCGAGCGACCCGATCCCCGGTTCGCCTCGCTGCTCATGGAGCAATTCGGCGGCGCCAACGGCGAGTTGACCGCGGCGCTGCAGTACTTCACTCAGGCATTCGTGCTGCGGCAGAAGAATCCGAAGATGTATGACCTGTTCATGGACATCGCGACCGAGGAGCTCAGCCACCTCGAGATGGTCGGCTCGATGATCACCATGCTGCTCGACGGGCTCAACGACAACCTGCACGTCGCCAACCAGCGTTGTGACTGGATGCCGCTGGTGTCCAACGAGGATGGGCGTGACCAGTTGATGCATTCGGCGGCGGTCAACCCGCTGTTCCTCGTCCTCAGCGGCGGCGGCCCGGACGTGAAGGACTCCGCGGGCAACAACTGGACGGGCGCGTTCATCGACGCCAACGGCGACCCGACGGTGGACCTGCGCAACAACATCGCCGCGGAGTCCCGGGCGAAGATCGTCTACGAATACCTCAAGCAGTTCACCGACGATCCCGGCGTGCAGGACACCCTGACGTTCCTGATGACGCGCGAGGTCGCCCATTACCAACAGTTCACGGCCGCGCTCAATGAGCTTCCGGTGAACTTCCCGCCGGGGCAACTGCCCGGCGACGACCGCTTCCAGACCGTCGCGTTCAACATGTCCAACGGCGGCGGCCAGTCGATCCGCGGGCCGTGGAACGAGGGCCAGGGCCCGTGGCCCGAGGGCGTGGAATGGCGGTACGTCGAGAAGCCGGACAAGGAGTGGCTGGGCAGCGACGCCCGCAAGAACAGGGGCGCGGACCGGCTCCCGGACGGCTCGCCGGCCGTCCACGGCGAGAGGCCCTTCACACACGAACAGCACACGCCGACAAGCTGATCGGGTACAGAAGAAGGCCGGGCGTCGACGAATCCGACGCCCGGTCTTCGTCGTTCGTCACGTGACCTGGGGATCGGGCGGGTTATCCTCCGCGCGGCCGGTGAAGGCGTCGCGCACGTGGTCCAGCACCGCGGCACCCATCCCCACCGTCTTCAGCACCGCCGGGTTGGGCGGGGTCTTCGGGTGCGGCCGCGTCGGCGCGACTTTCTTTGCCGCTTCCAGCTTTTCGCCGATCTTCTGCAGCTCCTCGCGGCTGACCGCCGCCTGCACCCGCGGCCACACGACGTCCTGCTCGTACGCGATGTGTTCGCGCCCCCGTTTGACGAACTCCCGCAGTGCCTCGTGATAGTCTGGCTCGCCAGGCTTGCCGTCTTCGAGCCGTTGCAGCACCCGCTTGCCCGCCTGCTCCTGCTCGAGCGCCGTGTCGACGACCCCGTCGCCGATCGCGTCACGCACCGCGGGCCAGAAGAACTGTTCTTCGATCGCCTCGTGCTGCGACTCGGAGATGATGAGGTTGTTCACCACGGTCTCCAGACCGCTGGCCTCGGCGCCGGTTCCCGACGGGGCCCCGTCGAGCGTCTCGAGCAGACCGAGCACGCTCTGGTGGTCCTGTCGGAGGAATGTGATTGCGTCCATGGCCTGCGGGTACCCGGGGCCGGGTCGCTGAAACGGGGCGGCGCCGCACCGCCCGGCCGGGTTAGTGCAGTTTCGGTATGACGTTGGCGCCGTAGAACTTGATGGCGGCGACGGGATCGTTCTGGGGAAAGTGCAGGAACGGGACGGCGTCGTTGTCGAGAACCCTCTGGACGGCGTTGACGTGCGGGCCGGGGTCGGTGCCGACGGTCCAGTTGCCCAGCACCTTGTCGATGGGATTCACCTCGGCGGCGCGCTGGATCTCCACGGGGTTCGGCTGGTCGACGGCGCCCGCGGTGAAGCGCCACAGGGCGGCGGCGCGGGTGGCCTCGTCGTGGTCGCCGACCACCGCGAACATCTCGGCGCGCTTGCCCAGGGTCGCCGGATCACGGCCGGCGGCCTGCGCGCCGGCGGTGAACGCGTCGAGCAGCTTTGCGTCGGTCAGGTCCCGCGACTGGGTGATCCACCCGTCGCCGTATTGACCGGCCATCGTCGCGCTCTTGGGGCCGCTGGCCGCCACGAAGATCGGCGGGGCCGTGGCGGGGGTGTCATAGAGTTTCAGCGCATTCGTCTGGAAATATTTGCCGGCGAACGAGATTCGCGAACCGCTCCACAGCTGCCGGATCAGCGTGATGGCCTCGATGAGCCGGTCGTGGCGTTCGGTGTACTTGCCGAACGAGTTGGTGGCGGCCTGCTCGTTGAGGCGCTCACCGGTGCCGACCCCGAGGAAGACGCGGCCGGGCGAGAGGATAGCCAACGAGGCGAACGCCTGGGCGACCGTGGCCGGGTGGTACCGGTAGGTCGGGCAGGTCACCCCCGTGCCGAACGTGATGCGGCTCGTTCCGTGGCCGACCAGGGCAAGCGTCAGCCACGGGAACATCGAATGGCCCTCGTTGTCCTGCCAGGGCTGGAGGTGGTCGCTGGCCCACGCGTGCTGGAAGCCGGCCTGTTCGGCGGCCTGGGCCTGCGCGACGAGTTGATCGGTGCGGAACTGTTCGTGCGAGAGCACGACGCCGACCCCCTTGCCCGTCGGCGGCGGGTGAGCGGAAGGTGCGGCACCGCCCGGCTTTCCACAGCTCGCCGACGCTCCGGCGGTCCCCAGCACGCCGGCGCCGGCGGCTACCCGCCCGAACGCCCGCCGTGAGATGCCGGTCATCGCATCAAGGTACCCACGCCGGCCGTCGCCACACCCCGCTAGCCTGACGAGGGTGACCCCGCAAGCGCGCCCGGTGCGCAAGTCCGACATCCGCGAACTGTCGTTGACGATGAGCCGGGCCTTCTACGACGACCCGGTGATGGCCTGGGTGCTGCCCGACGCGAAGTCCCGGTCGGCGCATCTGGAGAGGATGTTCGCGGCGATAACCCGCCATCATCACCTGGCCAGCGGGGGCGCGGAGGTGGCGTGCGACGGTGGGGGCATCGGCGCCGCGGCGCTGTGGGATCCGCCGAATCGGTGGCGGCATTCGGGCCGGGAGCAGCTGGCGATGATGCCGCACTTCCTCCGCATCTTCGGCCTGCGCTCGGGCAAGGCGCGCGAGATCCAGGAGCTCATGAAGCGGGAACACCCGGAGGAACCGCATTGGTACCTGGCCGCCATCGGCAGCGATCCGGCCGTGCGCGGCAAGGGTTTCGGGCAGGCGCTGATGCGGTCACGGCTGGACCGCTACGACGCCGAGTATTGCCCGGCCTACCTCGAGTCGAGCAAGCCCGAGAACGTGCCGTACTACGAGCGGTTCGGATTCACGGTCACCCGGGAGATCGCGCTGCCCCGAGGTGGCCCCCCGCTGTGGGCGATGTGGCGAACGCCGCGGTAACCCGCCGAAGCGTTTAGCCCCCGGAGCCGACGGGCAACCGGTGCCCATGAGCGAGAACCCCGAAGAGGGTGGACCGGGCGACACCCTGAACGCGAGCGAAGGCACCGACTCCGACGAGCTGCTCAACGACGACGGTGACATCGTCGTCGATCCGCCCGAGGGCTGGAGCGAGGCGAACCGATTCGGCGTGACGGCGCGCGAGGAGCGCGAGGGCGAATCCCTGGACGCTCGGCTGGCCGAAGAGGTGCCCGACGTCTCCCCGGACGCCGAGGACCGCGTCGACTCGCTGGCGGACAATCTGTCCGGGCGTGCGCACCGGGGCCAGATCGACGGCGCTCCCGAGGACGGCGAGTCCCTCTATGAGGTTGTCGACGAGAACGCCGTCCCCGACTTCACCCAAATCACGGAGTGACACGGCGGCCAGTGTTCGACTGTTCACTGCGATGACGAAGCGGCGGCGCGCCGCCGCCGGACGGCCCTAGGGGCTGCTGCGCCATCCGGCGATGCCGATGGCGATCATCCGCAACTGCTTGACGGCCACCCGCCGGATGTCCTCCAGGGCTTCCGCGCTCTGCGCGTCCTCGGTGGCCTCGGCGGTCACGATCATGGCGTTGACGAACAGGCTCGCGAGGACGTTGAGGTCCTCGGTGCTCCACTCGTGCAGGCCCGGGAAACGCGCCAGGTCGGTGGCGAGCTCGGACGTGATGAGCCGGATCTCGGTGCGGATGGCGTAGCGCAGCACCGATAGGCCGCTGTTGCGCTCGCGCGCGATGAGCCGCCAGTGCTCGCGGCGGTCGGCGACGCTGGCGACCAGGATTTCGACGGAGGATTCGATCACCCGATTCGGGTCGAGCTTGCCGGCGCGCGCCTCGCGCAGCGTGTCGCGCAAGGAGCGGAACGACTCGTCGATGAGGACCAGGCCCAGGGCCTCCATCGACTCGAAATGCCGGTAGAAGGCGGCCGGCACGATCCCCACTTCGCGCGTGACCTCGCGCAAGCTCAGGCTGGAAAAGCTGCGGTCCTGCAGCAGCTTGAGCGCCGCGGCGATGATGGCACGGCGCGTCGCCTCCTTGCGTTCCTCGCGGGAGGGGCTTTCGCGAGTGCGTTCGCGAACAGATGCGCGTGAACGTGAGCTAGGAGTACGGCTGTTCACTGTGTGAAGCCTACCACAAAGCCCCATAAAACCCTTGACTACCTGCGGCGCCTCCCAGCACGGTATACATATGTTCACTCAAACTACGCGCGCTCTCCGGAAGCGGGTCCTGGGATCGGACTTGGTCGACCTCCTCACCGGGCCGCACGGCGTGGACCGCTACACCGAGCTGGTCGCGCCCACGTGGACGCTGGGCGAAGGCCGGGCCAAGGTGGTCGAGGTGCGGCGGGCCACTCCGCGCAGCGTCACCCTCACGCTCGCTCCCAATGAGAGCTTCACCACCCGTTACGCCGTCAAGGCCGGCCAGTACGTCAACGTCGCCGTGGAGGTCGACGGTCGCCGGCACACTCGGTGCTATTCGCCGGCCAACGCCGAGGGGAGCGGCCACATCGAGCTGACGATCGGCCGGCACGACGGGGGGCTCGTCTCGAGCCACCTCTGCGAGCATGCCCGTCGCGGCATGGTGCTCGGCCTGACTGGTGTCGGCGGCGACTTCACGCTGCCGCCGGTGCGGCCGCGCCGGATCCTGTTCGTCTCCGGCGGCAGTGGCATCACCCCGGTGATGTCGATGCTGCGCACCCTCGTCGCCGAGCGCCACCAGGGCGACATCGCGTTCATCCACTACGCCCGCACCGCCGCCGAGGCGTGCTACCGCGACGAGCTGGACGCGATGCCCGGCGTACGCGTGCTGCACGGCTACACCCGGTCGGACGGCGGCGACCTCGTCGGCCGCTTCGGGCCCGAGCACCTGACCGCCGCCATGCCCGCACCCGACATCGTCTTCGTCTGCGGACCAACACCTTTGGTGGACGCGGTTCGGGAGCGCTGCGACAACGTCCACACCGAAAGCTTCGTGCCGCCCGCGTTCGAGGCGTCGGCGAACCCCTCCGGGGGCCGAATCACGTTCGCCGACAGCGGCATCGACGTCGTCGACGACGGACGCCCGTTGCTCGAGCAGGCCGAAGCGGCCGGCCTCACCCCCGAGAACGGATGCCGGATGGGCATCTGCCACACCTGCACCCGACGCAAGATCGCCGGCACGGTCCGCAACCTGACCACCGGCGCGGTCTCCACCTGCCCCGACGAAGACGTGCAGATCTGCGTGTCCGTCCCCGTCGGCGACGTCGACCTATCCCTCTGACAGTCCCTCGCAATGGAGGAAACACCATGACTCAGAACAAAATCTCCCTCACCCCCGAGCAGGCCGACGCGTTCGGCCGCGAGCTGGACGCCATCAGGGAACGCGTGATGGCCGACCTCGGCAAGGAGGACGCCGACTACATCCGCCGCGTGATCAAGGCCCAACGCGCCCTGGAGGTCGGCGGACGCGCCCTACTGTTCCTGCCCCCGGCCTGGCTCGCGGGCACCGCGATGCTCGCGATATCGAAGATCCTCGACAACATGGAGATCGGCCATAACATCATGCACGGCCAGTACGACTGGATGCGCGACCCTGGCATCTGCGGTCGCGACTTCGAGTGGGACACCGCCTGCCCGGCCGACCAATGGCGCCACTCACACAATTACATGCACCACACCCACACCAACATCGTCGGAATGGACCGCGACATCGGCTACGGCATCCTGCGGATGAGCGAGGACCAGCGCTGGAGCCCGTACTTCCTGGGTAACCCGGTGTACGCATTTCTGCTCATGGTGCTGTTCCAGTACGGCGTCGCACTGCACGAGCTGGAGACCGAGCGCATCCGTTCCGGAGAGATCAGGCTCGCCGACAAGCGTCAGACCCTGCAGGCGATCTGGAAGAAGACCCGTCGGCAGACCCTGAAGGACTACGTCGCCTTCCCGCTGCTCGCCGGACCGTTCGCGCCGTTCGTCTTCGCGGGCAACATGTCGGCCAACCTGGTGCGCAACGTGTGGGCCTACATGATCATCTTCTGCGGCCACTTCCCCGAGGGCACTCAGGAATTCACTATCGACGAGACCAAGGACGAGTCCCGCGGCCAGTGGTACTTCCGCCAGGTGCTGGGCTCGGCGAACCTCACCGGCGGCAAGCTCTTCCACCTGCTCTCGGGCAACCTGTCCCACCAGATCGAGCACCACCTGTTCCCGGACATGCCGGCCCGCCGTTATGCCGACATCGCGCCCGAGGTGCAGGAAATCTGCGAACGCTACGGCATTCCCTACAACCGCGGCCCGCTGCTGCGGCAGTTCGGCACCGTGGTCCGCAAGATCGTCAGGCTCACCCTCCCCGACACGATGGTGCGCAAGGTGGGTGACGCGCACGCCGAGAAGGTGCCCGTCGCGGCCTGAGCCCGGCCCGCGCCGCCTGTCAACGGCGATCGATGCGATGCCCGACAAGGAGGAGAAGATCGTGTTCGTGCGGCTGCGCGAGTTCGAGGGTGCGATCGGCAAGACCCTTGCCGCGATCAAGAGGCTGGCCGAACACGGGGTGCGCTGATGCGGACCGCGACCACCGTCGAGTTGTCCACCGCCGCCGGTGAAGTCGTCGTGTTCGCCGTCGAGGCGGAGAAGCTGGGTCTCGACGTGTGCTGGGTCGCCGAGGCCTGGGGTTCCGATGCCCCGTCGGCGCTGGGCTATCTCGCGGCGCGGACCGACCGGATGCTGCTCGGATCCGGCGTGCTGCAGGTCGGCATCCGTTCACCCGTCGCCGTCGCCCAGGCCGCCATCACGTTGTCCAACCTGTCGGGCGGGCGATTCATGCTCGGCCTGGGCGCGTCCGGCCCGCAGGTGATCGAGGGCCTGCACGGTGTTTCGTTCGCCCGCCCGCTGGCACGCCTCGCCGAGACCGTCGACATCGTGCGGCGGGTGCTGACCGGCGGAAAAATCTCCCACTCGGGCAAGGAGTTTCAGATCCCGCGGCCGGGCGGCGAGGGGGTGCCGATGCGGTTGTCCACGCGGCCCGAGCATCCGATTCCGATCTACCTGGCCGCCCTGTCGCCGGCGATGCTGCGATTGACCGGTCGGGTCGCGGACGGCTGGCTTGGCACCAGCTTCGTCCCGGAGGGCGGCGCCGCCTACTTCGACCATCTCGACGAGGGCCTGGCCGCCGCGGGCCGCGCCCGCACGGACATCGACATCTGCCAGGGCGCCGAGGTCGCGTTCGCCGCCGACGAGGGCGAGTTGCGCGCCATGGTGGCGACCCGCAAGAAGGAGCTGGCCTTCAGCTTGGGCGGCATGGGTACGTCGAGCACCAACTACTACAACCGGGCCTACAGCCGGCAGGGCTGGGCCGATGTCGCCGCCGAGGTGCGGGAACGCTGGCAGGCCGGCGACCGCGGCGGCGCGGCGGCGTTGGTGACCGACGAGATGGTGCTGGCCACCACCCTGATCGGCACCGAGGAGATGGTCCGGGCACGCCTCGCGGTGTGGCGCGACGCGGGCGTGAACACCGTGCGGCTCTATCCGGCCGGCGAGACGCTGGATGACAAGCTGGACACGCTGGGCCGGGCCATCGAGCTGGTCGCCGCGGTCTAGGACAGGTCCGTCGGCGCCTGCGCGACCTTCACCAGCTCAACCTCCGGCCGCACCGGCAGCCCCTCGGGCAGAAACCATCGGAACGCCAGGGTGCCGCGCGGATAGCCCAGCGCGGTGAGCGAATTCGGGTGCGCTGTCATCCCGCTGGACAGCACGATCGTCACCGAACCGTCGCCATTCGGCACCGCGCCGTGGCCGTTGATCGAGCACCGGGCGTCGGGACCCTCCGAGGCGCCGTAGGTCGCCATGAACTGGTTCCACACCACCAGGTTCCAGAACCGGCACGGCGGGGGCCGGTGGGTGATGACCAGGGCCTCGTCGTCGCCGAGCAGGAAACTGCCGTAGGCGTAGCAGGCGTCGCGCGCCGACCAGCCGAAGTTGGCGTCGGGAACCTGGTAGGGCTCGGCGAATTCGTTTGCGGCATGGACAGTCTCGTGTCCGAACCCGTGCTCGTGGTCGACCCGTGTCCCGACGGCCAGTGGCACGATCGCGAACATGGTGCGCAACCAGGTGCCGGCGGCCCGCAGCCGCGCGGCGGTTTCCGCGTCGCCGTGCCGGATCGGCTCTGGAGCCTCGAGCGCCTCGATGCGCCACGACACGGGCCGTCCCGTCAGCGGATCGGCCTGGTAGTCGCGGGTCATCAGCACGGCGGCGCCGGGCGTGGGTCCGATCTCGAAGGAAAAGTTCCCGGCGGCGTCGACGTCCAGGTCGGTGTCGCGGACGATCGCGACGACCCGGTCCGACCACGCGCCGGGCGTCGGTTCGTTGTAGGCCGTGACCGAGAAGTACACGCTGTCACCGCGATTCCCGCTGACGCGATAGCGCCGCGCCGGATCGACCGGGCAGACGAAGTAGTAGGCGTCGGTGTTGTCGCCGCCCCACCGGCGGTCGCGGCGGAACGGGGTGTTCACCGCCACGAACTGCGGCCGGCCGGGCTCGGTGAACAGATACGCGTCGAGGGCGACGCCCAGCGTGGTCGCCAGCATGCGGTAACCATCGGCGATGTGCCGGTCGTCGGTGACGGCGCGGTCGCCCTCGAGGAACGACCGGTCGAGCGCGGCAAGCGTTTCCAGCAGGCCACGCCACGCGGCCGTCGACTCGTGCGTCATGCGCGAATGCCTTTCAGCAGCAGCTCGGTGGTGCGATCCACCCATGTCTCGTCGGGACCGGTGACGCGGGTCAGCACGCCCAGCAGGGTGATGCCGGCGATGGCCTCGGCCAGCTCCGTGGCGGTCAGATCGGTGCGCACCTGGCCGGCGGCCGAGGCCTTCGTGAGCCATTCGGCCAGGCCGCCGGTGATCACGTCGGCGAACCGCTCCAGTAGTGCCGAGTGCAGCGTGGGGTCCGCGGCCAGCTCGCCGACCAGGCCGGGCAGCGCGGCCCGCGCGGCGGGGGAGGCCAGTAGGGCCATCGTGCGGCGCACCATCTCCCGCAGGTCGTCGGCCGGCGAGCCCGTGTCGGGAATCGCGGTGGCGGCACCGGTCGGAAACACCGCCTCGTGCACCAGATGGGCTTTGCTCGGCCACCGCCGATAGATCGCCGGCTTGCTCGTTGCGGCGCGTTCGGCGATGGCCGTGACCGACAGCCCCGCGTAACCGCATTCGGCGAGCAGCTCGACCGTCGCGCGCAGGACCGCGCCGTCGATGCGCGGGTCACGGGGGCGGCCGAAATCCACTGCCATTACGAAACTCAGAGTAACATAAGTCGCCGTGACCCGAGTCCGGCTCGACGACCTGGCCGCGCCGCGGTTCAGCCCCGAGGCGCAGCAGATCCTTGATGTGATGGCCACGATGGCGCCGGACTGCCCGCTGGACGCCGACGCGCTGCACGCGAGGGCCCGCGCCGACACCGGCCTGGATGACTTCGGGCCGGACGACTACCGGGAGCGGCTCGACGTCTACCTCGCCGCGCTCCGGGAGATCGACGGCCTGCACGCGAGCGGCGTGGTCAACTTCTTCGGGCAGCTGCTGCAGCTGCTCAAGAATCGGCTGCTGTTCACCGACCTGCTGCACCGGCATCCCGAGATCAACAACATCGCGCTGCGACCGCCGGTCGTGATCGCCGGCCTGCCCCGCACGGGCACCACCCACCTGCACAACCTGCTGGCGGGGCCGTCCACCTTCCGCACGATGCCGTACTGGGAAAGCGTCGAGCCGTTCGGATTGCCGGCCGAGGCCGGAGTCGAACCGGATCCGCGGCGGGCGCGGATGGACGTCGCGGTGGCGGTGATCAATACCGTGATGCCCCATTTCGCGTTGATGCACGAGATGACCACCGACCACGTCCACGAGGAGATCCAGCTCCTCGCCAACGACATCTCTACCATGCTCTTCGAGACGCTCGGCGACGTCCCGCGCTGGCGTGACTACTACCGGGCCCACGACCAGACGCCGCACTACGAATACCTCGCACGGCAGCTCAAGGCCATGCAGTTCCTGCGCGGCGGGCGGCGCTGGCTGCTCAAGTCGCCCCAGCACCTCGAGCAGGTGCCGGTGCTGGACCGGGTCTTTCCCGGCAGCATCGTCGTGTTCACCCACCGCGACCCCGTCCCGGTGGCCCTCTCGATGATCGCGATGATCACCTACTCCGCCCGGATGCACCGCTCACCCGTGCCCGTCGAACGGATTGCGGCCTCCTGGATCGACCGCCTCGCGGACATGCTTGCCGCACTCGTGCGCGACCGCGACACGATCGGGCCCGACCGCTCGATCGATGTCCGATTCGACGACTTCATGGCCGACGAGGTGGGGGTGGCCGAGCGCGTCTACGCCCTGGCCGGCGAACCTTTCACCGTCGAAGCCCGGACGGCGATCGACGAGTACCTGGCGGGGCACCGCCGCGGCCGGCTCGGCAACGTCGAAACGTCGTGCGAGGTGTTCGGCCTGACCGAGGACGATCTGCGCCGCCGCTTCGCGCCCTACGTCGAGCGGTTTCTGACCGAGCGCTAGGTTCTCAACCATGGTGACTATGCCCGAGCTGCACGGCGTCGAACACAGATACGTGGATGTCGGGGGTGGTGTCACCATCCACGTCGCCGATGCGGGCCCGGCCGGGGGCCCCGCGGTCATGCTCGTGCACGGCTTCCCCCAGAACTGGTGGGAGTGGCATGAATTGATCGGCCCGCTCGCCGCCGAGGGCTACCGGGTGCTGTGCCCCGACCTGCGCGGCGCCGGCTGGAGCTCGGCGCCGCGGTCGAGCTATCGCAAGAACGACATGGCCGACGACCTGGCGGGCGTCCTGGACCGCCTGGGCGTGTCGACGGTGAAGTTGGTCGGCCACGACTGGGGCGGCCCCATCGCGTTCATCATGATGCTGCGCCATCCGGAGAAGGTCAGCGGATACTTCGGGATGAACACCGTGGCGCCGTGGGTGAAGCCCGATTTATCGTTGCTGCGCAACCTCTGGCGGTTCTGGTATCAGGTGCCGATCCTGTTGCCGGTGATCGGCCCGCGGCTGATCGCCGACCCGAAGGCGCGGTTCTACCGGTCGCTGGCGGCCTGGGTCGGCGGCGGCTTCCTGGCGCCCGAGGAGGACGTGCGCTTCTACATCCAGTGCATGCGTGAGCCCGGTCATGCACTCGCCGGATCGCGTTGGTACCGCACCTTTCAGACCCGGGAGCTGGCCCGCTGGCTGCGGGGGGAGTACAACGACTGCCGGGTCAATGTCCCGGTGCGCTGGCTGAGCGGGACCGACGACCCCGTCCTCGTCCCCGACCTGCTGAGCGGATACGCCGACCGCATCAAGGATTTCGACGTCGAACTGGTCGACGGGGTCGGCCACTGGATCGTCGAGCAGGCGCCCGACCTGGTCCTCGACCGGCTCCGCGCCTTCCTTCGCTACCAGGCATAAGCCCGCCGCGCGGGGCGGCCGAGCTTGTCCGTGGCGCCGCGCCGCTCAGGGCTGGACGAGGATGCGGATGGGGTTGCCGTCCCGGCGCTCCAGCTTCTCGATGCCCAGCGGCAGCTCCTCCAAAGAGACGATTTCGCTGATCGACCGCGAGACATCGAGGCGCCCAAGCGAAATCAACTTGGCCAGCGTCTCGATGTCAACATTCTGATACCCGAGGTGGCCTAGCACCTGTTTGCGCGTCAATCCGAACATGGCCGTGGGGCCGACGGTCGGTGCTTCCGCGCTCATCCCGACGCCCACCAACCGGCCGCCGACCGCCAGGCAGTCGAGGGCCTGCTCGAACGTCGCCTTCAGGCCCACCGCGTCGAACGCGACGTCCAGGCCGCGGCCACCGGTGACTTCGGCGATCTTGTCGTGCAGCGCATCGTCGCGGGAGCTGAAGGCGTAGTCCGCGCCGAGCTCCAGCGCCCGGTCCAGGACGGCCGGTTCGATGTCCACGGCCACGATCGGCACCGCGCCGACGAGCCGGGCGAGCTGGACGATGTGCGTCCCCACCCCGCCCACGCCCCACACGCCGACCGATTCGCCGACCGAGACCTTGCCGGTGCGGACGACAGCCCCGTACGGCGTCGAGACGGCGTCGGCCAGGATCGCGGCCTGCTCCAACGGCACGTTGTCCGGGACGCGCGTCAGTCCCGCCGCCTGCGCCACGGTGTATTCCGCCCAGGCGCCGTCGTAGGCGAAGGCCATCAGCTGAATTCGCAGGCAGTTCACCACGTCGCCGCGGCGGCAGTTCGGGCATTTCTGGCACGGCCGGCCGGCCGCGACCACCACCCGGTCGCCCTCGTTCCAGCCGGTCACGCCCGGCCCCAGCTTGGCGATGGTGCCCGACGCTTCGTGGCCCTGCGTGACCACCGGCTGCTGGGCCGGGAACGTCCCGTTGATCAGGCTGAGGTCCGAGTGGCAGATGCCGCAGAACGCGACCTTGACCAGGACTTCGCCCGGCCCCGGTTCGGGAATCGGAACGTCTTCCAGAGCAACCTTTTTGGTGTCGGCGTAAAAGCGCTCCGCGCGCATGGTCGAGGGCACGGGTTACTCGACGCCGATCGTGACTTCGGTGGACTTGATGAACACGGTCGCCGGCTGCCCCTCCTCGAGACCGAGGTCGAGCGCGGCGTCCTTGGTGACCGACGACGTGACGATCTGGTCGCCGCCGTCGAGCCGGACCTTCACGATCGCCATCACGCTGCCGATGCTGACGTCGGTGATGGTTCCTTTGAGCTGGTTTCGGGTCGACAGCCGCATCGCGGTCTCCAATTCGTCGAGGGGTTTCTCGAACGAGCCTATCGGGGACCCAGCAGGGCGATCGACGCGTCCACCGCCGGTTCGACGATCTCTCGTACGGCCCGGCCGTCTTCGACGGTCAGGGCGGTCAATTCGCGCAGGCCGCCCAGCAGGATGACGGCCAGCGGGGCGGTCAGCGGCGGCAGGTCGGCCCGCCGGAAACCGGGGCTGGCGCTCAGCGCGATCAGCAGGTCGGACAGCAATTGCAGGCCCCGGCGCTGGACCGGCCGTGCCTTCGGGCCCAACGAGGGCAGTTCGCGAATCCAGCTCAGCATGATCGCCGGCCGCAATTCGATATGCGCGACGTATGCCTCGACCGCCTGGCGGATCTGCAGCTGCCAGTCGGCCTCGGGGTCGACGGCCGAGCCGATGCGCTCCCCGAGCTTCTCGACGTCGGCGCGCAGCAGTTCCAGGAAGCAGTCCTCCTTGCTGGCGAACTGGTCGTAAAAGGTGCGCTTGGAGGTGCGTGCGCCGCGGACGATGTCGGCGACCGTGCTGGCGCGATAGCCGCGCTCGATGATCGACGTGGCGAGTCCGTCGAGCAGCCTGAGCCGGAACGGGTCGCCGAGCGCCGTGTCGTCGGCTGCTGTTTTCACCGCGGATGTCACGGCGGGCGGCCCCTTTCGGTCGGTACGGCCTTGCCAGGATTGGTACCACAGAGTACCGTAACGCAAAAGTCTTGGTACACCGCGGTACCACCCTCGATCGGGGTAGATATCCGGGTAGATATGGGGAGCATCAAACCGATGAGCGAATTGGCCACAGCCCCGCAGGCGTCCTCCGTCGTCCGGCTGCCGCCGGCGGTCCGGCTCCCGAAGTTGGTCCAGGGCCTCGCGTTTGCGGCATCGCGACGCACGATGATGCAGCGGCTATCGAGCCGCTACGGCGACTCCTTCACGCTCAACCTGCCGCTCTACGGCCCGGCGGTGGTGATCGGCGATCCGCAGGTGGCCAAGCAGGTGTTCACCACCAGCCCCGACGAGCTCGGCAACATCCAGCCCAACCTCAGCAGGTTCTTCGGCCCCGGCTCGGTGTTCGCGCTCGAGTTCGACGACCACCGCCGCCGGCGGCGGTTGCTGGCGCCGCCGTTCCACGGCAAGAGCATGAAGAAGTACGAGGGCATCATCGAGGAGGAGACGCTGCGCGAGGTCGCCGGTTGGCCCGAGGGTGAAGCGTTCCCCACGGTGCCCCCGATGATGCGGATCACCCTCAACGCGATCCTGCGCGCGGTCTTCGGGGCCGACGGCGCCGAGCTCGACGAGCTGCGCCGGCTCATCCCGCCGTGGGTGACGCTGGGCTCCCGCGTGGCCTCGCTGCCCAAACCGAAACGCACCTACGGCCGGTTCACCCCCTGGGGCCGGCTGGCCGAGTGGCGGCGCCAGTACGACGCCGTCATAGGCAGGCTGATCGACGCCGAGCGGGCCGACCCCGGTTTCGCCGACCGCACCGACGTGCTGGCGATGCTGCTGCGCACCACGTACGACGACGGTTCGGCCATGTCGCGCAAGGACATCGGCGACGAGCTGCTGGCGCTGCTGGCTGCCGGGCACGAGACCACCGCCGCCACGCTGGGCTGGGCGTTCGAGCGGATCAGCCGGCATCCGGACCTGCTGGCCGCGCTCGTCGAGGAGGCCGACGCCGGTGGCGGCGAACTGCGCCAGGCGACGATCCTGGAGGTCCAGCGGGCCAGGACCGTCATCGACATGGCCGGCCGGCACGTCTATCCGGAGTCCGTCCGGCTCGGCGAATGGGTGATCCCCCGCGGGCATTCCATCATCGTCGGCATCGGGCAGATACACGCCAACCCCGACGTGTTCCCCGACCCCGAGCGCTTCGACCCGCAGCGTTACCTGGGAACGAAGCCGTCGCCGTCCTGGATCCCGTTCGGCGGGGGAACCCGCCGCTGTGTGGGCGCGGCGTTCGCCAACATGGAGATGGATGTCGTGCTGCGAACGGTGTTGCGGCACTTCACCATTGAGGCCATCGACGCGCCCGGTGAACGCTGGCACGGCCGGGGTGTCGCGTTCATTCCCAAGGACGGCGGGCGGATCGTGGCGCGCCGCCGCTGAGCGGCGCCCGATCGGCCGTCAGGCGGTGGCCCGCCGGGGCAGCTTCCAATCGGGCCGCACGAAGTGGCAGGTGTAGCCCGTGGGATAGCGCTCCAGGTAGCCCTGGTGCTCGGGCTCGGCCTCCCAGAAGTCGCCGGCCGGGCTGATCTCGGTGACCACCCTGCCGGGCCACAGTCCCGACGCCTCGACGTCGGCGATGGTGTCCAGGGCGATGCGCTTCTGCTCGTCGTCGAGGTAGAAGATCGCCGACCGATAGCTGGTGCCACGGTCGTTGCCCTGGCGGTTCTTCGTTGTGGGGTCGTGGATTTGGAAGAAGAACTCCAACAGCGTGCGGTAGTCGGTGACGGCGGGGTCGTAGACGATCTCGATGGCCTCGGCGTGCGTGCCGTGGTTGCGGTACGTCGCGTTCGGCACGTCGCCGCCGGTGTAACCGACCCGGGTCGAGACCACACCGGGCTGCTTGCGGATCAGGTCCTGCATACCCCAGAAGCAGCCGCCCGCAAGAATCGCTTTTTGGGTGCCCGTCATGTTGTCCTCCTCGGGAAGTCCTCCATAGGAACCGACGACGTTGCCCAGGCTACACTCCGGCGAATGACGTTTAGCGGCGCAAAGGAGCGCGCGTGACGGCACAACGATTGTCCCGCAGATTCTCCCGCAACGAACTGGTCGAGGCCTTCCGGAACTTCGAGGAGACGGTGGCCCGGGCCGCCGAGACCCGGGACTGGGCGGCGTGGGTCGCCCAGTACACGCCCGACGTCGAATACATCGAGCACGCGGCGGGCACCATCCACGGCCGCGACGAGGTGCGCGAGTGGATCCAGCGCACCATGACCACATTTCCCGGCAGCCACATGGTGGCGTTCCCGTCGTTGTGGTCGGTCATCGACGAGTCGACCGGGCGGATCATCTGCGAGCTGGATAACCCGATGAAGGATCCTGGTGACGGCACCGTCATCAGCGCCACCAACATCTCCATCGTCACCTACGCCGGCGACGGCCAGTGGTGCCGCCAGGAGGACATCTACAACCCGCTCCGCTTCCTGCGGGCCGGCGTGAAGTGGTGCCGCAAGGCGCAGGAGCTGGGCACGCTGGACGAGGACGCCGCCCGCTGGATGCAGGAATACGGAGGAGCGTAAGTGAGCCCGAAACCCAAGCTCGTCATCGGCGCGAACGGCTTCCTGGGTTCGCACGTGACCCGGCTGCTGGCCGCCCGGGGCGCCTCGGAGGGATTCGAGGTGCGGGCGATGGTGCGCCCGACGGCGAACACCCGCCCCATCGACGACCTCACGCTCACCCGATTTCACGGCGACGTCTTCGACACGGCCGCCGTTCGCGAGGCGATGGACGGTGTCGACGACGCGTACTACTGCGTCGTCGACACCCGCGCCTGGCTGCGCGACCCGTCGCCGCTGTTTCGCACCAACGTCGACGGCTTGCGCAACGTGCTTGACGTCGCGGTGCAGGCGGACCTGCACCGGTTCGTCTTCACCAGCACGTACGCGACGGTGGGCCGGCGGCACGGGCACGTGGCGACCGAGGACGACGTCATCGGCTCGCGCGGCGTCAGCTCCTACGTGCAATCGCGAGTGCAGGCCGAGGACCTGGTGATGCGCTACGTGGCCGAACACAACCTGCCCGCCGTGGCGATGTGCGTCTCGACGACCTACGGTGCCGGCGACTGGGGCCGCACCCCGCACGGCGCGTTCATCGCCGGGGCCGTCTTCGGCAAGCTGCCCTTCCTGATGAGCGGCATCCAGCTGGAAGTCGTCGGGGTCGACGACGCCGCGCGGGCCATGCTCCTGGCCGCCGAGCGCGGGCGGGTCGGCGAACGCTACCTGATCAGCGAGCGGATGATCCCGCTGACGGACGTGGTGCGCATCGCGGCCGACGAGGCGGGGGTGCCGGCGCCGCGGCGGTCCATCTCAGTACCGGTGCTGTACGCCCTCGGTGCGCTGGGCAGCCTGAGGGCGCGGCTCACCGGCAAGGACGCCGAGCTGAGCCTGGAGTCGGTGCGGATGATGCGCGCCGAGGCACCCGTCGACCACACCAAGGCGGTCCGCGAGCTGGGCTGGCAACCGAGGCCGGTCGAGGAATCCATCCGCGAGGCGGCCCGGTTCTGGGCCGCGATGAAAGCCCCCCGAAAGGGCGCCCAGAGCGGCGCCGCGGCGCAGGCCGATTAGCGCCGGGCGGGAAGCCTGGAGCGGCGCCGGGCGTTGCAGCCCACATCTGCGTTTCGAGGAGGTAGCACACCATGGCACACCGACAGGTTCTGGAGCCCAGCGCGGGACATCCGATCACCATCGAGCCGACCAAGGGGCGGGTGCAGGTTCGCGTCAACGGCGAGCTGATCGCCGACACCACCGCTGCGCTGGAGCTTCGCGAGGCGACTTTGCCTGCGGTGCAGTACGTTCCGCTCGACGACGTGGTGTCCGAACGACTGACCCGGACGAACACCAGCACGTACTGCCCGTTCAAGGGTGACGCCAGCTACTACAGCGTCACCACGTCGGCCGGCGACACCGTCGACGACGTGATCTGGACCTACGAGGAGCCCTACCCGGCCGTCGCGGCGATCGCGGGGCACGTCGCCTTCTACCCGAACAAGGCCGAGATCAGCGTTTCGGGTCAGTAGGGGCGCCACCCGGGAAGGGCGGCCTCCTGGGCGCGGGTGTCGCTGTACGCCCGCATGGCGACGATCAGCCCGTCGCGGGTTTCGAAGATGCACACGAACGGGCTGTCGTAGTCGGCACCGCTCGTGGTGGTACCGCTGGCGTGGGCCTCGACGACGACGGTGTCGCCGTCGTTGACGCAGCCGACCAGGTCGATGGTGACCTCGAGGACCCGTTTGCGTTCCTCGACCGCCCGCCGCAACGTCTTCTTGTCGCACGACGTGCGGGTGGCCAGCGTCCAGTAGCTGAAGTCGTCGCTGAGCAGCGAGAAGCCCTCGTCCAGGTCCCCGCCCTGGCTGATGCTCTCCAGGAACATCCACGCGAGTTCTCCCTGGGGGTCATCGAAGGGCGTCGCCACATCGCAATATTGTCTTGGTACATCGTTGACGGTCAATATCGTTGGAGGTCGATGAAGGGCGGTGCGGACACGATTTGACCCACCACGCGCGCACTGTCACGTTTCCCGGGGCCGTCAGCTTCGAGCACACGTTGGCGCCGCTGCGCCGGGGACCGCGGGATCCGTGCTTCCAGGCGCCCGGTGACGGCGGCATCTGGCGGACGAGCCTGCTGCCCAGCGGCCCCGTCACCGCGCGGATCAGCCGCGCCGCCGCCGACGCGGCCCACTGCGTGGCGTGGGGGTGCGGTGCGCCCGAGTTCCTCGAGATGCTCCCCGCGCTGCTGGGCGTGGGGGACGACGCGTCGGACTTCGTGCCGCTCGCCCCGATCGTCGCGGCGGCGCATCGCCGCGTCCCTCATCTGCGCCTCGGCCGCACCGGGCTGGTCCTCGAAGCGCTGATTCCGGCGATCATCGAACAACGCGTCCCCGGCGCGGACGCGTTCCGGTCATGGCGGGTGCTGGTGTCCAAGTATGGGACGCCGGCGCCCGGCCCGGCCCCGCCCGCGATGCGCGTGCCGCCCACGGCTGACGCGTGGCGGAGCGTCCCGTCGTGGGAATTCCACCGCGCCAACGTCGATCCGCGGCGCGCCCGGGCGGTGGTGACGTGTGCGCAGCGGGCGGCGTCGCTGGAGCGGTTGACGTCGCGTCCGGCCGAGCAGGCCCGCGAGGCGTTGACGTCGCTTCCGGGCGTAGGGATATGGACGGCCGCCGAGACGGCGCAGCGCGCGTTCGGCGATGCCGACGCCCTGTCGGTCGGCGACTACCACGTCCCGAAGATGATCGGGTGGACGCTCGTGGGCCGGCCGGTCGACGACGCCGGCATGCTCGAACTCCTCGAACCGATGCGGCCGCATCGCCACCGGGTGGTGCGGCTCCTCGAAGTCAGCGGCCTGGCTTACGAACCGCGACGCGGTGCGCGGTTGCCGGTGCAGCACATCCACTCCATTTGAGCGGGAGCCGACGATTATTTGCCCCCGCCCCGGGGTATTCGCGGCGGGAAGGTTTATGACTTGACGCAGGAGTGATTGATGACGCAGTTCACTATCCCGGGTTTGACCGATAAGCAGGGGGCGCGGCTCGCCGAACTGCTGCAGAAGCAGCTGAGCACCTACAACGATCTTCACCTGACCCTCAAGCACGTTCGCTGGAATGTGGTGGGGCCCAACTTCATTGGCGTCCACGAAATGATCGACCCACAGGTTGAGGCGGTCCGTGGCTTCGCCGACGACGTCGCCGAGCGCATCGCGGCCCTGGGCGCGTCGCCACAGGGCACACCCGGGGCGATCATCAAAGACCGCACCTGGGACGACTATTCGGTGGGTCGTGACTGCGTCCAATCCCACCTTGCGGCGCTGGATCTGGTCTACACCGGAGTCATCGAAGACATCCGCAAGGGCATCGAGGAGACCGAGGAACTCGACCCGGTCACCCAGGACCTGCTGATCGACCAGGCGGGCAGCCTGGAGAAGTTCCAGTGGTTCGTCCGGGCGCACCTGGAGAGCGCCGGTGGCCAGTTGACCCACGAGGGCTCGTCCACCGAGAAGGACGCGGCGAGCAGCGCGCGCAACGCGTCGTCCTAGCTACTCGGTGCCGGCCGCCGGGGCCTGCCCGCGCTCGCGCTCGGCCTCGGCGGTCTGCCGGTTGAGCCGCTGCGCCTCGTAGATGGTGACGTTGGTGCGCGACATCAGCAGCGCCGCGATGCCGACCGACAGGATCGCGCCCGGTACCACGGAGAACGATCCGGTCATCTCCGCGACCATGATCATGATGGCCAGCGGGGCGCGCGCGACGCTACCGAAGCACGTCATCATCCCGACGACGACGAAGACGCCGGGCTCGTGCGGCACGCCCGGCAGGGCGAGGACTTCGCCGAGGCGCCAGATCGCGGCCCCGACGAACGCGCCGATCACGATCCCCGGGCCGAAGAGCCCGCCGGACCCGCCGGTGCCGATCGACAGCGATGTGGCGACGATCTTGGCGATCGGCAGGACCACGACCACCCACAGCGGGATGTGCATCAGCGAGCCGCGGTCGGCCGCCAGCTGCGCCCAGCCGTAGCCGCTGCTGAGGATCTGGGGGATCGCCAGTCCGAGCAGGCCCACCAGCAGCCCGCCGATGGCCGGCTTGAGCACCGGCCCGCCGGGGAGCCGCCGGGTGATGCGCACGGAGGCGTGGAAGATCCGGGCGTACAGGTACCCGACCGCGGCCGCGGCCAGCCCGATGACCACGAACCACAGCAGCGGCCCCGCCTTTTCGAAGCGGTATTCGGCGTCGATGTACCCGAACAGGGGGTCGAAGCCGAGAAGCGCGCCGAGCACCGCGTACGCCGTCCCCGAGGTGATGAATCCCGGCAGCAGGCAGCGGTAGTCGAAGTCGTCTCGGTAGGTGATCGACGCGGCCAGCACCGCACCGCCCAGGGGGGCGGCGAAGATCGCGCCGATTCCGGCGCCGATGCCGAGCGCCACCGCGACCCGCCCGTCCTCGTCGGACAGGTTGAGCCGGCGCGTCAGCAGCGAACAGAACCCGGCGGAGATCTGCGCCGTCGGGCCCTCGCGGCCGGCCGAGCCGCCCGAGCCGATCGTCAGCGCACTGGCGACCATCTTCACGAGCACCGCCCGGAATCGGATCGCGCGCGGGTCGCTGTGCACGGCCTCGATGGCCGCATCCGTCCCGTGGCCGGTGGCTTCGGGGGCCAGCTTGGCCACCAGCAGTGCGGATACCAGTGCACCGGCGGTGGTGATCAAGGGAATCGCCCACGCTCGTTTGAAGCCGGGCGACCCGCGGCCGCCGCCCTCGCCGACCGGGCGGGGCAGGTCATAGGCCGCCAGGTACCCGAGCAGGAATTCGCTGGTGTACCTGAGGGCCAGATAGAACACCACTGCCCCCAGGCCGGCGACGACCCCGATGATCACGCCCAGCAGCAACCACTTCTGCAGGTAGCCGGAGGCGCGGATCGACGCGCCGAACCGACCACCCGCCCCGGGCACCGAGGCCTCGTGGGGCAGCGGTGCGTCCTCCGATGCTTCGCCGGATCCCCCATTCATCACGTCATCCTAGGCGGATAGGCCGTGGCCGGCGGGGTGCTGTGGCGGCCGCGGAATAACCGGACTCTGGTCCAGTTATATGGGTGAAGCTATGAGGGATGGAGGTCCACATGCCTGCTGTCACCGCAGACACCTTCGCGTTGCCGCGTCTGAGCACAGCGCGCCCCGCGGAAACCGAGCGCGCGGTGCGCTCGATCACCACCGGCCCCCGGGGGTACGAGGGTGAGGGATTCCCGGTCGTCCGGGCCTTTGCCGGGGTCAGTGCGGCGGCCCTCGACCCGTTCGTCCACATGGACCAGATGGGTGAGGTGAACTACCAACCGGGAGAGCCTCGAGGCACCGACTGGCACCCACACCGCGGATTCGAAACGGTCACCTACATGATCGACGGGAGATTCGCGCACCAGGATTCCCACGGCGGGGGCGGCCTGATCGCCGACGGTGCGACGCAGTGGATGACGGCCGGTTCCGGCATCCTGCACATCGAGACCCCGCCCGCCGAGTTGGTGGACAGTGGCGGCGTCTTTCACGGCGTCCAACTGTGGGTGAACCTTCCAAAGAAGGACAAGTTCGCCGCGCCGCGATACCAAGCCATCGAAGGCGCGGACGTGGGCCTGCTGGCGTCCGACGACGGCGGCGCGCTGGTGCGCATCATCGCCGGCGAGGTCGACGGCTACCGCGGGCCCGGCATCACCCACACGCCGATCACCCTCGCGCACGCGACCATCCACAACGGGGCGCGCCTCAGCATGCCGTGGCGTCGCGATTTCAACGCGCTGGTTTACGTGTTGTCCGGCCGCGGATACGTCGGTCCGGACGCACATCCCGTTCGCCAGGGTCAACTGGCGGTACTGGCCGCCGGAGACCGCATCACCGTCGGGGCGCATTCGGCGCACGACTCCTCGTCGACCACCGCAATGGACGTGTTGTTATTGGGCGGTCAGCCGATCCGCGAGCCGGTGTTTCACTATGGGCCATTCGTGATGAACTCGCGGAGTGAACTGATCGAGGCGCTACAGGACTACCAAGACGGAAAGTTCGGTAGTATCCCGCCAAACGCTCTCATGCCACACCGGGGTGGTGGCACACTTTAGCAATGTCCCCGACGGCGAGCCGCGGGCCCGGACGGCCCCCGGCCGCGAAAGCGGACGAGACGCGTCAGCGCATCGTGCGGGCGGCTCGCCTGGTATTCAACGAGCGTGGCTACGACGGCGCCACCTTTCAGGAGATTGCGAGCCGCGCCGACTTGACGAGGCCAGCGATCAATCACTACTTCCCCAGTAAGCGATTGCTCTATCGGGAGGTACTGGCGCAGGCCAATGAACTGGTCATCGGTTCCGCTATTCGAGAGGCCAGGTGGCAGACCACACTGGTCGGGCGGCTGACGGCCTTCATCTCGGTCGCCGTGAGCGCAAATGCCGAGAATCCCGGGGTGGCAGCGTTTTTGGTCACCGCCGTGCTGGAGTCGCAACGACATCCCGAATTGAGCGGGATCGAAAACGATTGCGTGCGGCTCAGCCGCGAGTTTCTGACGGGGGCGGTCAAGGATGCGATCAAGCACCGCGAGGTGTCGGCCGATGTCGAACCCTCCGCGCTCGTCGAGACGCTGCTCGTCGTGCTGTGCGGCGTGGGCTTCTATTCCGGCTACATCCGCAGCCACGAAGAGATGCTTGCGGTCACCGAGATCCTGCGGCAGCTGCTGGAGGGTGCGCTCTGGAGAGCCGGGGGAGCGATACGCGCGTAGTGACGTGGCACACAGGGTGCATAGCTTGCCTAAGCTACTCCGGTACGATGACGTGGTCATGACTGATGTGGACGCTTCCTTACCTCCTTCGCAATCCCCCTCCCGGAGGACCGCTGGGGACAGTTGGGCCATCACCGAACTTGTCGGCGCCACCGCGCTGGGCGTCGCCGCCGCGCGCGCTGCGGAGACCGGCGGACCCGCCCCTCTGATCCGCGACGAATTCGCCCGGATCCTGGTGTCGTCGGCCGGTACACCCTGGGCGCGGCTCGCCGATCCGGAGCTGGCCTGGCTCGACGGCGACGAGCAGGGCCGGCGTGCCCACCGTCTGGGGATCGACTACCAGGCCGTGCGCACCCATTTCTTCGACGAGTACTTCCAGGACGCCGTCGGCGACGGGGTCCGGCAGGTGGTGATCCTGGCCGCCGGCCTGGATTCGCGCGCGTACCGGTTGGCGTGGCCGGCCGGCACCGTCGTCTACGAGATCGACCAGCCCAAGGTCCTGGAATACAAGACCGGGATCCTGGAACGGCACGGCGCAATCCCGACCGCCAGCCGGCGTCCGGTCGCGGTGGACCTGCGCGACGATTGGCCGGCCGCCCTGACGGCCGCCGGGTTCGATCGCGATCAGCCAACGGCATGGCTCGCCGAGGGCCTGCTGCCGTACCTGCCGAGCGACGCCCAGGACCGGCTGTTCGAGATGTTCACCGCGCTCAGCGCCCCGGGCAGTCAGGTCGCCATCGAGGCGTTCGGCCTCAACATCCGCAGTAACTCGCAGCGCTGGCAGCGGATGCGCGAGCGGCTGGGCCTGGACGTCAACGTCCACGCGCTCACCTTCCACGAGCCCGACCGCTCCGACGCCGCCGAGTGGCTGGCCGGCCACGGCTGGCGGGTGCAGGCCGTGGACAACCGCGAGGAGATGGCGCGGCTGGGCCGCCCGGTGCCCGACGACCTGTCCGACGAGGCGGTCCGCAGCACGCTGCTGCGCGCGCGTCTCGACGCCCCATCCGCCTGACCCGCCCGTTTTTAAGGAGCCAACGCGATGAGCTCACTGCGTAGCCACGACGACACCTGGGACATCAAGACCAGCGTCGGCAGCACGGCCGTCATGGTGGCCGCCGCCCGCGCCGTCGAGACCGAGCGCCCCGACCCGCTGATCCGGGACCCCTACGCCAAGCTGCTGGTCACCAACGCGGGCGCGGGCGTCCTGTGGGAGGCGATGCTCGACCCGGAGGTCGCCGCCAAGGTGGAGGCCTTCGACGAGGAGTCGGCGGCCCAGCTCGAGCACATGCGCGGCTACCAGGCCGTGCGTACCAACTTCTTCGACGCCTACTTCAAGGACGCCGTGGCCGACGGGATCCGCCAGGTCGTGATTCTCGCCTCCGGACTGGATTCCCGGGCATACCGGCTGGACTGGCCCGCCGGCACCACGGTCTACGAGATCGACCAGCCGCAGGTGCTCGAGTACAAATCCGCCACGCTGGCCGAGCACGGGGTGACGCCGTCGGCCCAGCGTCGCGAGGTGGCCATCGACCTGCGCCAGGATTGGCCCGCCGCCCTGCGCGATGCGGGCTTCGACCCGACGGCCCGGACGGCCTGGCTGGCCGAGGGCCTGCTGATGTACCTGCCGGCCGAGGCCCAGGACAGGTTGTTCACCCAGATCGGCGAGCTGAGCCCGCCCGGGAGCCGGGTGTCGGCAGAGACGGCGCCCACCCACGCCGACGAGCGGCGCCAGCAGATGCGCGAGCGGTTCCGCAAGGTGGCCGACGAGCTCGGCCTGGCGGAAACCGTCGACGTCGGGGAGCTCATGTATCGCGACGAGCACCGGGCGGACGTCACGGACTGGCTGAACAACCATGGCTGGCGTGCCCGCGCCCAAGCCTCGACCGACGAGATGCGCCGGCTGGGCCGCTGGATCGAGAGCGTCCCGATGGCCGACGACAAGGACGCGTTCTCCGACTTCGTGATCGCGGAGCGCCTGTAGGTGGCGCGCACGGCTGGGCCACCCGGCTCCGTGACCGCGACCAAGCTCTGACGGGCGGATCCTTCCTATTGCTCTCCCAACCGGATGGTTAGTATCGCGGATACACCCTCCGGGATGACCCGAGCGCGGAAGGACGATGATGACCACCGAATCGGTTGCACCCAACACATCCGAATCCACCAACGGAGCGCACGCAGCCCGGCCGGTCGACATTCCGGCCACGGTGGCCCGGCTCCGCAAGACGTTCGCCACCGGACGCACCCGCGACATCGAGTGGCGCAAGAGACAGCTGCTGCAGCTGCAGCGGTTGATGGAGGAAAACGAGGACGCGATCGCGGCCGCCCTCGTGGCGGACCTGGATCGGCACCCGTTCGAGGCCTACATCGCCGACATCGCCACCACCGCCGGGGAAGCGAAGTACGCGGCCAAGCGCGTGCGCAGGTGGACGCGCCGCCGCTACAAGTTGCTGGAGATCCCGCAGCTGCCCGGGCGGGGGTGGGTCGAGTACGAGCCGTACGGCACCGTCCTGATCATCGGCGCCTGGAACTACCCGTTCTATCTGACGCTGGGTCCGGCCGTCGGCGCAATCGCGGCCGGCAACGCCGTCATCCTCAAGCCGTCGGAGATCGCCCCGGCGTCGTCGCGACTCATGGCCGAGCTGGTGCCGCGCTACCTCGACAGCGATGCGATCGCGGTGGTCGAGGGCGACGGATCGGTCAGCCAGGAGCTCATCGCGCAGGGCCTGGACCGGGTGATGTTCACCGGTGGCACCGAGATCGGCCGCAAGGTCTACGAGGGCGCCGCACCGCACCTGACCCCGTGCACGCTGGAGTTGGGGGGCAAGAGCCCGGTGATCGTGGCGGCCGACGCCGACGTCGACGTCGCCGCCAAGCGGATCGCCTGGATGAAACTGCTCAACAACGGACAAACCTGCGTGGCACCGGATTACGTCATTGCGGACGCGCAGATTCGCGACGAGCTCGTCGACAAGATCGCCGCGGCCATCAACAAGTTCACGTCCGACAGGCCCAACGGTGTGCGGATCGTCAACCAGCGCCAGTTCGACCGGATCAGCGGTTACCTGTCCGGCGCGGACGGCAAGGTGGCCGTCGGCGGCAGTTGCGATCCGTCCAGCCTGCGCATCCACCCGGCGGTGGTCGTCGACCCCGATCCGGACGGCCCGCTGATGCAGAACGAGATCTTCGGACCGGTTCTGCCGGTCATCACCGTCCGATCCCTGGATGAGGCAATCCGTTTCGTCAATTCACGCGCAAAGCCGTTGGCGGCCTACCTGTTCACCAAGGCGCGTGAGACGCGCGAACGGGTGATCAAGGAGGTGCCGGCGGGCGGCATGCTCGTCAACCACATCGCTTTCCAGGTGTCGACGGCGAAGCTGCCGTTCGGCGGGGTGGGCCCGTCCGGCATGGGTGCCTACCACGGCCGCTACGGGTTCGAGGAGTTCAGCCATCGCAAGTCGGTGCTCACCAAGCCGACGCGACCCGACCTGTCGAGCTTCATCTACCCGCCCTACACGCAGCGCGCATTCAAGATGGCGCGCCGGATGTTCTAACTGCCCCGGAATCGCTTGCCGTGACACGTTTTACTTCCTAGAGAGGAACCTGATGCCAGGAGTGCAGGATCGCGTCATCGTCGTGACCGGAGCCGGTGGGGGGCTTGGGCGTGAATACGCCCTGACCCTCGCCAGGGAAGGCGCCAGCGTGGTCGTCAACGACCTCGGTGGCTCCCGCGACGGCACCGGCGCCGGCCACAACATGGCCGACCACGTCGTCACCGAGATCAAGGAAGCCGGCGGGCGGGCGGTCGCCAACTACGACAGCGTGGCCGAGCCGGAGGGCGCCGCCAACATCATCAAGACGGCGCTGGACGAGTTCGGCGCCGTGCACGGCGTGGTCAGCAACGCCGGGATCCTGCGCGACGGCACGTTCCACAAGATGTCCTTCGAGAACTGGGACGCCGTCCTCAAGGTGCACCTCTACGGCGGTTACAACGTGGTGCGCGCCGCGTGGCCGCATTTCCGTGAGCAGAGCTACGGGCGGGTCGTCGTCGCCACCTCCACCAGCGGGCTGTTCGGCAACTTCGGGCAGGCCAACTACGGCGCGGCCAAGCTCGGCCTCGTCGGCATGATCAACACGCTGGCGCAGGAGGGGGCGAAGTACAACATCCACACCAATGCCATCGCCCCGATCGCGGCCACCCGGATGACCGAGGACATCCTGCCCAAGGAGGTGCTGGAAAAGCTCACCCCCGAGTTCGTCGCGCCGGTGGTGGCCTACCTGTGCACCGAGGAATGCCCCGACACCGCATCGGTTTTCGTGGTCGGCGGCGGCAAGGTTCAGCGGGTCGCCCTGTTCCAGAACGACGGGACGACCTTCGACAACCCGCCGTCGGTGCACGACATCGCCGAGCACTGGGGCGAGATCACCGACCTTTCCCACGCGCAGCGGGCCGCGTTCAAGCTGTAGGGGCGATGAAAGCCTGCGTCGTACAGCGGCTGTCCGGCCCGGGCGGCATGGTGTACACCGACATCGAAGACGTCAGTGGCGACGGAAACAACGTCGTCATCGACGTGCGGGCCGCTGGGGTCTGTTTTCCGGATCTGCTGCTGAGCAAGGGCGAGTATCAGCTCAAGCTCCCCCCGCCGTTCGTCCCGGGAATGGAGGCCGCCGGGGTGGTGCTTTCGGCGCCCCCGGGATCAGGATTCAAAGAGGGCGAGCGCGTTTCGGCGTTTGGGATCCTAGGCGCCTACGCCGAGCAGGTGGCCGTCCCGGTGCCCAACGTGATCCGCAGTCCCGCCGAACTCGACGACGCAGAAGCGGTGTCGCTGTTGGTCAACTACAACACCATGTATTTCGCGCTGGCGCGCCGCGCCGCCATGCGGACGGGCGACACGGTGCTGGTCCTCGGGGCCGCGGGCGGCGTCGGCACCGCGGCGATACAGGTCGCCAAGGCGATGGGCGCGCGCAAGGTGATCGGTGTGGTGCACCGGGCGGCCGCGGCGGACTTCGTCTCGTCGGTCGGCGCGGACCTGGTGGTGCCGCTGGCCGAAGACTGGGCCCAGCGGGTGCGCGACTACACCGGCGGCCGCGGCGTGGATATCGTCGTCGATCCCATCGGCGGCCCGGCGTTCGACGACGCGGTCCGGGTGCTCGCGATCGACGGCAAGCTGCTGGTGATCGGCTTCGCCGCGGGGAGCATCCCCACCGTGAAGGTCAATCGGCTGTTGCTGCGCAACGTCAGCGTCGTCGGTGTCGCGTGGGGCGAGTACCTCAACAAGGTGCCCGGTTCGGCGGCGCTGTTCTCCTGGGGGCTCAGCCAATTGGTCTTTCTCGGGCTCAAACCACCCCCGCCCCAACGCTATCCGTTGTCGGAAGGCCAGGCCGCGCTGCAGAGCCTGGCCGACGGAGGGGTGCTCGGCAAGGTCGTGCTCGAGCCCTGAGTGGGCCGGTGCGGCCTACGGCGTCGGGTGTGGTGTGCCGTTGAAGATCGTGCCGAGGGCGTTGACGAAGACCAGGAAGTTGACACCACCGGCGACCGTGCCGAGTCCGATGTCGGCGGCGATCGGGTCGCCGAACGCGTGCAGGAGTCCCTCGATCGGCTGGCCGGAGACGGCCTGAGAAATCCCGTTGAGGAACAGGTCCGCGTCGTACGACGGCAGAGTGACGGCCACGGCGGTCGCGATGTCGGCCGTCGGCAGCAGCGTCGCGTAGGCCGTCGATACGTCCGAGGTGAAGGTGTTGACGAGTTGCGTGTTGGCGGTCTGCAGGCCGTGGATGAACCCGTCGATGGACGCCGGGGACAGCAGCGTCCCGGGATTCGGCAGCGAGAACTGTCCGCCGCCGCCGAGGTCGGGCAGCGTTAGTTGTGGCAACACCGGCGGCCCCTCGGCCTGTAAAGCGTTGAAGGCGTTGACCATTCCCTCGTGCGCCCCGCTGACCAAATAGCCGGGCAGCGAGGTCGTCGCGCTGAGCGGCGGGAACAAGCCGAACGGGGTCGTCACATTGGCCGGGCCGGTCGACCAGCCGTAGGCCGGGTCGCCGTAGCCCCAGTTGACGAGGTAGCGCAGATCCGGTTGGAGCAGTTCGGCGAGCGGGTTGCCGATGTAGGGGATGGCGCGCAGCGGCTCGACCAACGGCAGGTGCGGGCTGGGAATCATGTTGTAGGTGGTGCCGCCGTCGTAGCCGGGCGTGGTCGGCAGTGTGATGGTCGTGGCCAGCTGGGAGGCCGGGATCTGCAGGTACGTGCCGTGCACGTAGATGATGCCCATTAGGGCATTCAGGTCGGAGAGGAAGTCGATCGGGTATTGCGGGAAGTCGGCGAACCCGTCGTATTCCAGCGTGTTGTTGATGACGGTGAACCCCGTGTTCGCGTTCATTCCGCCGTAGAACGGCAGGCCGAGGCTCGGGATGTTCAGGTTCGGGAAGCGGGCCAGCAGGCCGCCGTTGGGCGTCATCTCGTTTCCGACGAGCACGAAGCTCACCGAGTGTGGATCCACACCGGCGGCCTGCAGGATGGGCAGTTCGAGGGCGGCGAGGATCGCGCCCTGCGAATAGCCGAAGACGTTGACGCTGTGCGCTCCGGCGTTGAGCTGGCCCATGATCGCGTTGTTGAGGATCGTGAGGCCCCGATCCACCGAGATGGCGAGGGTCAGGTCCTTGATGCCGGTGATCGGGTACAGGCCCTCGGGCGTGAACAGGCCCTGGATGTTGGCGGTCGTGAAGTACGGCGAGATGTACTTGGCGTAGGCCGACGCGATGTATTGCGCGCTGGGGATCGGCACGCCGCTGGCCCCCAGGATCAGCGACACGTCAACGGGTGTGGCCGCGGCCGGGGCCGCGGCCAGCGCCCCCGCGGCACCGGTCTGTGTGGGCGCGATCAGTGACAGCAGGGCGGTCGACGCCTCGGACTCGGCCTGGGCGTAGGCGGTTCCGGCGGTGGCCAGGGCCGCCGCAAACTGGTCGTGGAATGCCCCCGCCTGCCTGATCAGCTCCTGGTAAGCCCGCGCGTACTCGTCGAACAGGGCCGCGGTGGCCGCGGATACCTCGTCGCCCGCCGCGGCCAGCACACCCGTCGTCGCGCCGGCCGCCGCGTTGTTCGCCTCGCTGATCGTCGAGCCGATCGCCGTCACATCGGCGGCCACCGTCGTCATGAACGATGGTTGAGCGAGGACGAAACTCATGGACGCGATCCTTCCGCCGGGTCATTCACCAGGTGAGTACGTGGTCAGCGTAAAGCGACCGAGCCGTTTTGTCCGAGTTTTCCGCTCACCCACCGAGGCAGGTGAATGGCGGTGTGGTGCAGCGCTTATCGGCGCGTGGCAGTCACTTACTGCGGGCCGGGGTGCGGGACGCCCGTGAAGATCGTCTCGGCGGCGTTGACAAGGTTGATGAGTTCGAAACCGCCCGCCAGCGTGGTCAGCCCGATGTTGGCGGCGATCGGTCGGCCGAAAGCGTCCACGAGCCCCTGAATCACGTTGCCGTTGACCGCTTCCGAGATGCCGTCGAGGAAGAGGTTGAAGTCGTAGGACGGCAGGGTGACCGCGATGGCCGTGCCGATATCTGCGGTCGGCAGCAGCGTCGCGTAGGCCGTGGAGAAGTCGGCCGTGAGGGTGTTGGTGAAGGTAGTGTTCGCTGTTTGAATGCCGGAGATGACGTCGTTGAACGACGGGATCGCCGGCGCGGCCAGCACGGCACCGCCCGTCGCGCCCGCTCCGGGGATCAGGCTCGTCAGGCTCGAGAGGTTGGGCAGCGACGTCGGAACCATGGCGGAGATGTCGTTCGCGAACGCGGTGATGCCCTGCTGCGTGCCGCTGACCAGGAGCGGTCCCAGCTGCGCGGTCGCGCTCATGGGCGGCAGGAAACCGAAGGGGGTCTGCACATTGGCGGGGCTGGTGGAGAAGCCGTAGTTGGGATCCCCGTAGCCCCAGTTCACGAGGGCCTTGAGGTCCGGCTGGATCAGGTCCGCCAACGGGTTCCCGAGGAACGGGATTGCGCGCAGCGGCGTCAGCAGCGGCAGGTTCTCGGTGGGGATCATGTAGTAGTTGGTCATGCCATTGGCCGGGTCGAGGGCTGCGGATCCGGGCAGCAAGAAGGCCTGCGCGATGTGCGCAGGGTCGAGGGTCGGGTACGTGCCGTGCACGAACACGATGCCCGCCAGCGCATTGAGGTCGGCGAAGATGTCGATCGGGTAGCGCGGGAAGTCGGCGAAGCCGTCGTACTCGAGCGTGTAGATGCTGGTCGGATAGAGGTTGCTCGGGGTCGACGTGCCGAACGTCACGCCCAGGCTCGGGAAGCTCAGCCCCGGGAAGCGCGCGAGCAGGCCGCCATTCGGGTTGGCCGGGTCGCCCAGCAGGGTGAAGAACATCTGGCTCGGTTGGACGCCCGCGGCGGCGAGGTTCGGCATTTCCAGCGAGGCCAGGATGGCGCTCTGCGAGTAACCCAGCACTGAGACGGGGTTACCCGCGTATGTCGCCGGGTCCACGATGATCGCGCGGATGGCGTTGTTGAGCTCCGTCACCCCGCGGGCCAGCGAGATGTCGAGGGTCAGGTCCTTGACGCCGGTGAACGGGTAGAGGCCCTCCGGCGTGGACAGGGCCTGCAGCGGACCATTGAGGAAGGGCCCAAAGGGGTTGGAGGCGGACAGGTATCGACTGAAGACGTTGTTCAGGTAGGTCGTCGACGGGGTGGCGGTGCCGCTGCCAGTCATGATCAGGTTGACGGCGACGGCGGGGTCGGCGGCCTGCAGCGCCTTGCCGAACGTCGGTGCCGTGTAGTTGAGCCCGAGCATGTCGGCGATCTCGTTCTCGGCCTGGGTGTAGGCGGTCCCGGCCGACCCCAGGGTCGCAACGAATTGGCTGTGAAACGCGGTCGCCTGCTGCAGCAGGGTCTGGTATTCCTGGCCGAACGCGCCGAAGAATTCCGCGGTGATGGCCGAGACCTCGTCCTGCGCGGCCGCCACCAGATTGGTGGTCGAACCGGCCGCGGCGGCCCGGGCCTCGTCGATCGCGGAGCCGATCGCGGACGCGTCGGCCGCGGCCGAGGTCAGGAGTTGAGGCTGCGCAATCAAAGTCGACATCGGCGTTCCTTCCGGCTACAGGTTTTCGTCGCGGTACCGAGGACACTGCCGCCCGTATACGGCGCATCCCTGGAACCGGCAGGAGTCAGCTTAGAGCCATCCCCCGTTCATGTTGGCATTTTGCGTCAGCCGAGGAGTGCGTCGCGCAAGCGGTCGCGATCCTCTCGCGTGACCCCCGCATCGCGCAGGTAGGCGTCCAGCGAACCGAATTCGTCATCGATTGTCTGGCGAGCCGCGGCCAGGTATTCCGCGCGCACACCGAGAACGCCGTCAGACAGGCGGGCCTCGGTGAAGGTGAGAACCTCCGGAGTCAGCTCGGTGTCGGACCGCTGCTGGATCATCTCCGAGATCCGGGCCCGCAGCTCCGGCACGGCCGCGTTGCTGCGCAGGTAATCCTCGATAATGGTGTCGCGGTCGATCCCGACCGCCTCCAGCACCGTGGCCACCACGAAGCCGGTGCGGTCCTTGCCCGCGAAGCAGTGCGTCAGCACCGGACGCTCCGCCGCCAACAGCGTGATGACCCGGCGCACCGCGCGCTGCGCCCCGTTGCGGGTGGGGAACTGCCGGTACTCATCGATCATGTAGCGGACCGTGGTCTCATTGATGGACTCGTCCGGCTCGCCGTTGGTCAGCAGCTGCTGGAAAGCGTGTTCGTGCGGCGCCGCACCGTCATTCGACTTGTCGTCGCCGAGATCGGGGAACGGCAGCAGATGGATGTCGACGCCTTCGGGCACCCGGCCCGGTCCGCGGCGGGCGACCTCACGGGAGGCGCGCAGGTCGGCCACGTCGGTGATGCCCAGCCGCAGCAACGTCGCCCGGCCGTCCTCGTCGAGCCGGCTCAGCTCGCTGGACCGGAACAGCCGCCCCGGTCGCAGCGCGGTGGCGCTGTCGGCGACGTCGCGAAAGTTCCACGCGCCGGGCAATTGCCGCAGGTCCGCCGCCATCTCAGGTGACCGCCGCCGCGAACGCTGACTTCTCGTGGCCGAGCTCGGCCCGGGCGATCGTCCGCATGTGTACCTCGTCGGGTCCGTCGAACAGGCGCATGGCCCGATGCCAGCCGTACGAGCGGGCCAGCACCGTGTCCTCGCTGACCCCGGCGGCGCCGTGCACCTGGATCGCGCGGTCGATCACGTCGCAGGCCACTTGGGGCGCCACCGCCTTGATCTGCGAGACCAGCATGTGGGCGGCCTTGTTGCCGTGTTGGTCGATCGTCCACGCCGCCTTGTGACACAACAGTCGGGCCTGGTCAATTTCGTTGCGCGACTTGGCAATCGCCTCCCGAACCACGCCCTGCTCGGCGAGCGGGCGGCCAAACGCCACACGATTTTGGGCCCGGTCCACCATGAGGGCCAGCGCACGCTCGGCGCCGCCAAGCGCACGCATGCAGTGGTGAATGCGGCCCGGGCCCAGCCGGGCCTGGGCGATCGCGAAGCCGCCGCCTTCTTCCCCGAGCAGATTCGTGACGGGCACCCGGACGTTTTCGTAGCTGATCTCGCAGTGACCGGGCTGGTCCTGGTAACCGAAGACCGTGGTGGAACGCACGACCGTCACGCCGGGGGTGTCGATCGGCACCAGAACCATCGACTGCTGCTGGTGGCTCGCCGCCTCGGGGTTGGTGCGGCCCATCACGATGAGGATCTTGCAGCGCGGGTCCGATGCGCCGGAGGTCCACCACTTGCGCCCGTTGATGACGTAGTCGCCGCCGTCGCGGACGATGGAGGTCTCGATGTTGCGGGCGTCGCTGCTGGCGACCGCCGGTTCGGTCATCGAAAATGCGCTGCGGATCTCGCCGTTCAGCAGCGGCTCCAGCCACTGCTTGCGCTGCTCCTCGGTGGCGAACAGATGCAGGGTCTCCATGTTGCCGGTGTCAGGCGCCGCGCAGTTGATCGCCTCCGGGGCGATCTCCAGGCTCCACCCCGTCAATTCGGCCAGCGGGGCGTATTCGAGGTTCGTCAGCCCGGACTCCGCGGGCAGGAACAAGTTCCACAGGCCGCGTTCCTTGGCCTTCTTCTTGAGTTCCTCGATGACCGGCGGAACGGTGTGGTCGTCGGGGCCGGCCTCGTGACGGAATTTGTCGTAATCGGCCTCGGCCGGGAAGACGTACTCGATCATGAAGTCGGACAGTCGCTTGTGGTAGTCGTTGGCTTTTCCCGACATCGCGAAGTCCATGACGGTCACGATAGGACACGTGCGGTGACGCCTCGTTTCAGGTCGCCGGCGCGCGGCTTAACCGCGGTCGTCCACCGGGATGCACGTGTCGTGGGAGCGGGGGGCCGGCCCGGGGTTCAACATCGCGTCATCACCGCCGGTTATGGATCGAGGCTGGAAAGCGGCGCCCATGCAGCGCCGGTTAGGGTAGCTGAGCGCGCCGGCCATCACCGGCCGGCAATCCGTGAGGCAGAGAAAGTGGATGTACGCGCCATGACAGATGCGCACACGACGGTGGGAGTGGTCGCCGAGTCCGGGGCCGACGAGCGGCGCGTCGCGCTGGTGCCCAAAGCGGTCGCGGCCCTGGTGGGTAGCGGTGTAGCGGTGGTGATCGAGTCCGGCGCTGGCGACAAAGCGCTGCTCCCCGACGACCTCTACACAGCGTCCGGGGCCAGCGTCGGGGACGCCTGGGCCGCCGACATCGTGGTCAAGGTGGCGCCGCCGACCGCCGACGAGGTGAAGAAGCTGCGCCGGGGTCAGACGCTGATCGGCTTCCTGGCGCCCCGAAACGCGGACAACTCGATCGGCGCGCTCGCCGAGGCCGGCGTGCAGGCGTTCGCCCTCGAGGCCATCCCGCGCATCTCGCGCGCCCAGGTCATGGATGCGCTGTCGTCGCAGGCGAACGTCGCCGGATACAAGGCGGTGCTGTTGGCGGCCTCGGAGGCGACCCGGTTCTTCCCGATGCTGACGACGGCGGCGGGAACCGTGAAGCCGGCCACCGTGCTGGTGCTCGGCGTCGGTGTGGCGGGGCTGCAGGCACTGGCCACGGCCAAACGCCTGGGCGCGCGGACCACCGGCTATGACGTCCGCCCCGAGGTCGCCGACCAGGTCCGCTCGGTGGGGGCGCAATGGCTCGACGTCGGCATCGACGCGGCGGGCGAGGGCGGTTACGCCCGTGAACTCACCGAGGCCGAACGGGCCCAACAGCAGCAGGCGCTGGAGAAGGCGATCACGGGGTTCGACGTCGTGATCACCACGGCGCTGGTTCCAGGCCGGCCCGCGCCGCGCCTGGTGACCGCCGCCGCGGTGGAGGGAATGAAGCCCGGCAGCGTGGTGGTGGACCTGGCCGGCGAAACCGGGGGCAACTGCGAGCTCACCGAGCCCGGGCGGACCGTTGTCAAGCACGGCGTGACGATCGCCGCCCCGCTGAACCTGCCCGCGACCATGCCCGAACATGCCAGCGAGCTCTACAGCAAGAACATCACGGCGCTCCTGGACCTCTTGGTCAAGGGCGGCAAGCTGGACCCCGACTTCGACGACGAGGTCATCGCCGCATCCTGCGTGACTCGAGCACAGAAAGCCTAGAAATGTACGACGACCTTTTTGCCAACCTGGCGATCCTGGTGCTGTCCGGGTTCGTGGGGTTCGCGGTGATCTCCAAGGTGCCCAACACGCTGCACACCCCCCTGATGTCGGGCACCAACGCCATCCACGGGATCGTGGTGCTCGGCGCGCTGGTGGTGTTCGGGGAGGTCGAGCACCCGTCGCTGGCGGTGCAGATCATCCTGTTCGTCGCGGTGGTGTTCGGCACGCTGAACGTGATCGGCGGGTTCATCGTGACCGACCGCATGCTGGGCATGTTCAAGGGCAAGAAGAAGGCGCCCGCCAAAGCCGGGGAGCCCCAGAAGTCGGTGTCCAAATGAACTACTTGGTGATCGGGCTCTACATCGTTTCGTTCGCCCTCTTCATCTACGGCTTGATGGGCCTGACCGGGCCGAAGACCGCGGTGCGGGGCAACCTCATCGCCGCGGTCGGCATGGTCATCGCGGTGGCCGCCACGCTGGTCGCGATCCGGCACACCACCCAGTGGCCGCTGATCATCGCCGGGCTGGTGGTGGGCGTGGTGCTCGGCGTCCCGCCCGCGCGCCTGACCAAGATGACGGCCATGCCGCAGCTCGTGGCCTTCTTCAACGGGGTCGGCGGCGGCACCGTCGCGCTCATTGCGCTGTCGGAATTCCTCGAGACGAAGGGCTTCTCGGCCTTCCAGCACGGTGAGTCGCCGACCGTGCACATCGTGGTGGCGTCGCTGTTCGCCGCGATCATCGGCTCCATCTCGTTCTGGGGTTCGATCATCGCGTTCGGCAAGCTGCAGGAGATCATTTCCGGATCCCCGATCGGGTTCGGCAAGGCCCAGCAGCCGATCAACCTGCTGTTGCTGCTCGGCGCCGTGACCGCGGCCGTGGCCGTGGGCGTGCACGCGCATCCCGGCACGGGCGGGGCTTCGCTGTGGTGGATGATCGGCCTGCTAGCCGCCGCCGGCGTGCTGGGCCTGATGGTGGTGCTGCCCATCGGTGGCGCCGACATGCCGGTGGTCATCTCCCTGCTCAACGCGATGACGGGGCTCTCGGCGGCCGCGGCCGGCCTCGCGCTGAACAACACCGCGATGATCGTGGCCGGCATGATCGTCGGCGCGTCCGGCTCGATCCTGACCAACCTCATGGCTAAGGCGATGAACCGCTCGATCCCGGCGATCGTCGCGGGCGGATTCGGCGGCGTGGTCGTCAGCGGCGGCCCCGATGGTCAAGGCGGGGACAAGCACGTTAAGGCGACGTCGGCGGCCGACGCGGCGATCCAGATGGCCTACGCCAACCAGGTGATCGTGGTCCCGGGCTACGGCCTGGCCGTCGCGCAGGCCCAGCACGCCGTCAAGGACATGGCGAGCCTGCTCGAGGAGAAGGGCGTGCCGGTGAAGTACGCCATCCACCCGGTGGCCGGCCGCATGCCCGGGCACATGAACGTGCTGCTGGCCGAGGCCGAGGTGGACTACGACGCCATGAAGGACATGGACGACATCAATGACGAGTTCGCCCGGACCGACGTCGCGATCGTCATCGGCGCGAACGACGTCACCAACCCGGCGGCCCGGAACGAACAGTCAAGCCCGATCTACGGCATGCCGATCCTCAACGTGGACAAGGCCAGGTCGGTGATCGTGTTGAAGCGTTCGATGAACTCGGGATTCGCGGGCATCGACAACCCGCTGTTCTACGGCGAAGGAACCACCATGCTGTTCGGCGACGCGAAGAAATCGGTCACGGAGGTCGCCGAGGAGCTGAAGGCGCTCTAGCTTTCGTCGAGGGAGCTTTCGTCGAGGGCGGCGACCCGCTTCGCCCGGCTACGCCGCCCTCGCGATCGCCGCTAGACGGGCGGGTAGGCGGGCGGCGGGTAACCGTTGCCGTCGACCACGCCCCGCAGCCCCCAGGGCACATAACGGAGGAAGAACTCGATTTCGTCGCTCGCGTCGTAGTCCGGACTTGGGTCCATGGTCCACCCCTTCGAATCGCGACTTGGTTCGTGACGCGAGTCTAGTCCCATCCTCCGCGCTCCGACACCCGGCGTCACGCCTAAACTGGCCAACCAGTTAGTTGATAATTAGCCTTATCCGCGATCCGGCCCTCCCGCGCCGGCAGCGACGATGGAGAGCAAAGATGTCATCCGACAACGGCCTCACGCGCCGCGAGGAGTTGCTGGCCGTGGCCACCAAGCTGTTCGCCGCCCGCGGTTATCACGGCACCCGGATGGACGACGTCGCAGACGTGATCGGCCTGAACAAGGCGACGGTGTACCACTACTACGCCAGCAAGTCGCTGATCCTGTTCGACATCTACCGGCGGGCCGCCGAGCGCACCCTGGCCGCCGTCCATGACGACCCGACGATGACGGCGCGCGAGGCGCTGTACCAGTACACCGTGCGCCTGCTCGACCAGATCGCCGCCAACCCCGAGGGTGCGGCGGTGTATTTCCAGGAGCAGCCGTACATCACCGAGTGGTTCACCGCCGAGCAGGTTGCCGAGGTTCGCGAAAAGGAGGCCCAGGTCTACGAGCACGTGCACGGCCTGATCGACCGCGGGATCGCCAGCGGCGAGTTCTACCCGTGCGATTCTCACGTCCTGGCGCTCGGCTACATCGGGATGACGCTCGGCGCCTACCGGTGGTTGCGGCCGAGCGGCCGGCGCACCGCCAAGGAGATCGCCGCGGAGTTCAGCACCGCGCTGCTGCGGGGTCTGATCCGGGACGAGTCGATCCGCCAGCATTCCCCACTCGGATCGGACAGCGCCGACGCCGCGGTCTAATTGAAGATCGGCGGAATGATGTGCAGCACGTTCCCGACGGCCCCGCTCAGGGTGGACAGCAGGGTCGTGCTCGGCTGGCCGAGGAAGAAGTTCAGGCCCGGATTCGTCGACGGAACCCACGGGTAGGTGTCGGGGAAGTACGACGGCGACAGCAGCCCGGCCTCCACGCCGATCTCAACGGCGGCGCCGTACGGGCCCTGCACCGCCCCCAGGGCGAGATCGGGAATCACGGTGAACGGGTTCGGAATGTCCAGCAGGCCGGCTGGGGTGGGCACGTTCGCGTAGTTGAGCCCCACCCCGTAATCGCCGTAGCCCATGTCGACGAGCACCCGCAAGGTGGGCTGGAAGATGTCGGCGATGGGCGGACCGGCGTAGGGGATGGCGCGGATCGGCGAGAGCAGCGGCAGGTTCTGCGTCATGACCATGTAGTAGTCGGTGTTGCCGCCGCTGGTCGGCAAGTGCACGGCGTTGGCCAGCTGGGCCGCCGTCAGGTCCGGGTAGCTGCTGTGCACGGCGAAGTAGCCCATGAACGCGTTCAGATCGGCGACCAGGTTGAGCGGATACTGCGGGGCGTCCGCGATGCCGTCGTATTGGAGTGTGTAAATGCTTGTGTGCCAGGGTGATTGGGGAGTCGCGCCGTTGAACGGCACGTCCAGGCCCGGGATGTAGAAACCGGGGAACCGCGCGAGCAGGCCGCCGACGGGGTTGTTCGGATTGCCGACCAGCATGAACGACAACTGGTTCGGGAGCGGCTGCAGATTGGTGGGCAGCGCCAGCAGCGCGTTGATTTCGTTGGTGGCGATCGTCGCGCTCTGCGAGTAGCCGAAAACGATGGCGTTGTTGTTGGGATTGCTGAGCAGTGTGGTGAGTTGGCTGTTGAGCAGGCTGACGCCCCGGTTGACCGACTGCGCGAACGTCAAGCTGCCGAGGTTGGGGGTGATCGGCCAGAACTGCTCCGGGGTGAACAGCCCCTGCGGGATGGCCGTCGGGAACCCGGGCTTGATGTAGGAGTTGAAGATGCTGTTCAGGTATTCGGTCGCGGGCAGCGGGTTGCCGGTGCCCCCCATGATCAACGCGTACAGGGGATCGCCCGAGGACGGCTGGGCCAGCGTCGTCAGCAGGCTGGGCCCGCCGCCGGCGGTGGGTGCCGGGCCGAGGAGCGTCGCGGCGGCGGCCTCGGCCTGCGCGTAGGTGTTCGCCGCCCCCGCCAGCGCCCGCGTGAACTCGGTGTGGAAGAGCGCGGCCTGGGAGATCAGGGCGTGGTATTCGCGGCCGTACCCGGCGAACAACTGGGCGACGGCCGCCGACACCTCATCCTGCGCGGCCGCAAGCAAACCGGTGGTCGGGCCCACCGCTGTGCCGGTCGCGGCGCTGATCGCCGATCCGATGTTCTCCACCTCGGCGGCCGTGGCGGCCAGCAGTTCGGGCGCTGCAACGACGTACGACATCTCGCCGGTCCTTCCCCTCGCGGCGGACCCTTCCCCGGAGGTACTGAGAGACTAGAGCGGTCGTCCGGCGAAGTGTGGCGATTCGCACAACTGGCGCGAGTTGGCTTCGGCTACGCGCGCTCGCCCTTGAGACGCCGGTCCAGGAAGGCGAGTTGGTCGGCCACCACGCGCTCGAACGCGTCGCCGACGTAGATGGCGAAGTGGCCCTCGGGGTACGTCTTGACCTCGCCGCGCGGCGCCTTGGCCGCATACCGCAGCGTGGCTTTCGCGGGTGCCACCGAGTCCGTCTCACACACGCAGAACAGGATGGGGCAGGTGATTTTCGCGGCCAGGCGGCCCGGCCGGTACGTGACGATCTTCAGTCCGATGCGCGCCGCCACCTCGTTGGGTAGCTGCACGCCTTCGGGCACCAGCTCGAGGTAGCCCTCGTAGGCGTCGGGCGCGTTCATCAGGGCGACCTCGCCCGGCCGCCCCGCCGTCGGGACCATCACCGGCGGTTTGCCCGTGTGAGCGGCGATCACGTCGCGCAGCGCCCGTGCGGTGATCCGCGCGGTGATCAACGGGCTGAGTGTGCGGGACGAGGCGATGCCGTCGGTGAACGGGCACTGCGCCACGACCGCGGCGATGCCCGGCAGTCGGGCCGCCGTGGCGATGACGTGGCCGCCACCAAAAGACGTGCCCCACAGCACAATTCGATCGTGGTCGATGCCACCGAGCGTGCGGGCGTAGGCGACCGCGGCGGCCCAGTCCTCGAGCTGCATGCCGATGTCCAGCAGCTGACGCGGCCGGCCCTCGCTGTCGCCGAAGTTGCGGTAGTCGAACACTAGGCAGGCGTAGCCGGCGGCGCTGAACCGTTCGGCGTAGGCGTCCAGCCGCATGGTGCGCACCGCTCCCAGGCCGTGCGCCATCACCAGGAGCGGTGCGGCGCCACCGCCCGCCGGCCGATAGAGCCACGCGCTGATTCGGTCGGTGCCGGAGGGGAACTGGACATCTTCACGTTGCGTCATCGCGGTTCATTCTGCGCGACGGTGGTCGGGTCCGGTAGGCGTGTGCCCGTGATTGTGGACTACTGGCTAGAAAGTTTCGAGCGGCTCCCGCGGACGGAGGAACTCATGGCGATACGCGTCGCCCACGTCGGCATGTCGGGGGGCTCGCCCTGACCGCACTGATCACCAATCCGGCCTTCGAGCTGACCGGGGTGTGCGTGTCGTCGCCGGAGAAGGTGGGCAGGGACGCCGGGGCGCTCTGCGGGGTCGGCCTGGATCCGGGCATGGTCACCGGTGTCGCCGCCGTCGGCGATCTCATGCCGTGCTGGCCACCAAGCCCGAGTGCGTCGTGTACTGCGCCATGGGCGACACCCGCCTGCCCGACGCGATGGCCGACGCGGGCCCGGATTCGGTGCTATAACCGCGAGCATGTCGGGCAGCCTTGACGACCTGAAAGGGATCGTCGGATCGAGCCACGTGATCACCGATCCCGACGTGCTGGCCGGTCGCAGCGTCGACTACACCGGCCGGTACCGCGGACGGGCCGCCGCGCTGGTGCGGCCCGGCTCGCCCGGGGAGGTGGCCGAGGTGCTGCGGGTGTGCCGCGACGCGGGGGCGCACGTGACCGTGCAGGGTGGCCGCACCTCGTTGGTGGCCGGCACCGTGCCCGAATACGACGATGTGCTGCTGTCGACCGAGCGGCTGGACGAGATCGGCGAGGTGGATGCGGTCGAACGCCGCATCGAAGCCGGCGCCGGGGTCACGCTGTCCGCCGTGCAGCGCGCCGCGCACGGCGCGGGCCTGGTGTTCGGGGTGGACCTCGCCGCCAGGGACACCGCCACCGTCGGCGGCATGGCCTCGACGAACGCCGGCGGCCTGCGCACCGTCCGGTACGGCAACATGGGCGAGCAGGTCGTCGGCATGGAGGTGGCGCTGCCCGACGGCACGCTGCTGCGCCGCCATAGCCGGGTGCGCCGGGACAACACCGGCTACGACCTGCCCGCATTGTTCGTCGGCGCAGAGGGCACCCTCGGGGTCATCACGTCGCTGGAGCTGCGGTTGCACCCCGCGGCGGAGCACCGGGTGACCGCGGTGTGCGGGTTCGCGGACCTCGAGGCGCTGGTCGAGGCGGGCCGGGCGTTCCGCGACGTCGACGGCATCGCGGCGCTGGAGCTGATCGACGGCCGCGCGGCGGCCCTGACCCATGAGCACCTGGGGCTGGGCGCCCCGGTCCCGGGCGACTGGCTGTTGTTGATCGAGCTGGCCGCCGACCACGACCAGACCGAGCGGCTCGCCGACCTGCTCGACGGGGTGCGGCTGTGCGGCGAACCCGCGGTGGGCCTGGACGTCGCGGCGCAGCAGCGGCTGTGGCAGGTCCGAGAATCGCTCGCCGACGTGCTCAACGTCTATGGGCCGCCCCTGAAGTTCGATGTGTCGCTGCCCCTGCCATCCATCGGCGAATTCGCGGACGCAGCATCATCTTTGATCGAGTCGGCGGTACCCGACGCGCTACCGGTCCTGTTCGGTCACATCGGCGAGGGCAACCTGCACCTCAACGTGTTGCGCTGCCCGCCGGAGCGGGAGGCGGCGGTGTACGGGCCGATGATGGAGCTCATTGCGCGCTGCGGGGGCAATGTCAGCTCCGAGCACGGCGTCGGCACCCGCAAGCGGCCCTACCTCGGCATGTCGCGCGAAGCGGCCGACATCGCGGCGATGCGCACCCTCAAGGGCGCCCTCGACCCGACGGGCTACCTGAACGCCGCGGTGCTCTTTGACTAATCGGGTTGTTCGGTCGGCGCCTTGATTCCGACCGCGTGCCGCAGCTGCGCCAGGAACTGGTCGGCGTCGTCGCTGCGGACGATGTAGTGCGAGATCGCGATGCGGATCACGGTCGCCGCCCGCACCGCCGCGTTGGGCCCGGGCAGGTGGCGTTGCAGCCCGTCGCGCATCTGGGGAATCACCCTGCCGAACTGCGCGATGGTGTACTCGGGCTCGACGTCGACCATCCGCACCCCCGAGTAGGAATGCTGGTATTCGACGATGAACCGCAGCACGGCGTCGAGCTTGTCGGCGCCCTTCAAGCCCGCGGTCGCCTTGACCAGGCCGCTCTCGAAGACCTGCTGTTCGTAGTTGGTGAAGGCCTCGAGCAGATCCTCCTTGGAGGCGAACCACCGGTAGAGCGTGGGACGCGACACGCCGGCCTGCGTCGCCACTTCGGACAGACTCAGCTTGGTCTTGCCGTTGCGGCCGAGGACTTCGGCGGTGGCGTCGAGGATCCGCTGACGGGTCGACGTGTCGGCTTCGGCCGCCTGTGCCGGGTGGCTCATGTCCCAAACTTTACGAAGCTTCGCGGATGTGTCACGGGGTTTTCGCTTCGCGGCCGGGGCGCCGGCGCACCAGCACCGACTGCTGGATCGCGCCGACCGCGCCTTGCTGGTCGAAGAGCGTGCCGATCGTCGTCCCGATGCCGTCGGGACCGTAGCTGGTTTCGGCGCGGATGCCGATCCACTCGCCGTCCGGGACCCGGAACACGTGCACGGCGAGATCGGTGTTGAGGAACGTCCGCTCGGCGATGTCCAGTTTGCTGCCAATGCCGTTGGCGCAGTCTGCCACCGCGAAAAGCCGCTCGAGCGGCGTCATCGTCTCTCCGTTGGCCAGGTCCACCGTCGGCTTGATCCAGGACTCGCCGGGACCCCCGGTGAGGGGCTCGGTCAGCCAGCGCCAGTCCAGGCTGTGCACGTAGTTGCGGTCCCAGTCCTTCTCCAGGTTGCGGCTGCCGGCTCCGGACAAGGACGGGGCGGCGGCGCCGCGGCGTGGGCGAGGGAGCGGGTGTCGAGCTGTTGGAGCCGCCAGCCGCTGGCGCGGGCCACGGGCCGGGGGCGACCGTCGGGGCCGAGGCCCAGCATCTCGGCGCCGACGCGGCTCAGCCGGGTGTCGTCGCGCCGGGCGCACCGCTCCAGCGCGCACCAGCAGCGCCGACACCGGAGCGCCGTGCTGGATCTCGGCGGTCCGCGTGCTGCGCACCAGGTCGGTGGCCGCGAACCTCTCGCCCGACGGGTCGTCGGCGTCGAGCAGTTCGTAGTAGGAGTCCGTCACTGGTGCGCCTCTCGGGTCACGGCAGGCCGGCACCGGGGCTCTCGACGGTCACGGCCTCCAGCCGCGATCGCCGCGTGCGGCGCTGGGGGCGCGGGGATCATCCGCCCCCGCCGTTACGAATCATCGCAAGAGTGTCATGCAATTCGGGCGCCGATGTCAACGTGGCGGCAGCTTTACAAAAGCAACCACGAGTGTCATCGCTGCGCGATGAGCTGCTCCGGCGAGAGGCGAGGTGGATTTGACCACGGATTCTGATCAACAGTGGTCGGTGGACAGCCTGCTCGACCTGTTCGACGTGCGGGACGACGGGGCGGATCCCCAGGTGGTCGCGCAGGCGATAGTCGCTGTGGCCAAACGGTTCCCGGGCAAGTCCGTGCGCTCGGCGCACGCGGTCTTCTCCCGCGCGGTCGCGGTCGGTCGGGCTGCCCGGAGCTGTACGCCTGGGTGCGTTACGAGCCGATCCCGACAAGGGACGATCTGGCCAAGGCGCTCGTCGCCTAATTCACCGGGCGTTTGGGGATCTCGACCGCCATGCGCGCGCATGCGGGCATCGGCACCAGTCAGGCCCATCTGAGCGTGTCCACCGCCCCGATGAGCATCTCGATCGCGTTCCACGAGCCGGTGCGCTGGGGTTTCACAGGTTCGGGTTCACCGATCACCCGGCCCCGTCGCAGCGCTGGCTCGACGCCCGGGGTCACGATGCGCTCGATCCCTTTGTTGCGCTGGGCTTTGCTGCCGCCCGCACCGCGACACTGCGCCTGATCCCCAACATCGTCGTGCTGCCGTACCGAAACCCGTTCGTGGTGGCCAAGTCCGGCGCCAAGCTCGGCTTGCTGTCCGGCGGCAGGTTCACCCTGGCGGTCGGCGTCGGGTATCTCAAGCGGGAGTTCGCGGCGCTCGGGGTCAGTTACGACGAGCGCCTCGAGCTGTTCGAGGAGGCGTTGCAGGTGATCCGGGCGGTGTGGACGTCCGATGACATGTCGTTCGAGGGAAAGCATTTCAGCGCCCGCGGCATCACCGCCCACCCGCGCCCGGTCAGCCGGCCGCCGATCTGGATCGGTGGTAACACCACGTCGGCGCGTCAGCGGGTCGCCCAGTGCGGCGACGGCTGGTGCCTGTTTCCGGCGACTTCGACGCCGACTCCTACCTGAGCGGCCTCGACCGGCTCGCCAAGCTCGGCGTGACCTGGGTCCAGGTCGGCCTGCCCGGTGACAGCCTGGCCCACGCGCTAGAAAGCATCGACAGGTTCGGCTCGCTCGTCATCGGTGCGGTCTAGATGGACTTCGGACGCGCCGCGCTGTCGGACGAAGACCGGGCCTTCCTCGAGGAGACCCGGGAATTCGTCACCAAGGTGGTCACCGACGACGTGCTGCGTCGTCAGCGGGAGTTCGGCGAAAACTTCGACGAGCGAGTGCATTTGGCGTTGGGCAAGGCCGGCTATCTGGCCTCGGACTGGAAGCTGGAGTCCGACGGCGGCTTCAGCCCGGTTCGCCGCCGCATCTTCCAGCTCGAGATCGCCCACGCCCATACGCCGTGGTATCGCTGGGGCGCCACGTCCGTCGTCGTCCGCCTCGTCCGGGAGTTCGGCGCGCCCGAGCTCGTCGACAAGGTGGTCCCCGGGGTGCTCCGCGGCGAGATCCGGCTGTGCCTCGGCTACACCGAGCCTGAGGGCGGCTCTGACGTCGCGACGTGCAAGACCCGGGCGGTGCGGGAGGGGTCGAGCTGGGTCATCAACGGCTCCAAGATGTTCACGTCGAACGCGCAAAACGCCGGCTATGTCTTCCTGCTCACCAACACCGATCCCAAGGGCCGAAAACACCGGAACCTGACCATGTTCCTGGTGCCGCTCGACACGCCCGGAATCGAGATCCACGGCATCCGCACGCTGGATGGCGACCGCACCAACATCGTCTACTACGGCGACGTCCGCGTCGACGATCTGTACCGCGTCGGCGAAGTGAACGACGGCTGGACGGTGATGCGTGCCGCGCCGGACTCCGAGCACGGCATCGCGGATCCGGAAGATCATGGCCTCCAATACATCGCGGCGATGGCGGCACACGGCGACATCATGGCCGAAGTGGTCGATACGGTCGCGGCCATCGTCGCGCGGACGCGCGACCAGGCGGTCAGGTACCGGCTCGGACGCGGCGTCGCCCGGATGGAGGCGGCGCTGTCCACGCCCGGCATGTTCGGGCGGGTCGCGATGGCTCAGACGATGCGCGACATCGCACCGGATCTGAGGGACATCCTCGGGGCGGCCTCGGCGCTGCCCGCCGACGTACCCGGGTCCGTCGGCGGCGGCGCGGCGGAACATCTCTACCGGCTGGCGTTGCCGTTGGGCATCTATGGCGGCACCCTCGAGGTGTTCCGCAACATGATCGCCCAGCACGCGCTCGGGCTCGGGCGTCCCGGTTACGGCCGCTGAGCCGGTTCGGGCGCTACGTTTTCCACGGAGGTGGCGCGCAGTGGCCGTTCTCGTAGCGTTTGGTTCGTTCATCACCACGTTGCTGGGTGGCTATGCGGCGGTGCGCATCGGTTCCTACCGCCATCTGGTGCTCGGCCTGGCCGCCGGGCTGATGCTCGGTGCGGTGGCCTTCGACCTGTTGCCCGAAGCGCTGAGCCAGCAGTCCTGGACGCTACTCGGTGTACCCGCGCCGCTGGTGGCGTTCGTCCTGGGCTTTCTGGCGCTGCACGTCGTGGAACGCACGGTCGGTATTCACCACGAGCATTCGGTAAATGCCGAATTTGACGAGGCGCCGAGCGTGGGTCTCGTGGCGGCCACGGGATTGGTCGGTCACAGCGTCATGGACGGATTCACCATCGGTGCCGCCTTTCAGGCCGGTGCCGGCGTGGGTGCGGTGGTCGCGGTGGCGGTGATCGGCCACGACTTTGCCGACGGCTTCAACACGTACACCATCACGTCGGTCTACGGAAACGACCGGCGAAGGGCGCTGGCGCTGCTCGCCGCCGACGCTGTCGCACCGGTTGCGGGCGCCGCCCTGACCCTGGCCGTGACGATTCCCCATCGCCTCCTCGAGGTGGCCCTCGGTTTCTTCGCGGGCTTTCTGATGTATCTGGCGAGCGCTGACATCTTGCCTAAGGCAAATGCCGGGCGCCGGACGCTTGCGACCCCGGCATGCACCATCGGGGGTGTGTTGTTCATGCTCGCGATCGTCGGTCTAGCAAGCTAACTCGTCCCGTCGACGTCAGGTTCCGGCCGGCGTGGTGCGTGCGTTGACCAGGGTCGGTCGGTGCCGGGCGGCGACGCCGGCGCGCACCAACTCGGCGACCTCCTCGGTGGTATGCGCTTCGTGCGCGTCAACGCCATAGCTGGCCGCGGCCGCCAGTTGGGCGCCGACGGATGCGGGCAGCCCGAGCGCGGTCACGCCCCGACGGTGTTCGCCCCGCTGCGACTACCGCCTATCGTCTTTCCGGAAGGCCGTCGGCACAATTCCCATCGGCTCAAGATTTCCCGGACAAAGTTTGTGCTCGCGCGCGGGGCGCCGGCCGATATTCGCGCGGCCGGGCCTGGTGGCTACGCTACGGTTCCTGGCCCTCAACAGCTTTGGCCGCGGCGGAAGCCCGGGGTCTCGTGGGATCTTGATGATTAGTGGGCTTCCGGGAGGGATGGGTGGATGAGTGCCGCGCTGAGCGAGCTGTCGCATGCTGTCGATCTGGCCGGAGTATTCGCCAATGCGGTGCTCGGCGGTGTCGTCGCCCGCCAGTGGCGCATGGACCCCGTGGGCTTCGTGGGGCTGGCTATCGTGTCCGGCCTCGGAGGTGGCGTGATCCGGGATACGCTGCTGCAGCATGGTCCGCCCGTTGCGCTGACCGACTCCCGTTATATGGCAACCGCATTGGCGGGAGCATTGCTGGCCTTTGTGGCACCCCTGCGGGGCCGGCTGTGGACCGTGGCTTATCCCGTCGTCGATGCGCTGGCGTTGGGCACATGGGCGGCGGTCGGCGCGCAGAAGACGTTGGCGGTTGGCTTGAGCTGGCTGCCCGCGCTGCTGTTGGGCACGATCACCGCGGTCGGCGGTGGTGTGTTGCGCGACCTGACGGTCGGGCGCATCCCGCAGATCTTCGGCGGCAACACGCTTTACGCAACCTGCGCAGTGGCTGCCAGCGGAGTGGAGGTGGCGTTCAGCTTCCGCGGTGCGCCGGCGCAGGGCACGCTGTTTGCCACCGCCGTGGGTGCGGGACTGAGCATGCTGGCCCGTTGGCGTGGCTGGCAACTCGGCCAGGGTCTGGCCTGGGAGTACGGGATCGAGCGGCGGCCCGGGAAACGGCTTCCCCGTTTCACTATCCGGGTGCTGAGGAACCAGCGCGGCCGCGCGGCGGCATCCCCGGGGCGCGACGCTCGACGACGACCGCCCCGTCCTTCACGATGAGGGCTGGCGCATCTGCTGGTCGTGGGCGGCCGCCATCGCGTCCGATAACGGCGCTCCGGTCTCGGCCCGCCGCTGGCCGCCTCGTACGGCACCCGAACGAACCCCGGGGCCGCCGGCTCGAGTTCCGTAGACGACATCATCGGGTGTCCCGGGCGAGAACCACCCGGGGGGATCGCCGCTCAGCGACCCCGGCCGTCAGGTGCGGCGTCGGGAATCCACGTTCTGCTCGGCGCTGTGCCAACGTCGCCGCGATCCCTCGGGCGTGTCCGCATCCTGGCGAGTCGACTTGTCGACTTGTCGGACCCGCGTGACACAATCGAACACATGTTCGATGAGAAGTTGTCGCGGCCGGCCGTGTTGTTGGAGCGGTTGTCGGTGTCGGCGCGCGAGGAGAATCGGGCGGCGGCCGATCAGCTGGCGGCGATGGGGGAATTGTTCGCGGTGCGCTGGTCGGCGCAGTCGGAGCTGTGGGTGATCGACGCGATGGAGGCGGTCGGGGCGGAGGTGGCTGCGG